>JACCRE010000217.1 GCA_013813775.1 Planctomycetaceae bacterium
TCCCGATCCCCCGCCTCTCCGCTTCGGTCAGCTCACGCGCCGCAGCTTCGACACGCGACCCGTTCCGACCCATTCCGCGACGAAGATGCTGCCGTCGTGGTCGAAGCAGGCGTCGTGCGGATGCACGAACTTGCCGGGAAGCCACTTGCTGCTGTCCCCGCGAATTTGGCCGCCGCCTTCGCCGGTAACCCGGGCGGCGTCGTCGCCGAGCCGAGCGACCACCTCGTTCTTCTCGTTCAAGAGCGTCACGCGGGCATGCAATTCCGGAATGAGCAACAGGTTCTTCCACGTCGCGGCGTTCGCCGGCAGACCGTAGCCCGTCAGCGTTTCGAGATACTTCCCGTCCATCGTGAAGTACTGCAACGTGTTGTTCGCGCGATCGCAGACGACGATTGACTTCTCTCGACCGGGGCGATCATCGATCCAGACGCCGTGCGGCGTGTTGAACTTGCCTTCGCCGCTGCCGGCGCCGCCGAAGCAGGACTGCCATTCGGCATTCTTGTCGTAGCGGTGCATGTAGTAGGCGCCGTAACCGTCGGCGAGGATGAAACCTCCGTCGTCGAGAAAGGCGAAGTTCGTCGGCAGGAAGCGGTCTCGCCCCCACACCTTCTCCGGCTTCGTGTCCTCGTCGGCGGCATACACGCCCGATTCCATCGGTGCGTACTTCTGCCAGACGGTTTCGCCCTTCAGGTCGAGCTTGGCGAACGTCTTGAGATGCTGATAGGCGCAAACGTAAAGGAACTCCTCCCCGCCTTCCTCGCGGACCTCAAGGCCATGTCCGCCGCCCTGGAACTGCGAGCCGAACGAGCGGACGTACTTGCCCTCGGGGTCGAAGACGAAGATCGAAGGATGATCCTTTTGATCGGCGCGGCCTTCATGGATGACGTAGACGTTTCCCGCCTTGTCGACGGCGACATTGTGCGTCGTTTGCCAGGTAAACTTGTCCGGAAGCTGCGGCCAATCGTGCTCGACCTCGTACTTGTGTTCTCCCTCGCCGACGACGAGCTTGGAATCGGTCTTGCGAGCGGTCAAAACCATCGGTGCCCCTAAGACGGCGGCGGTTCCGGCAAGCGACGTCGCCAAAAACTGGCGGCGCGATGTTGAGGACGAGCGCGGCGTGGTCATTAAGCTCCTCACCTGAGTTTGAGTGCGGTCAGCGGTGGTTGAACCATTACGTCTACCGCGCAAGGCCGCCGGTTGCCATCCTCTTCTGAACGCCGCGATGCCGGTGCGGAATCAGAATACGGTTTCATTCTCCAAGGGAGCATCGTTAGGCTGCATCGACCCAGACGGCTCGACCGCTCCGACCACACGACACAGAAGGACGGGTTCATGTCCATGAATAGCCGCCGTCAGTTTCTCGCCTCGGCGGCAGCGATCGCCGCAAGCGGAGCACTTTCACCGCTGACCGCCTTTGGCCGGAACGCCTTCGAGACAGAAAAGCCTCGCAAGTTCGAGTTGGGGCTTGTGACGTATAACGTCGTCAAGGATTGGGATCTGCCGACGATCCTGCGCGTCTGTCAAGAGGTCGGTATCGCGGCCGTCGAATGTCGTACGACGCACCGACACGGCGTCGAGCCGTCGCTCTCGTCAGCGGAGCGCAAGGACGTCAGACGACGGTTCCAGGATTCCGCCGTCGTTTTCTGGGGCTGTGGGAGCACCTGTGAATTCCATTCCCTCGATCAGGCCGTCGTCGCCAAGAACATCGAAGAGTGCAAGCGGTTCGTGCAGTTGGTGGCCGACCTTGGCGGAAGGGGAGTGAAGGTCCGCCCTAACGGGCTGCCGAAGGAAGTGCCCGCCGAGAAGACGATTGCGCAAATCGGTTCGGCCCTCGTGGAATGCGGTAAGGCCGCGCAGGATGCCGGTGTCGAGATTTGGGTCGAGGTGCACGGCGCGCAAACGCAAGATCCCGCGAACATGCAGGCGATCATGCAGCACTGCGGTCACGAGGCTGTCGGATTGACCTGGAACTCGAATCCGGGCGAGGTAAAGGACGGCTCGATCGCTTGGGCTTTCGATCTGTTGAAGCCTTGGCTGCGTTCCTGCCATATCAACGAGTTGGGGAACGACGCCACGGGCAAGTATCCGTATCGCGAGCTGTTCACGCTGTTACGAGAGGCCAGTTACGACCGCTACACGCTCATCGAGATCGGAACGGCATACCCCGACATCGCTGCGGGCACGCATTATCTGCGCGACTACAGAGCGCAATGGGAAGAGCTTTCGAAGGGGTGAGCAGCGGCGCTTTCCGAAGCGGAGAGGGCGAGGCTTCGTCGTTTGTGCTCGGTGGAAACAGCTTCAGGTCAGATGACTCCCGGCAGGCGATGAAACGCCCCGACACCATCAATCGACGATCGTTTCTACAGGCGAGTGCCGCGGCAGTCGGGGTCTTGCCGCAGTTCGTGCGAGCCGTGGAACCGACGGCCTCTCCGAAACCGACCGAGTTTCAGATCGCCTGCATGACGCTGCCCTACGCCCAGTTTCCACTCGAACGGGCACTCAGCGGCATTCGCGAAGCTGGTCTTCAGTATGTCGCCTGGGGCACGAGCCATCGCGAGTCTTCTGGTGAAACTGTGCCGGTGATGCCTGAAGACGCTCCGCCCGTGCGAGCGGCCGAACTCGCGGCGAAATGCCGTGATCTCGGTCTGGAACCGGTGATGATGTTCTCGACCGTCTATCCGGAAGCTCCGAACGCGCTGAACGTGCTCACGCAACGGCTCAAGCAGGCAGGCGCGGCGAAGGTTCCGCAAGTGCTGACCTTCGGCCACACCGAAGGCGGCAATGAAAAGCTGTGGATCGAGCGCTTCAAGGCCTTAGGGCCGATCGCGCGAGATCAGGGCGTCACGCTCGTCGTCAAGCAGCATGGCGGAACGACGGGCACCGGCGAAGCCTGCGCGAAGATCGTCCGCGAGGTCGACGACGCCGGCGTGATGGTCAATTACGACGCCGGCAACGTGATGGACTACCTTGACCTCGACCCGATCCCCGATGTCGAGAAGTGTGCCGATGTCGTCCGCAGCTTCTGCATCAAGGACCATCGCAACTGGCCAAATGATCAGGACTGCGGGCCGGGATTCGGTGTGATCGACCATTATCGGCTGTTGCATCCCGTAGCGTTCACGGGCCGGAAGATGCCGCTGTGCTGCGAGAACATCTTCGCCCCGAACGTCGAACGCCCTTCCCAGCCCGAAGGCATCGATGCGCTCGCCCGCCGAGCCCGTGAATACCTCGAAACCGTGATCGCGGGCCTTCAATCCACACAATGAAAGTCGAGTCATGGCCTCAAAGGAACCGGCTCTTCCGTCTGACACGTCGCGACGAACGTTTTTGACGACTTCAGCCGTCGCGGTGGCTGGTGCGGCGGTCGCATGGGCGCGTCCGGCTCACGGAGCGTTCGCCGGCGGCGATGACGTGCTGCGGGTCGCCCTCATCGGCTGCGGAAGTCGTGGAACCGGCGCCGCGGCGCAGGCGCTGCAAGCCGACGCCAATGTGCGGCTGACCGCGATGGCCGATGCCTTCGAGGATCGTCTGGAACTGAGCCTCGCGACGCTTCAGAAGTCACCCGACGTCGCCGACAAAGTCGATGTCGCGCCCGATCGTCGGTTCGTCGGCTTCGACGCCTATCAACAGGCGATCGACAGCGGCGTCGACGTCGTGCTGCTCACGTCGCCACCGCATTTCCGACCAATCCATTTGAAAGCCGCGGTGGCCGCCGGTAAGCACGTCTTCGCCGAGAAACCGGTCGCCGTTGACGCCCCGGGAGTGCGCGACGTGCTCGCCACCGCCGCCGCAGCGAAGAGAAAGAACCTGTCGCTCGTCTCCGGCCTGTGCCTCCGCTATGACGGGCGGTATCGCGAGACAGTCGCTCGCCTGCACAACGGCGCCATCGGCGACATCCACACGTTGATCGCCGACGACTATCGCGGGCCGATCTGGGTCAAGCCGCGACAGCCGGGCTGGTCGGACATGACCTGGCAGATGCGCAACTGGTACTACTTCAAGTGGCTCTCCGGCGATTTCAACGTCGAGCAGCACGTTCACAACCTCGACGTGTGCGCCTGGGTGATGGGCGGCTACCCGACCCGCGCGGTCGGCATGGGCGGCCGGCAGGTGAGGACCGGTGACGAGTTCGGCGACATCTTCGACCACCACAGCGTGACCTACGAGTACGACAACGGTGCGAGGATCTTCAGCAACACACGTCAACAGGCCGGCTGCTTCAACAGCATCTCCACGAGTTTTGTCGGCACGAAAGGTCATGCCGACCTATCGGAGCGGCGAGCGACGATCACCGGCGCGGAAAACTGGCGGTACGACAGCACGCACGAAAACATGTACCAGGTCGAGCACGATGAGCTGTTCGCGAGCATTCGCAGCGGCCGGCCGATCAACAACGGCGACTACATGGCCTACAGCACGCTGCTCGCGATCATGGGCCGCATGGCGACCTACACCGGCAAGCAGGTGACCTGGGAACAGGCTCTCAACTCGACCGAAACGCTCGCGCCCGATGCGTACGCCTGGGACGCCAGTCCGCCGAAGATCGAGATCGCCCTGCCGGGACTGACGGGTCTCGCATGATGCCTCCGACGATGACGCCTCGCCCGGAGGTGAGACATTGCGGCCTCGGGTGTAGCATGTTCCGACTTCGTCATCGCCCGTTTTGAGAGTTCCGATGCAACGAGCTCTGAAGTGCGCTCTTCCTTCGTTCGCGATTTTCATCGCCACGGCTTGTCTGTCGCCGTGCGTTGCCGCGGAGCCGCTCGCCGAGCATGTCGTGCTGGTCACGGTCGACGGCCTGCCCGCCTATCTACTCGACGATCCCTCTGCTGTGCTGCCGAACATTCGCGGCCTGGCCGAGCGAGGTTCACGCGCGGCCGGCATGATCGTGTCGAATCCCAGCGTCACGTGGCCGAACCATACGACGCTCGTCACGGGCGTCTATCCAGCGAAGCACGGCGTGTTGTTCAACGGGCTTCTGGAGCGACCGGGGCTGGGAGTCCCGGTCAAGGTTGATCCACGCAGGGATAAGCTCGAACTCGTTCAGGTTCCGACGCTGTTCGACATCCTGCATCAACAGGGCAAGACGAGCGCCGGCATCAACTGGCCCTGCACCCGCAACTCGAAGACGCTGGGCATCGATTTCCCGGACAGCCCTGAATCGCTCGACCATACGACGCCCGAACTCATCGCCGAACTGAAGGAATCGGGCGCCGTGCCAGAGGAGGCGTTCAAGACCTTCGGTTCGCTGAGCGCCCCGGCTCGCGATCGCATCTGGACGCTGGCGGCGTGTCACGTGATCCGCACGCGCAAGCCGAACTTCATGATGTTCCATTTGTTGAACGTCGATGGAACGCATCACAAATACGGTCCGAAGTCCGCAGCCGGTTACAGTGCCGTTGCGTACGCCGACAGTTGCGTGGGTGATCTGCTCGATGCGATCGACGAGGCCGGGATCGCCGACAAGACCGCCGTGATCATCGTCAGCGATCACGGCTTCATTCCGATTCCGAAGTCGCTAAGACCGAACGTACTATTACGGAAGGCTGGATTGCTCACCGTCGAAGGCAAGTCGGTCGCGACGGCGAAGGTGTACGCCGTTCCCGAAGGCGGAACGGCTCTGGTCTATCTGACGTCGCCGGACACCGCCGACGCCGATCGCGAGCAAGCCATCGCAGCCTTCCAAGGGCAGGAAGGGATCGATGAAGTTCTAACGCCCGAGGCTTTCGGGGAATTGGGCCTGCCGACGCCGATGCAGAGCCGCCAGGCTCCCGACCTCGTGCTCTCCGCCAAAGATGGTTACGGTTTCAATGCCGACCCGATCGGCGAAGAGTTCGTGATCGCCGCCGAAGGCACGCCCGGCACTCACGGTTTCCTTTCCACGAATCCTCGTATGAACGCAGTATTCGTGGCCGCGGGCGCCGGCGTTCGGAAGGGGACGCGTCTGGACATCGTCGAGAACGTTTCCGTCGCGCCGACGATCGCGCGATTGCTTGGCGTTTTGCTGGAAAGTGCGGACGGCGAGCCGCTCGCCGGCATCCTGCAAGACAGTTCGGATGCAGTACGATCGACAGGCTTAAACAAATAGGAATCGCTGCACATGCATTGTTTGTATGGCTGGATCGGCATCATGGCGGCGGTCGCAGCTTGCGGTGGCTCTGCCGCCGGCGCGAATGAGCGTCCGAACATCGTGCTGTTCCTTTCCGACGATATGGTGACCGCTGGAGCTGCCACAGTGAGAAGATTGCGGTTTAGCTTCTATTTCTTGACAATTCGCGGTGTTGCCGCGACGGATCAAAGGCATCGTATCCAGCGGAATCAACGGCTGTTTTGTGGGATTAACTACAGTTGGCTACATGGCAATGTTTCTTTATTGTTGAGGGGTGCCTGGACTTTGCCAAGCCGACTCGCCGGCGGCACCCCTGAGATTGGCCGGCCTTTCCTGCATCCGCCACTTCGCTTTCCGCGAATGAGCAGTTCCTCAACAGCGGCCTGCTCTCAATAGACGATTGTCAGTAGGACACGGTGGGGCGGCGAGTGATGTCATCACGTCCGGACCAAAGACAACGACCTCGTCGTTGACGACCTCGTCGGCTCTGGAAGCGGAGCTCCGTCGCCTACGGACTGAGAACGAACGGCTGAAGATGGAGCGCGATCTCCTACCTCTGGAGATGTCAATTCACGAACTCATGATTTCTTCGCCTCCTCACGCGGAACACGCACTGAGCGAAGCTTTCGCTGGCGGGGTGTTCGTCGGTCGGTGCTGATCTGCTGGACGTAGTCGATCACCCCCAGCGACTTCAGCACTCGCTGCTCGCCAGCCGGTAATTGTTCGAACCCATGCGCTGGCGGCAGTCCCTCCTGGTCGCAAACGCGGCCGAGCGACGGCACCAGACGCGACGGAGGATGGGCGCCATTCTTGACCCCGGGACGCCGTCCTTTGTGTTCCGCCTGACGGTGCTTGCCGGTCACGGCGACGCGGAGGCGGGAGAGTTTCTGCTGCGTCGTGGCGGGACTCGCGTAGCGATAGGGTTCATTGTGCTTGAGCATCAGCCAGGCGATCGTGACCAGCTTGCGGGCCGTCGCGCAGACGGCGACGTTCCAGCACTTTCGCTTGGCCAAACGGCGGAAGAAGACGCCCAGGGGACCGGGATGCCGGGCCATGTTCTGAGCCGACTGGGTCAGCATCCAGCGGGCCTGCGTATTGCCTCTCTTGGTGATCGGACCGTAGTGGCATGTCTGGGCCGATTGCTTGACGGAGGGAGTCAGTCCCAGATAGCTGGCGGCCCGGTCGCCATCCTCGAAGCGAGTCAGATCTCCCAGCGCGGCGATGAGCGTCAGGGCCGTGCCGTAGTCGACGCCCGGAATGGTCATCAGCAAGCGGACGCGGGGCGCGTTCCAGGCCTCCTGCTGGAGTTGCTGTTCCAGCCTGTCGATCTCCTGGTCCACAGCCTCAATGAGCCGCAGGTCCGACTCGACCAACGCCCGCTCGTAAGCCGGCAGATCACAGTCGGCGAGCCATTGTCGCCCCGCCTGACTGAAGAGTGTCTTCACGGGCACGACCACGAGCAGTCCCGCCAGTACGCTTTGGATGCGATTCTTCAGCCGCGTCCGTTGAGAGACAAGTCGCTCGCGGCGGCTGGTCAGCTGTCGCAGGACGCGGGTCGTCGGATCCGGCACCCAGACGCTCGGCAGATAGTCGCAGCGGAGCAATTGCGCGAGGACTTCGGCATCGACCTTGTCGGTCTTGATCTTGGCTTCGACGATGGCTTTGGTCTTGAGCGGATTGCTGACCACGACCCGCCCGACGAAGGGTTCGAGCAGATCTGCCACCGCCCAGGCATTGGTTGTCACCTCCAGCGCAACCACGTCCGCGGCCGTAAGCTCTTCCGCGAACTTGAGCAGCACCTCCCGCGTGCAGTCGATCCGCCGGCGGAAGAGTGTCTTTCCCGCCTCGTCGATCGCGCAGACCTCGACAACCGACTTGTGAACATCGAGTCCCAGGAATCGCTGCATCATGGGCTCCTGCATCGTCGCCTCCTTCATCGTCGACTCTTGACTGTGTGACGGACGGGTCGGGGCCGCTCGGCACTTACCTCTTCGAGCTCGAAGCTCAGCCGGGTGGGCCGTAGGGGTGGCCAGTTAAAAAAGCGGGCTCAAGGCCCATAGGATCTCTCGGCCGGCCCCCGGAATGAACAGCCCGTCGCGTCACTGAGGGTGTGGTCTGACTCAGTCGTCATTCCGTCCCAGACCCGGTTCGCTGATCGGACCAGGTCGAGCGGACGGATTCCATGCCTCAATCCATACCCGTTAAAAAAGCGACGGCCTTCTTCGCGAAGGAGTCGAAGTGAAAAGTCGCTTTATCGAGGAGCATCGGCAGCGGTGGCCGATCGCATGGCAGTGTGAAGTCCTTCAGGTCAGCCGCAGCGGGTTACTACGGCTGGCGGAAGCATCCACCAAGTCCGCCTGCTCCAGCTCAAGGCCCACGCGCGGGACAGGCCGGTCGCCGAGGTCGTACCCCCGCGATACGTGAGCTTGCTGAAGGTTGCCCGCGGGCTCAACCCGGCGATGCCACTGACGGTGGGCCGCTTCTACCGAGAGTTGGCCAAGCTGGGAGGCTTCCTGGGGAGAAAGCACGACGGCGATCCTGGCTGGATCACAATCTGGTGCGGCTGGGACAAGCTCCAGCTGATGATGAGAGGGGCCGATGCTGCGGCCGATCTCGGCCCCGAACCATTGAGTAGTGGGTAAGGACAAGCCTTACAGCCCGGACCTCAATCCGATCGAGAAGATCTTCTCGAAGAGAACCGCAGTTCGCCAGTCAGCGCGTCCACGACCGACGGTTGGCTCGTTCCACCGGCACCCTGGCCCGCGATCACCACAGGGCTCGCCGCCGAGAGGAGCTGTAGACGTTGCGGCAGTCAGTGGGGGTGATGGTCTCGAGGGCAAAGGCGATCGCGTCGTAGAGTTCGGCTTGTATTCGAGCGGTCGCGGAGTCGTCGTGCCGAACGCCGGCTTCGCCGCTCTACCGCGTCTTCGACGGTGTGACCGGGCAGATGCTGGCCGCGAAATGGGCTTTCGACCAGAGCCTCGGCTACACCGGCGCCCTCAACGTCGCCACCGCTGACGTGGACGGCAACGGCACGGCCGAGGTGATCGTTTCGAACGCGGCCGCATTCGCCGACGGCCGTTCGGCGGAAGTCCGCGTCTTCGATGCGCTGTCGGGGAACCTGGTCACGAGCTTCACCGCGTTCGCCGGCAACTCCGCCGGGAACGCCGGCGTTCGGCTGGCCGCAGGGGATGTGGACGGGGATGGAGACGCCGAGGTCATCGTCGGCCTGCCTGACGGCAAGCTCCCGGCAGTACGCGTCTATGACCCGTTCAGTGGGGCTGTTAAGGCAGCTTGGTATGCCTACAGCGAGAGTAATCCGTCCGACTTCCTTTACGGCGTCTATGTTGCGAGCGGAGACACGGATGGAGACGGCAAGGACGAGGTCATTGTCGGCCCTGGCGGCGGGGGCAATCCGAAAATCCGAATCTTTAACGCTGAAGTCGCGCAGCCCTCGAGCCCCACGGAGTTCAGTGTCTGGAGTGCCGGCTGGACGGGCGCGGTTCCGGTCGGCGCCTTCGACGGCGACAGTGACGGCGATACGGACGTCGTTGTCGGCCTTGGCCCAGGAAGCGAGCCCGCTTGGCGAGTTTATAACGGGCAGACCGGAGCCGTGATCCGCGGCGGCTTGACCCACAGCCGAGGATTCCGTGGGGGTATCTCTGTCGCGTCGGGTTCGATGGCGTTCGACCGTCCGGCGCCGCTGCCCTCATATGTCGCCGGCCAGTCCAGTGGTGGAACGAGCCTGGTGACCGTGGTCGACGCAGTCACAAATGCCGCTCGTTTCCAGATCGATCCTTACGCAAACTATGACGGCCCCGTCCGTGTCGCGTTCGGAGATGTCACGGGCGACGGGATTGCGGACGTCGTCGTCGCCCCCGGAAGCGGCTCAGTCGGCTCACTCGTGCGGATCTTCGACGGGCGCGACGGAACGTTCTTGCGAGAGTTCTATGCATATGATCCGACCCGCCAGGGTGGGATCTCGGTGGCCGTCGGTGACGTCGACGGCGACGACATCTGTGAAATCATCACTTCCCCCGAGGGGTCGGGCCCCTACGTGCGCGTCTACGACGGGAAGCAGTCGGCCGCCACGCCGAATGGCGACGGCTCGACCGGACTGCTGCGCTACGCTCTGACGACGCACGATTCGTCGCTGACCGGGACCTTTACGCCGGCCGTGGCCGACGTGAACGGAGACGGGGAGGACGACATCATCGTCGCGCCGGGCGCCGGAAACGCACCGGATGTGCGAGTGTTCGACGGCCGAACACGGCAGCAGATCCATCAGTTCTTCGCTTACGCCCCGACCTCGACCGCGGGCGTTCGCGTGGCCGCTGGAGACGTCGACGGTGATGGCAAGGCCGACATCGTCACGGCCGCGATCGGCGGCGGCCCCTACGCCCGCGTGTTCGATGGACTCGAGACGGCGCAGTCCGCCGGGGCCGATGGCTCGACGGGGCTACTCAAGTGGTCCTACCGAGTCCACGATGCGAGCTACTCGGGAGACGTGGCTGTCGGCGTCGCCGACCTCAACGCCGACGGACGAGCCGATCTGCTGGTGATGCCCGTCGGCGGAGTCTCGACCGACGTCCGAGCCTACGACGCGCGTACTGGGGCACTCGTCGCCTGGCCGACTGCGGTGTGGGGGACTTCGTTCACGACGGGTGGCGTTCTTTCTGGCGGTGCAACGCGGGTGAACGGGCCGCCGGTGATCGCAGCGGGTCAGACGCTGTCCGTCGCAGAAGACCGCCGCCGCCACGAGATATTGTCAAATCTTGTGGACGGCGGGTGTTGAATCAGGCGGCGGCTTGGTCGAGGCGGAGGCCGTTGGGGAACGCGACGCCGCGGAGGACGTCGGGTCACAGTTCGTAACCGTTGAGCAGTC
>JACCRE010000246.1 GCA_013813775.1 Planctomycetaceae bacterium
CACTGCGCCCGCCCCGCGGAACTGCTCGACCTGTATCCGACGCTCGTCGAACTCTGTGGATTGCCGAAGCGGGAGGGTCTCGACGGACAGAGCCTGCTTCCGCAACTTCAGGACGCGAACGCAGTCCGCGAGCGGCCGGCGATCACCACGCACGGCCCCGGCAATCACGGCGTGCGCACCGAGGAATGGCGCTACATCCGCTATGCCGACGGCAGCGAGGAACTCTACGACATGCGCTCCGACCCGCGCGAATGGATGAACCTCGCCGACAACCCGCGGCACGAGACGATTAAAACGGAACTCGCCAAGTGGCTGCCGAACGAAGACGCCCCGCCGCTTGGCAACGGCAAGGTGCGGCTGCTCGAGCAACGCGACGGCGTCTGGTACTGGGAGGGGCAGCCGATCCGGCCGGGCGATCCGGTTCCGCAGTGAAGGAAGGTCGGGGAACGGGGTGCGGCCATACGTCGCTGGCACCAGCCACCAGACACCAGTCACGCCGCCCACTCACTCCCCCAGCAACGCCAACAGATCCCGCAGATCCTCCGGCGACAGCACTTTCTCCAGCCCTTCGGGCATGATCGACGTCTCGGCGGCATGTCGTGCCTCGATGCTCGCTGACGGAAGCGAGAACGGCGCGCCGTCGGTCCCGACGAACTGTTCGACGGTCGCGCCGGTATCGCGAATGTCGAGCGGCAATCCGACGAGCACCTTTCCGTCGGTTGTGGCGAGCGTCCAGGGCACGTATTGCGGCGCGATTTCCTTGGTGGGGAGCAGGATCGATTCGAGCAGGCGGGTGTGATCCATCTTGCGGCCAATGCCCGTCAGGTCGGGACCGACGGAGCCGCCGCGACCGTCGAGGGTGTGGCACCGTGAGCAGGCGGCGCCGTTCGAGCGAAAAAAGACTCGCCAGCCGGCCTCGGCGTCACCACCGTCGCTCACCCGTTTTCGCCAAGCTTCGAGATCATCGAGTGCAGGCGTCGCTGTGAGTTTCGCAGGCGCTTCAGCGAGCGCGCGTCTCGCTTCGATCGCGACGACCTGCGTTGATGAACGTTCCAACTCTTGCAACAGATCGCGCTGACTGTCGCGATCGCCGGCGAGACCCAGCACGGCGTCGGCGCGCTCGGCCGCCTGCCTGTTCTCATCGCGTGCGATCATGGCGAGTGTCGCGAAGCGATCCTGCCGCGAGCCGGTCGCGAGGCTGCGGACCGCTTCCCGCCGAAGAACGTCGTCTTCGGATTTCGAGAGCAATGAAAGACGTTCCGTCGAGAGCAGCTCGCTGCCTGCGGTGAGTCGCAGGGCCATCGCCCTCAGAGCCGCAGGCTTCGAACCGTCATCGACGATCGCGATAAGCCCCGCGGCCGTGGCGTCGCCTTTCTGCGACACCGAGTTTCCGTCCAGTCGTTCCACCGTCGCGATCACCGCTCGGAAGAGCCGCGGCGTGATGTCACTTGCTTCGAGCAGATGTCGAATAGCGTCGGACAAGGCTTCGATTCGCTCGTCGGCGATCCAGCCGACGGCGTAGAGCCGCACATCGGGATCGGAGTCTTCGAGAGCGACACGCAGAACCTCGTCACGCGCGGTCGCATCGAGATCATTCTTCCAGCGATGCGCTTCGAGCCAGCCCTGTCGCTGTTTCGGCTGCTTCAAAGCCTCCCAGCGCACGCTCGCCGGGTCGTCGGCCGCGATCAGCCCCCACACGGCTCCCTGATGCAGGAACGGATCGTCGGAACCGAGTGCGTCGACGTCCACGCGCCTGCGGGCCGCGACGGCTTGCTGCTCTGCCGGAGACAGCGGCGGCAACTCCGGCGGCACCAGCGAGGTTGCATCCGCCACGCGCTTGAGTCGCCACAAGCGGCCTTTCCCATGCAGCGGATAGCTCTTGTCGACCCAGTCGGTGAAGTAGACGTCGCCGTTCGCAGCGACGGCGAGATCGACGGGGCGGAAGTTCTCGTCGCCTTGAACGAGAATGTCGGAACGGCCCGTCACCGTCGCCCCGGCGGGCGACATTGTGAAGCGTTCGATGCGGTGATGGCCCCAGCTCGTGACCCACAGCCTTCCCTCGTGAGGCACGACCGCGCACGGCGCCTCGCCGGTTCCCGCGGCCATCGGCAAGGTCCCGGGCAATTCACCGTCCCAGGCCTGGAGCGGATGCCGGCCGGCCCGGCCATAGCGAAACTGGAATCCGTAATCGCCGCCGGGCACGACGTTGAGCAGCCGACAGGGCGGACTGGCGTCGGGATCATTATCGACGGCGAATAATCGGCCGTGCGTGTCGAAGCCCAACCCGAACGGATTCCAGAAACCGGTGGCCACGCGTTCGAGGTTCGTGCCGTCGACGTCGCAACGAAAGACGTTGCCGCCTTCGCCGCCGCCGGCGAGCGGCGCGTCGTCGTTGCCGATGATCGCGTACGGCTCGCCGAGATTCTCGCCCATGCCGAAATAGAGTTTGCCGTCGGGTCCGAAGGCGATACCCGAGAGCCCGTTGTGCGGATAGTTGCCCTTCGTGTCGAGGCGCGAGATCTCTTCACGGCTTTCAGCGACGCCGTCGCCGTCGCCGTCTTTCAGACGGAACACCTCCATCCGAGACGCGACGTACATCCAGCCGTCAGGGCCGGCGCGCAGCCCCATCGTCGCCGACGAGCCTTCATAGAACGTGCTGAGGGTCGGTGGGGCATCTCGTTTCCCTGGCAGATGGACGAGCCGAATGCGATCGGCCTTCGGACCGGCATACTCATCGGGCCGAAAGTGCGTATGCGATTCGATGACGAGCGGTCGGCCGCGATCGTCGAACGCGAGACCGACGGGGGTCACGAGATCGGGAGCTTCGACGACGAGTTCCAACCGATAGGCGTCGTCCGTGACTTTAGGGTCGGCAGCGACGAGACCGAGCAGGAGCGCCGATGTGAGTCCGAAAGACATATTGCTCTACAGAAAGGACGGTCAAAAATTCGGTTGGCGGGTGCGTGATCTGCGGAGCCGCGCTCGTCGAGACCTTGTAACCCGGAACGTACTTGAGAACTTGTGCCTATTCCGGCCGCGCGGTCGGCTCCGCCTCCGCAATGATCTGCTGGTAGGCCTCGCGAGCGTGATCGTAGGCCGTCTTCGCACCTTCGCGTTCTTCCTCGCGGTAGGTCCGCAGCTTCTGCGACCAGCATTGCTCGACGCCTTTCAGGCACCACTCCGCGCTCTCTTTTGAAGGACGGATCGGTTTACCGTCGACGATCGCGAAGATCGGATTCGTATGGGCATGCGGAAACACCCGGACCGCGACCCAACTGCTGCGATCGAGCTGCGCGTCGAACTCCAGATCGCGCGGCGTGCCGTCGGCGACGAGATCCTGCTGATCGGCGACGTAGCCGTTCACAATCAGTTCGACAGGCAGCGACGGTGAACCTTCGCGGAACGCAGCGGCGGTCACACGCACCTTCACACTCGACGGACCAACGGTTCGCAGTTCGCTCCCGTTTTCACCGAGCGAAACCTTTCGCGACGCGTCGCCTGCGGGCTCGGCGGTCATATTCATCAGGTGGCAACTGCCGTCGCTCACGTAGCTGCGGCCGGCGGCGAGCGCCTCGACCCAGCGATCGAACTCCAGTCGGCCATCGACTTTCGCGTAGACCCTGCCGATGCCCACGCGTTCGCCGGTGATGCAGGGGAAGTCGGTCTCGCCGCTGGCCTTCACGCGGTAGCCGCAATTCAAGGCGTGATACCACATGTTCCATTCGGCGACGCGATCGGTGTTCATCGTCGAGATGAAATCGACCGCAGGCACGAGTTTGCCTTCCGGCCCCGGCACTTCGTGCGTGATATCGACGATGAACTCGTTCGCACCGATGCCGTCGTAGGCCGGGATGTCGTAGTTCGGCAGGCGATGAGGACCGTCGAGCCCGTCCGTTCCTTCAAGACGACCGACGGTGCGCGTGAGTCCCGCCGCCGAGTGCGCAGGGCCGCAAACGGCCCCCTGGCTCTTCGCCCACGTCAGCGTGTTCAGGCCGAGCGTCGGCCAGTGCAGCTTGGAATCGCCGCCGGGGTAAATCTGGTCCTTGAGCTTGAGCAGATTGAGATGTCCCGAGTTGTGCGATCCGAAGCCCGAGACTTCGATGTCGTAGCGCAGCAGGTACGGGTACTCCGAAACGTCGTCGGTCTTGCCGGTGAAGAACTGTTTCTGAAAATCGAAGCAAGGCCCCCACGTCAGGCAGCAGCCGACCTTGAGGTCTTCACCCTTGCAATGCCGTAGCATGTCGGCCGGCAGCACCCCCTCGGTCGGCTTGTCGTAGTGCTGGCAGCCCGCTGCGTGAATGTGGTGATCGCCGCTCCAATAGTTGAGCTTCGCGGTGTCGATCCAGCGCTTCACGTCGTACGTCAACGTGACGGGGCGATCTTCGACGACGAGCGATTGCGTTTCGTGAATCGATTCAGGGCCGCGAGAACATCGCACGGTGTAACTGCCCGGCGGAAGCTGCACCGTTTCGCCCGTCGCGCGATAGACCTGCGGATGGAAGAAGAAGTCCGGCGCGAGCCGCTTGCTTTGCAACGGGTAGACACGCCCCAGGGCGTCGCGAATCTCGAACGCCGCCATCGCCGGCTCGCCGCCGTCCGTCACCGCGAAGGAGACGGGCGTGGAGGCGACGGCCTTGAATTTGAGGTCGGCCGAACCGCTTGGGGCGTCTTTCTGCTCGTCCGATTCGACGACGGCGGCGGTGAGCGTCGCCGATCGCTCGCCGACGTCGCGGCTGTAAAGTTGCACGATGCGATACTCGAGCGGCAGGCCGCTGAGCTTCGTTCGCAGAGGCTGTCCTTCGTAGCTTTCGAGGCCCAGCCAGCGGCTCTCGACGGCGTCGGCGGGTGAACGAGGAACGGGTGCCGCGTTGGGGCTGTCGATGCGCAGGCCCCCCGTCGCACCCTCCGGATTGACGACCTTCACCAGGAAAGCGCGCCAGCCTTCCGCAAACAGTTCCGACGTCTTCCCCGGGCCGGTCACCTTCGGCGTTTCGCCGCTCAGATCGATCGCAACCAGGCACAGCGGGTCGAGCAGCGTCTGAACTTCCGCAGCGACGGCCTTGTCATCGGCCAGTGACTTCAACCGTTCGAGAGCGGCGTGCACCTCGGCATCGAGCGGGCTGCCGATCGCTTGCAAAGCTTCGTCGAGGCGTGTCACCTGACTTAACAACGGTTGTCGTTCGACCGTTTCGACTCGCGGGAACTGTTCCTGCGCGAGGGCGGCGGAACACAGGACCGACAGCACGATCACGAACCGGATTGGCATCTTCAGTCTCCCGAAGGGGCTGCGTCTTCCTTGCGCACGTGGAAGAGAATATCCGTCACGCCGCGAAAGCCGAGGTCTTGCGTCCCCTGCCCCGCATCGAATCCAAGTCGCACCTCGCGTCGGCCCGGCTCGGCGATGCGACACATCAACAGCTTGTAGTCGATCGGAGCACCCGACAGCCGGTCGGAATGGCCCTTTGCGTTCACGATCTCGACATCGAGCCAGTCCGGCGTCTCGGCGTTGTTCGAGGCGAGATCGGTCGCCGTCACGGCCAAGCGTGCCGTCGCACCGCAGCGGTTCTCGACGCGCACGAAGAACGGCATCGTGCGACCAGCAGTCAACGTCGGTTTCGCCGGTCCGGCGGCGACTTTCACCCGCATCTCGGGATTGATCTCGACTTCGATCAGCGTGTGCGCGGCGACCGCGAGCCAGACGTCGCGCGGGTCATCGCTGGCAGCGAGCTTGACGGACAACTCCTCGGGAAGTGGAGCCTTCTCGGCCTTCGCAGCGTCCACGACGCGGCGAGCCGACTCCGCGGGAGTTGGCAATTCGCTGACAGGCGCTGCCGCCACGAAGAAACACACAAATGGAAGAGCGTGCGTCATCGGCCCATGTCCCGCTGCGTGATGAACGGCCTTTACATCTGCGTGACTTCCTCGTTCGCCGCTTCGGCGACGGGGGCCGTGCGAATCGCCGACGGATCCGCGAAATAGGCGTAGATCGCGGCAACGAACAGCACGAGCGCGATTCCCGCCGGCTTCGCCCACCGCCACGGCGTGAGATCGACTTCACCGGTCGCGTGATGTTCCCACGGCGTCGCCCGCGGCTTGATCGCTCCGATGATCAGCATGAGCGCGCACAGCGCGAGGAACATCGCGCCGAGAAAGTGAAACGTATGCAAATTCTCGTAAGTGCCTTTCGGCGGACCAAGAACGCTGGCGTGAAGCGGCGGGACGAAGTAGACGGCCAGCATCACCAGAACGCCGCCGATGAGAGCGGTGTTGGCCGCCAGAGCCGGAACGCGCTTCGACAACATGCCGACGAGCACCACGGAAAAGATCGGGATGAAGTAGATCGCGTTCATCGTTTGCAGGTAGGCGAAGATGCTCTTTTGTCCCGCGAGAAACGGCGCGATCGTCATCGAGGCGACGGCGATCGCGACGCCGAACAGTTTGCCCGACGCGATGACTTCCTTCTCCGACGCCGACGGCCGGATGATGTCGCGATAGACGCCAAGGCTGAACAGCGTCGCTGTGCTGTTGAGGGCCGAGTTGAAGCTGCTCAGGATCGCCCCGAACATCACCGCGGCGAAGAAGCCGGCGAGCGACGGCGGCAGAACCTTCTTCACGAGCGTGCCGTACGCGAAATTCGGCTCCGAGATTTCGTTCGCGTACAGGTGGTAGGCGATGATTCCCGGCAGCACGAGAATCAGCGGAGCGAAGACTTTGAAGACCCCCGCCAGCAGCACGCCCTTCTGTCCCTCCGCGAGAGTCGGTGCCGCGAACGCCCGCTGGATAATCTGCTGATTCGTGCACCAATAGAATAGGTTCAACAGCAGCACGCCGGTGAACAGAGTCGGCCAGGGCACCTGCTGGTCCAGTCGTCCGAGCGAATTGAACTTCTCGGGATCGGCTCGCTTGAGATCGCCGAGTGCGGCAAACACGCCCTCCGGATTCACCGCCTTCAGGCCGAGGTAAATGATGAGCAATCCGCCGACGAGCAGCCCGAAGCCGTTGAGCGTATCGGACACCGCCACGGTCCGCAGTCCGCCGAAAATCGCGTAGATGGAGCCGACGATGCCGATCAGCCAGACCGTCAGCCACAGGAGCGCGGTCTCGCTCTGAATGCCCGTAAGGGCCGGAAGATTCAGGATGTCACGCAGTCCCGTCGCCCCTGTGAACAGCACGAGCGGCAGCAGGATCACCGCGTAGGCCACGATGAAGATGATCGTGGTGATCGTTCGGGTGCTGGGTGCGAATCGTTCGGCAAGAAACTGCGGGACCGTCGCGATGCCGCTCTTGAGATAGCGCGGCAGAAAGAACAGCGCCATCACGACGAGAGACGCCCCGGCGACGACTTCCCAAGCCATCACCGAGAGTCCGTCGCTGAACGCGGCGCCGTTCAGCCCGACGAGCTGCTCGGTGGACAGGTTCGTCAGCAACAACGAGCCGGCGATGTAACCGGCCGTCAGCGAGCGTCCGCCGAGAAAATATCCGGACGACGTATCGTGCCGGTCGCGGCGGGTCAGCCACCAGGTGCCGAGGCCGACGAGGCCGGTGAAGAAGACGAACGCGCCGAAGGTTTCGAGAAAGGTACGTGCAGACATCGGGCCACGCGAGTGCGGAACGGGAGCCGAAGGGCACTCAGCATACCGGCCCGCCGACGCGACTCAACGCTGACCGAATCCGGGGTCAAGTAGGAGGCCAGGTTGCCCAATTCTGCGGGAGGCGGGGCCTAGACCCAAAGAGCGTGGCCCCGCAGATCACAACTCTATTCTGATCTATTCTGATGGAGCCTACAGCAGCGTCTCCAACAGCATGCGCAGCTTGCGCATTTCGAGTTGCCGTGTTTCGGGGTCGGTGTGCTCGGGCAACAGTTCGACGCTGAGCACCGGGTCGTGCTTCTCTCGCTGCAGCTTCGTGATGAGGCGGTTGTAGTCGACCTCGCCGAGGCCCACCGGCACCTGCACCTGGTCGGGCGTCGTGTCGCGCAGGTGGACGTGATAGACGTAGGGAAAGACGATATCCCAGTCACGTCCGCCATTGGGACCGCAGATGTAGTAGCTCGGGTCGAGTGTGAGACCAAGACCTTTGACGGCGCGACACAGCTCGACGGCGGTATGCGGGTCTTCCGTCAGGTCGCCGGCTCGCGTTTTGATCGACAGGCGAATGCCGTCGGGATTCACGGCCGATGCGTAGGACCGCAGGCGATCGACCTCCGTGTTGAAGGGTGTGCCGACGGGCGATGCGGCCACCGAAAGCTGCGCGACCCGCAAGAGCTTCGCCGCCTTTGCGAGGCCGCGCAGGGTATCGGGCTTCGCTTCGGCGTCCGTCAGCCACAGGGCGATCGGCGTGAGTCGTGTCGTCTCGCGGAAGCCAGCCGCGAAGCGATCGGGATCACTTGCCACGGCCTTGGCGTCGAGATGGCGTCCTTCGGGATCGAACCAAAGCTCGATTTTGTCGAAACCGAGATCTCCGATCTGAGAACACGCGTCTTTGAACGGCAACTCGCTGAAACAATGGGTACTCGCCGCGACAAACACGCCGTCACTCCCTCGGCCGGCGGGCCGGTAAATGGATCTTATGAAACAGGCGAGCGGCAGGCGTCGCCCAGCGGCTCGCCTTGAATCGCTTTGCCGAGGCCGTCCCGCAGCTTCAGGCAGGAGAGGTAAGGTATTCCGATCAGGTCGGGTCTTCAAGACGGAAACCGAATCGACCGATCCGGACGTGCCGTGCGACGGGATTGTTCGCGTTCGGCCGCCTCTGCTGCCGATACAGGATGCAAGGGACACGATGCCCGGTCCTTCGCCTTGTGCGGCGACGACGACCGGGGCGAAGTTGGGGCGCGATGGATTCGCAACCCGACCTTGCAGAAGCACGGATGGAACAGCACCTAGCAGGGGGACGGAGTCCGATGAACCGACCGAGCCGCAGCCGTCGCCTCTGGGCCTTTGGAACGCTCGCCGGCACGCTGCTCGCCACCGGCGTCGGCTGTTCGACGACCGATTCACTGATCCGCGGGCAAAGCCCCGACGACGGTATCGGGATCGCCCGCGCGTCCGACCGACCGATCTTTCGAGGTCAGACTCCGGCCGCGAAACCGAAGCCGAGCCATAACACGAAGCTCGTCAGCCACGAAGGCCGGCCCGTCTCGGGCGGCATGATGGCCGACGGCTCTTACGTCGGCGAATACTGCCCGCCGCAGCATGGCGGGTATTGCCCGCCCGGCATGGGCATGCCCGGCATCCCGTGCCCCGGCGTACCCTGTCCGGCCTATGCGATGGGTCTCGCCGGGCATACCTCGCATTACAAAGATCCCGGCGTTCCGGTTTACCCACCGGGCACCGGCCCGGCTCTGACCGGCCCCGGTTCGCCGGGTGCCGTCATCCAGTACCCGTACTACACGACCAAAGGCCCGGACGACTTCTTCCTCGACGAGGACGGAAGATTCTAGGAGAACGGAAGCATTGAAGAACGAAAGGACGGGAGAACAGACGAATCGGGCGAACCAACGCAGTCTGACTCCTCGATTCTCCGTTCTCCCATTCTCATTGAAACACAACGCGATTTCGTCGTGGGGGCGAAGGCCGAAGCCCACCGGTGTGCATGCCGGTGGGCCTTCGGTGCTTTACGGAGGAGTGAGAAGATAGGTGTCGGGAGACAGGAGTTAGCAGCTACGGTGCAAGCGACTGGCCCGCCGACAGCTTCGGCCACGCTTCCGCCGGGTGCGTCTTTCGCCACAGTGAGAGCGCGTTGCCGACGTGGCTGAAGAACGTGTATTGGCCGATGAGATCTTCTTGCGGAATGTCGCGGACCGTCTGCACGAGCCAGTCGGCGGCCCTCTGTACGACTTCGCGATTGGGCTGCAGGTCGGGGTAAGCGATCGCCAGCCACTCGAGATGATGGCCCGTCGCGATCACCTGACGATACGCCGGCTCCCGAAGCGGATTGGCATAGGCCGCGGCTCCGTTCGGCCAGTCCGTCCCCCATTCGCCCGAAGCGTGTTGCGACAGCGAGATCGCATCGCGAACACGTCGCAGATGTTCGTAGACCCCTTCGCGCATCGGCGGCGACAAAAGTCGATGATCGTCATCGAGCCTTAGCAGCACCATCAGCGAATACACGCGATGCGTGCCGCCGCACACGCCGAAGCGGCTCGCGCCGCGCATCAGCGTCTCGGCGAGCAGGTCGAAGTCGATGCGGCGTCCGTCGCGGTTCGTCCACGACTGGTGATCGGGCGGGAGCCAGAAGCCGAAGGCCATCACGCTCCACTCGGTCTCACGCTCGTTCGGATCGAAGTCGCGGAGCGCCTCCTGGAGAGCGTCGTTGAGAGTGTCGCCGCGGCGATTCGGCCCGAAGATCGGCGTTTCGAGCGGCAGGCCGGCCTCCGTGAGACACGCGAGCCAGTGGTCGTGATGGACGCTCTCGCCGGGCCGCTTGCCCCAGTTGATCGCGATTCCCTGCGGACGTTCGACGAGCAAAGGCCTCGCCCGCACGCCCCACGAGGCGAGATGTCGCCCGTAGTCGGTGAGGAACAGCACCATCTCGGGACCGTCCATGACTCCCGGCTCATGAAACTCGATCGACGGCCCCCAGGCGCGCAGCGCATGCTCGACGTAGTTCGGCTGCAAGCGTTCCATTCCGAACCGCGGACGCACCTTTTCAAGGACATCGCGCAACTCCTCGTCGGACACGACCGACGGATCATCGTAGTACGGCTCCACCATGACAGGCCGCTCGTGAGAGATCGGGAGACGAGGCGCGGTCGTCGTTGCGGACAAAGCCTCGACGACACGCCGTTCGCCACGCCCGGTGAGCGACGCCGCTGCCACCGCGAACGCGGCGAGCGTCACGACATTGACCGCGATGATCGCGAGAAGGGGCAGGCGTGTTCGGAACGGTCGGCTCATGGCAGGAAACGTTGCAGGGAACGGCAAACCTCGAAGAGCGCGACGATCACAAAGACGTCTTCAACGCTGGCCGGTCGCACGTGAGGGCCGCGTGACGACGTTCCCACGCGCTCCCGTGATCGACTACGTGCTCTCTGTGTTCTTTGTGGTTCAATCCAATCAGGTCCATTGGCCCCACGCGCTTCGCGGAACGCTGGAGGCATTCCCTCATTCTGCTATCTCAACGGCCGCGTTCTTCTGAACACGGCGCTGTTGCGGTCTTCGTAGGTCATATTCCAATCGGGCTCTTCGCGCAGCCGATCGATGAACGCCTGCCGGGCGGGGCGGTCGAGCACGACGGTTTCTACGCCGTAGCGATCGAACGTCGTTTCCCAATCGCTGCCGCGGATCGAGGCGACGTAGTCCTTCCAGACTTCCGTCGGAACGAGATGCGCATGGCCGGCGACGAAGACCGGCATTCCCGGATTCGACCAGAGCAGGTAGTCGCCGTATTCGTACGTATTGAAGACCTGCCCTCGGGCGGGATTCTCGGTGAGATGCCGCGCGGCCCCCGTCGGCGTTTGAGAGGAGACCGCGCGACCAAACTCCGGACGCGGTCCCGTCACGAGGAACTTTGCGAGCGGCGTGAAGGCGAAGCAGGCGGCGATGATGGCGACGCCAACGATCGTGCAGAGGATCGACGGGGAATCCAGTCCCCCTCTCCCTAGGGAAAGGGGAGTTGGTGCGTTCACCGAATGACGGCGATACGCCCGCCACAGCGCCGCGGAGTGCAACATCACGCAGTAGGCGGCCACCGGTGCCCACCAAATGATCATGCGGCTCGTCCAGAGAGCGAGTCCGCCGAGAATCAGCAGGGCGAGGACTTCCCCGGTGCCGATTCGGCGGGGCGTCATGCGATAGAGGAACAGCAGCACGAACGCGACTCCTGCCGCGGCTTTCCCCTGTTGCATCCGCAGCGTCAGCGGTTGCCACTCGACGAGGTTCTGCAGGTTCGCGTTCTTCACCAGCAGGTAGGCGTCGGCATACAACCGCAGGCCGTAAGGGTTGAGCAACACGGCGACCGCCGCGATCTCGAGCAGCAGAATCAATCGCCAGAATTTCCAGTCGCGTAGCGTCGCGCCGAACTTATCGGTCCGACGCAACACATCGCCTGCGCGACCCACGGCGAAAATTCCGAGCAGCGCAAGTCCGGCGAGAAACGAACCATGCAGGTTTGCCCACGCCGTGAACGTGAGAGGAATGAGGAACCAGTGCCAGCGACTCGGTTTGCCGACCGCAACCGCCAACGTGACCACGAACGCCAGCATGCCGGCCATCTGCGGACGGATCACCACCGACAGATCAGAGCCGTTGAAAAGCTGCTTCCAGTTGAGCCACGCGAAGGCGGCAAGACCGAGCAGCGTCCAGCCGACGTGCCCCGTCTTGCGAACCCCCAGCCACGCCAGCACGCCGGCCGTCGCCGTCACGCACGCCGCTGCCAGGAACTGCAAGCCCGGCAGGCCGAGCCGCTGAAGGGCCAAATAACCGATGACCTGACTCAGCCACGCCGTGTCGACGAACTCGACGCCGCGCGCGAGCGGCATGAACGGCTCGGTCGCGGGAAGCGAACCTGTGTCCCAGATGTACCGGCCGTATGCCAAATGCCCCCAGAGATCGGTATGCCACAGCGGCAATCCGCTGAGCCACAGCAGCCCGAGCCCAAGCAGCGCCGCGAGCAGCGGAAACTTCGGCGTCGTTCGCATCCACGCACGCGCCGAATGTGAAGCAACCCGCGGTGTCGGCGCAAGCGGACGATCCGCCGTATCGCGAGAGGCAACGTCAGGCGCTTCCGGCAGCGAGGGTTCCTTCGCCGGTGTGGCAGACATCATGACGGCAGAATCAAATCAGAACGCGGAAGCGGCGTCGCAGATCCGGTGGACGTCACCGGGGGCGCGCCTTTTCGCCCAGAGCACCGGCAGCAGATTACACAAACGCGACCGCTTCTCGGATCTTACCGTGAGATGGGGGCGTTCGCAGGGCCACGCCACGACTTCGCATTCTCGATATCCCGTCAACCCGCTAAAGTCGGCCGGACCGTTCCAGAATCCGGCGATGATCTCTCCCTTCGCAAATCTTCGTGCCGATCGCGTGCCGTGGCTCTTTCTGGCTGCGGCGGCGGCGTTGGTGCTCATCGGCCTGTCGGCGATCGAGCGGGGCGATGAGCTTGTCGGCGATGGCGGCACCGCCGAAAAGCAGATCGCGTGGGTGATTCTGGGCGTACCGACGCTTATCGGGACGGCAGCGTTCCCGTATCGCACCTGGCGGCACTTTGCCTATCCGCTGTTGTTCGGAACGGTGCTGCTGTTGATCGCGGTGTTGTTCCTGCCGCCGCGCAACGGGGCGCGACGCTGGATTCCGCTCGGTTTGCTCTACTTTCAACCGTCGGAAGTCGCGAAGCTCGCCTTCGTAATGGCGTTGGCCACTTATCTGCGATTTCGTGAGAACTTCCGCACGCTGCCGGGCCTTGTGCCGCCGTTTCTCATCGCGCTGGTGCCGATGGGGCTGATCCTGGTCGAGCCCGATCTCGGTACGGCGTTGCTGTTCTTGCCGGTGCTGATGTCGATGCTGTTCGCTGCCGGGGCAAGGCCGCGGCACCTGGTTGCGGTCGGACTTTTCGGTATTGCGTTGCTGCCGGCGCTGTGGATGGGCATGGGGGACTATCAGAAGGCCCGCGTCGTCGCCGTGTTCACACAGCGCGATACCGGATCGGCTCCGCGAGGCGACGGATACCATCTCCATCAATCAAAGAAAGTGTTGATGCTGGGCGGAACGTGGGGCAGCGAGATCACCGGCATGCCGTCGTCGGATCCGCTCGACTACCACCTGCCCGCAGGCCGCACCGACTTCATCTTTTGCCTCGTCGGCGAACGCTGGGGCCTCGTCGGCTGTGGCGTGACGCTCGCGCTCTATGCGTTGCTGTTCAAGTGCGGGATCAGCGTGGCGATCGCGACGAAAGAGCCTTTCGGCAGGCTGGTCGTCGTGGGCATCATCGCGCTCGTCGCGACACAGGTCGCCATCAACACCGCCATGACCGTCGGCCTGATGCCCGTGACCGGGATCACGCTGCCCCTCATGAGCTACGGCGGCAGCAGCCTGCTTTCGACGCTCGCAGCGTTGGGACTCGTCGTGAACGTGTCCCTCCGCCCCGGCTTCGAGGTCGGCCCAATGCCCTTTCGATTTCGAGATTGAGGGGTCAGGGACCGGAGGTCGGACACCAGCCACGAGATCGACTCTGCCGCTCGTGTGGCCTTTGTGTGCGGCCTAAAATTCGTGTGACCGGCATCGCCGTTGTCCGCCACGCCCGATCTTGGAATCGGGAAGGGGCCTCTTGAGAGGCTGTGTGTCGCCGGCTAGGCTCGGTCGATGTCTTTCGAAGGCGGTGCGCGCCCCCCCTTCGCTCTCGCTTCGACAGGTGCATGATGCGATCTTCCGTCTTGCCCGTCCTGATTGTGGCTGCGCTCGTGGCTCCGGCGGGTGCCGATGATTTCATCCTGACCGTCGGCGGCGGTTATTCGCCGAGCGGCAATCAGGTCTCGCTCGAGAAGAATGTGCTGTTCTTCGGTCGAGTGCTTGAGGAAACGGCGCCGGCCGGCGTCCGCCACACGATCTTGTTCGCCGACGGCGACGATCCGCGTCGCGACGTGCAGTACCTCGATGTCGAATCGCCTTTGCCGCGAGCTCTGGAACTGTTGGCGCGTGTCTTCAACGAGACCGACCATCAGTTCGAGCGTTACCGCGATCATGAAATTCCGAACGCCGCCGATGCGGCCACCACACGGAACCTCATCGACTGGTTCGACGCCGTCGGACGCACGCTGACCGGCGACGATCGCCTCATCATTTACGTCACCGCGCACGGCGGGGCGTCGGATGACAAGAAGCGTCCACGGAACACACGACTGCATCTGTGGGACAACGACGACATCACGGTCGAGCAGTTCGCCGGCGAACTCGACAGGATCGCTCCGGAAGTGCCCGTCGTCATCGTGATGGTGCAATGTTACTCCGGCGGATTCGCCGACTTGATCTTCGAGAAAGCGAATGACTCGAACGGCGCGACGAGACACAACCGTTGCGGCTTCTTCGCGACGAGTCACGATCGAGTCGCGGCGGGATGCACGCCCGACATCGACGAAGCCGACTATCGCGAGTACAGCAGCGCGTTCTGGGCGGCGATTCTCGGTCGCTCGCGCGTCGGCGAGCCGGTCGCGAACGCCGACTATGACGGCGACGGCGTCGTGAGCTTCGCGGAGGCCCACGCCTCGGTGCTGATCCACAGCGACACGATCGACATTCCCGTGGCGACGAGCGACGCATTTCTGCGCAGCTTCTCCCGCGAGAAGCCCGGATCAAGCACGCTGCTCGCCAACCAGGCGAACAGAAGGCGTGAGCCTTCTGGTGCGACCAGCGAGGAATCGCAGGCCGTCGTCGCGTTGAAACCCTTCGATCCTCTGACTTCGGACGCCGACGTCTCCGCCCTTCTCGCCGTCGCTGATCCGGTGGGGCGGGCTGTCGTCGAACAACTCTCCGAACGGCTCGGTCTCATCCGCAGCGACCGCGCAGCGGAGGCGCGCGAACTTGCCGCCGGCATCGAAGAGGAACGCAAGCGGCTGCGGGGGCAAATCGGCCGATTAAATCGCGACTCCCGCCGGGCGCGAGGCGAGATCGAGAAGGCCGTGCTCGCGGAATGGCCGGAACTCGCCGGACATTGGAACCCGGAGGCACGGCGGCTCGTTTCCGAAGAACCGGACGCGATCGTCGCCCTCATCGAATCTCATCCGCGCTTCGATCGCTGGGAAGAACTCGATAGCGAGGTCCACGAGTTGGAAGAGCGCCGCTCCGATCTCGAACGGCAGTGGGTGAAATGCCAGCGACTGCTCGCGACGCTGGAAACCATCGCCCTCGCCCACAATTTGCCGCTGACGGCTGATTCGGGACTGATCTTGCGATATGAATCGCTCTGCGAAGCGGAATCGGCGTCCTTGGTGCGGCGAGCGAACGCCAAGTAGCAACGGACTTGCGAGGAGTCACCCACGCGGATGGGGAACGCTTCAGGTTTTCGGGTGCCTTCGGTTGACACTTTCCGGCGTCCGCCTATGATGTCTTTCCGCGGGCGACGGACACGCGAATGAGTCTGTCGCCCCCGTTCTTTGACAATTCGGTGGAACCCTGTATTGAGCCAGTTCGGCGTTGAGTCTTGGCGGTTTCCGCTGAGGCCTGGCGTCGAACGTGCCCGGTCGCCTCTTGTGTGGCGGCCGGGCGAGTATGGAC
>JACCRE010000173.1 GCA_013813775.1 Planctomycetaceae bacterium
GGCGTCGACAATCGCAAGACGATTATGAAAAGGGCGACGCGTCGACAAGACGAACCGAAGCCGGTGATCACCCCGGCCGGTTTTGAATCGCCTGCCAAAAGTGCGACTCCCGCGGCGACGGCGGAACCACCCGCCGATGCACCGTCCGACTTCGGTCCTGATCCGTTTGCGGACTTTGGCCCATTGACCCCCGATCCGGCCGCCTCGGGCCTCAAAGAACGCCCCGAGCCGATGTCGGCGGCGTCCCCCAGCGAGCTGCTCGATGCGGATGATCCGTTCGCGGAGACACCGGCCGCACCTCCGGCATCGACACCGGCTGCGGAAGGCGACGACGATCCCTTCGGCGATAAACCGACACCCGCGTCCGAGACCGCACCGGCTGAAAACGCCGAGAGCGAACCCGCTCCGACACAACCAGCGCTCGACTTCGGCGACCCGTTCGGCGATGAGCCGGTTGAAGCCGCTCCCGAGGAATCTCCAACGGAGCCGGCGAACACGAACGCTGAACCGAGTTTCGAACCGTCGCCCGGGCCGACTCCCGAAACGGCTCTCGACGTCCCGGCCGAAACCGGCGAACCAATCACGTCGGATGACGCGTTTGGCGCAGACCCCTTCGGTGCCGACCCGTTCCAGAGTGAGGCAACCAGCCCCGCACCGGCGACATCGGAGCCGGATTCCGACTTCGATGAAGGGGAATCGGTGCCGTTGCAGCCCGCGATTGATGAGGAACTCGATCGCGAGCCGTCGCCGACGCTCGAAACACCCGCCGATGAGAATGAGAGTCCGCGACGTTTGCCGGAAGAAACCGACCTGCGCGGCATCGGCACCGTGTCTCCCGATGACCCGCAGGGACAGCAGCATGCCGAGTTGACGGTCGAGAAGAAGGCACCCGAAAAAGCCACGCTCGGCCAGCCGCTCGTGTACGAAATCATCGTGACGAACGTCGGCAAGAGCCCGGCGCACGAGGTCACGGTCTCCGACGTCGTGCCGAAGGGCATGGAGCTTGGCGGCACCAGCCCGCGGGCCGAAATGGCCGGCAAGACGCTCGTCTGGAAGCTCGACACGCTCGAACCCGGCAAGTCCACGACGATCAAAGTCAAAGCGACTCCGATCGAGGCCGGAATGCTGGGCAGCGTGGCGACCGTGAACTTCGTCTCCGAAGTCGCCGCTCGCACCGAAGTCGTCGCGGCGCATCTGACGCTCAAGCTCAACGTGCCTCCGCAGGTCGCGATCGGTCAGCCGGTCGATTTCCGCTTCGAGATCGGCAACGACGGCAACGCTCCCGCCGAAAAGGTGCTGCTGCGAAACGTGCTGCCGGACGGCTTCCAACACGCCGACGGCAACGACCTTGAATACGAGGTCGGTGATCTTCCGCCCGGCAAGACCGAAGCCGTGACGTTGCGCGTCGCCGCCGTGAAGCCCGGCAGCTTCAAGAACACCGCCGTGCTCACCGCGACCGGTGGTTTGAAGTCGGAAGCCGTCGCGGCCGTCAACGTGTCGAATCGGAAGGTGACCGTCACGCGGCAGGGACCGAAGCGACGCTACGTCGGTCGTCCGGCGATGTACGCCAACACCGTCAAGAACGCTTCGCAAGAGAGTGTGTCGGGCGTGAAGGTCCTCGAGCAGGTTCCGCCGGGACTGGAGTTCGTCCAGGCCTCGCACGGCGGGCAGTTCGACGCCGACAAGCGCACCGTCGCCTGGCGGATCGCCGCCATGCGTCCGGGACAAGAGCAGACATTGCAGGTCGTGCTGACCGCCGCCGAAGAGGGCGTGCAGGACAGCGTCGTCCGCGTCGAAGAGGCCGAAGGGGGCGGCGTCGAAGTCGCCTCGGCGACCGCGGTGACCGCCCTGCCGAGCCTCGCCCCGACGCTGCAAACCCCGGAAGGCCCGATCGTCGTCGGCGAGCGAACCGCCTTGCAGATTCGCATCAAGAATCGCGGTAACGCCAGCGCGACCACCGTCGCCGTCTCACTGATCTTGCCGCCGCAACTCAAGCTCGTCGAAGCCCGCGGCGGTCCCGTGACCTCGGCGCCGAACGGCAAGCACGTCATCGCGTTCGCCACCCCGGTCTCAGCCGGCGGCGAGCAGATGGTCGAATTCATCGTCGAAGGCGTCACCGCCGGCCCGGCGAGAATCCGCGCCGAGGTCAATGCCGGTCACATGGCGAAGCCGTTGGTGAAGGACGAGCAACTCGTCGTGACGGCCCGTCGATGATTCCTGTGGTCGTCGCTCGAAGGCGCAGAATCGTTCGAGCTGATGAAACGTGGCGTGGGCGAACAGGAAGTAGTTGCCGTTCCGCCCGCTACTCGCGGGCGGAACGCACGAATGCGACCACATCCGTGAGATCCTGCGGCGGCAGGTCACGCTCGAGACCTTCGGGCATGAAGCTCTTGCCGCTGTCGCGAAGTTCGTCGATCTCTTTGCGCAGCAGTTCGACCGTGCGTCCGTCCGCACCGGCGAAGGTGATCGAGGCCGTCGATTCCTGCACGATCAGGCCCGAGAGAATGCGACCGTCGCGGGTGACGGCGACGTAGCCGCGGTATTTCGCTTCGACGGCGCGATTCGGATCGAGCACCGCCACGAGCAACGCTTGCGGTGACTTGTCGGTGAGCGCCGCGAGATTCGGCCCGAAGTTGTTGCCGATGCCGCCGAGCTTATGGCAGCTCGCGCAGGATTTCTCGAACAAGATCCGCCCCCGCTCCGGATCGCCGGGCTGCGTGAGGGTCGGCTCGTACCTCGCGATCAACGCCGAACGATCGGAGGAAACGCTCGCGCCGAACAGCTTCGCGGCCCGCTGTTGAATCGCGGTGTCGGGCGATGACGTCAGCCGTTCGCGAGCGGCGGCGCTGAAGTCGCCGACGGTCAGCGCACCCGACGAAACGCCGTCGAGCAAAGCCGTGGACCATTCCGGTCGAGTCAGCAGCGTTTGAACGATCGTTTCCCGCAAGCGAGGCAGATGCCCCGACCAGCCGGACAGCAATCGACCGGGAACATCCGCCGCACCGGACTTCGCGAACGCTTCGACGACGGCGTTCTGGACCTCCGGGGGCGACTGCGGTGAAAGGAGCGACGCGAGCGAGTTTCGGTCGGCGTCTGTTCCGAAGGGACCGCCGAGCAAAGCAATGGCATTTCCGCGAGGGCGGACGCCGGAAGTTGCGTCCGCGCTCGTTTTTCGGGCCGCCGCCAGACTCTGACGCACCGTCTCGTGAGCGGCGAGAGTGGAATGCGGCTTGTCACTGGCGGCATCGGCGACTCGGGCCACGGCAGCGATCTGCCAGTCCGGAGCCGCGGAGCCGTTGGGCAGACGCAGTGCATCGAGAACGCGTTCCGGCCCGCGTTCGCGATCGGCACCCAGCACGGTCGCGACGAGGTCGGCGGCGATTTCGCCGGCCTCGTCGCTGCCGTCCAAGAGAACCGCTGCCAGAATCCGATCCGCATGCTTCACGGCGGAGGTCAGAACTGCGGCGCGTAACCAGCGGTCGCCTTCGGTTTTCGTGGCGAGGGCACCGAGGGCCGCTCCGGCGCGAGCGTCGTCCCACTCGCCGAGCGAGAGTGCGACCTGCATCGACGCTTCGCGTTCCGCAGCGCGAACGACCAACTCGCCCACGTCCGGATTCTCGTTGAGGAAGGGTTCGCTCAGCCGCACTGCGAATCTCGCGACCTCAGGTGTGCACTCCGACATCACCTGCCGCAACGTCGCCGCGTCCAATTCGCCGATGCCGGCCAGTGTGCTGAGGGCCTGAAGCTGGCTTTGCGGCTGGTTCTCATTCGTCGCGAGCTTTCTCAAAGGTGCGACGGCTGACTTGTCGTGACGCCAGATCAGAAGTTGGCGGGCAAGGTCACGGATGGCGCCATTGCGGCTCCCGAACTGGTCAATGAGTTCGTCCATCGGCAGCGATGTGAGATTCGGGAGCGGACCTGACGATCGTCCCGCCGGTCGAACGCGCCAGATACGCCCTTTGTCCGCCCCCGCGCGCAGATCGAGCCGGGCCTGCCACGCTTCGGGAATCCATTCCGGGTGCTCGATCACCAGCCGATACATGTCGGCGACCCACAGTGCGCCGTCCGGACCCGTGGCGGCTTTGACCGGTCGGCACCAGGGATCGGCGGAGGCGAGGAATTCTCGTTCTCCTTCGGGGAACCGGCTCGCGACAAAGGTGGCTCCCTCCGGCGTGAGCGCCACGCAGCGAACGAGGTTGTGCACCGGCTCGCAGATAAACGCGGCACCGTTCAGATGTTCGAACGCGGCGTCGCGAAAGATGGTCGGGCTGCAGGCTGATGTGAATCGGTTCAACGCGAACAGATCATTGAAACGATCGACGGTGCGGCTCGCGGGAAAGACCCGGGTTTCGCCGCCGGTGATGAGCTGCACCTTCGGATTCGGCAGCCGCACGTGCGGGTTTCGCTTGAGGTAGCGGTCCTCGATCACGTACTGAAACAGCGGCTCGCTGTTCGTGTTGCCGAACCAGACGTCGTCGTCGGTGCAGCACCGCCCGAATTGCGAGTCACCGCTTGTGGCGATGACTTCACCGGTGTCGGGATTGAGCGCGAAATCACGGCCGGCGAGGTCATACATCGCACCGGTCTTCGGCGACGTGATTCCGTTCGCACCGTGAGCGAGATGCATGAGTCCGTCGAGACCATACGTGAATCCGTTGACTCGATGCTGCGGATTCGACTCGGGAAAACCGGTGAGCAGCACTTCTCGCTCGTCGGCCGTCCCGTCGCCGTTCGTATCACGAGCGAAAAAGACGTCCGGAGCACAACTCACCAGCGCGCCATCGCGCCACGGTATGACACCGTTCGGAAAGCTCAGCCCATCGACGAACACTGTCGCGTGATCGAACACGCCGTCGGCGTTTTCATCGGTCAGCACCTTGATTTTGCCGCCGGGTGCACCGTTTCCGTCGCCGCCGCGCGGGTAATCGCCCATTTCGACGACCCAGAGGCGTCCGTCGGGGCCGAAGGCGAAGCTCACGGGGTCGGCGATGAGCGGTTCGGAAGCCACGAGGTCGATCTCGAAGCCGTCCGGCAGATGGAACGATTGCCGTTCGTCTTCAGGAGACAACGCCGGCTCTCCCGCGGGGTTCTTCAGGATCTCATGCACGCGGCGGACGACGAGATCTTCCGTTCCCGTCGACCAGCGGCCCGGCAGGTTGTAGAAGATCATCGAGTAGTCGACCTCGTAGCCGCCTTCGCTGCGCACGCGCTCCGAAGCCACATAGCCGAACACGTCGTTCGCGTATGCGGTGACCCACACGGTCCTGGAATCGATTTCCTTCTTCAACCGCGTCGCAAAATCGACCACGACTTCGCCGCCGAAAAAGACCATCGTGAGGTCATCGCCGAACTGCCACGTCTGGATCGGCATCGGGTAGGTTTCGGGCAGCCGACCCATCCGGTCGAGCGTTTCGAGCATGTTCGCCGCGTGCCGGGCGACTTGCGGGCTGGCATCGTTCAGCTTTTGCGTGAGTTCCTCTTTACTTGGGCGATCAAAAGGCAGGCCGGCGAACCCGAAGGATGCGACGGGTGCCGAAGCGACCGGAGCCGTCTCTTCGATCGCCTTTCCCACCGCGAGAGCCAACGCGCGGCCGTGGGCTTCGGCATGCTCGCGGGGTCGGTCGCCGCCGCGAGGCTCGGGGTTCGCATCGGCTCCGCAACCGATCGTGCAAAGCGCCGTGATGCCGGGATGCGCTTCCTCGACGTCGCCGGCCGCGTAGGCGGGCCAGTCTCCGTTGACGCGATAGTAGTGGCCTTCGAGCGTCGTCGCGTGGCAGGCATAATTGAAGACGACGCCGCGAAGGGCGCCGTCGAGCCCGGCGATCTTCAGCACGTCCACGGTGTGATCGACCGCACCGGCGGGAGTCACGCCGAAGCCCTGATAGTTGCTGTCTTTCACGACGCGTCGGTTCATCGCGAAGCCGGCGGAGCCCTTTCCCACCGAAAGCATCGACGGCTTCAGGTCGTCGATCGCTTTGCCGACGGCGTCGACGATCGCCTGCTTGGCGAAAGCCGTGTACCGTTCGGCGGCTTGCCGCTCTTCGTCGGACAGCGGCGTCGCGAACAGGTTCGATAAGCCGTTCGCGAGATGCGGCGAGGTATGCGAGTGAGTGCCGGCGAGTGCGAATCGCTCGCGTTCGATGCCGAACTTTCCTTGCAAGGTCTGAGCGACGTCGTCGGTGAAGCTCGCCGGAGTGCCGATCGTGTCGAACGACACGAGCACGAACGTCTCGCCGTCTTGCGGGCGAAGAGCCAGCGCACGGGCATGCAGAGGCGTATCGACGCCTTCCGAGGCGTGGTTCCGGTTCCCGTAACCCGACAGCCGCACGGGTTCGGTCGGCGTGACGTCGACCTTGCCGAAGCCGGCCTCGATCTTCAGATCGGCGGCAACCGCGGGGACCGAACACGTCGCAATCGCGGTGATCGCAAGAATGATTCGCATCGAAGCCTCCGGATAAACCACGGGCCGACTCGCGTCGCCCGATCATGCCCGGCGGCCGGCGTCGCTTCAAGCCGTTGCCCGTATCGGCGAAATGGCCCGCTTCCTCCCGGTGCAGTAACATCGGTGCCGTCATGAGCGAACGACTTCCTGCCTACGACATCACTCGTTCCTATCAATGGAACTACGACCACGCGCCGGAGCCGATCGTCGCTGACGTTCCGGCTTCACCATCGATGTGGTCTTTCTGCGGACTGACGGTCGAGACTCCGCTCGGCGTCGCGGCGGGGCCGCTGCTCAACGGCCGCTGGGTGCTGTACTACGCTTCGCTCGGCTGCAGCGTGCTGACGTACAAAACGGTTCGCAGCGTCGCACGAGAGTGTTATCCACAGCCGAATCTGCAACCGGTCAGCGTGCCGTCGCTGCGGAGTGCCGGCGAAGCCGTTTCGACGTGCGATCGGATGGACGGGGGTTGGGCGATCAGCTTCGGCATGCCTTCGAAGCCGCCGGAGGTCTGGCGCGAGGACATCAGGCGAACCCGCGGGCGGATGCCGCGGAACACGGTCTTATCGGTGTCAGTCGTCGGAACCGAGCGCGACGGCGGCTCGCTCGACGACCTCGCCGCCGACTATGCGAAGTGCGCTCGCTGGGCGGTCGAGAGCGGCGCACAAGTCATTGAAGCGAACTTCTCGTGCCCGAACGTGTGCTCAACGGACGGACAGCTCGATCGTGATCCCGTCGCGGCGGGCGTCGTGGCCGCGGAGATTCGCAACGCGATCGATGCGACGCCGTTGCTGCTCAAGATCGGTTTCTGTGGCGACGACGATCTGGCGAAGCGGCTTCTGAAGGCTGTGGCACCTTCGGTCACCGGACTCGCAATGACGAACTGCATCGCGGCGATCGTCCACGGTGAGACGGGAACCCGCCTCTTCGACGGACAGCCTCGCGGCATCGGCGGGGCGGCGATCTTAGAGACGTCGATCGAACAGGTCCGCCGGTTTCGTCGTCTGGCCGAGCACCTTGCTCCAGATCTGTTCCTTGTCGGCGTCGGAGGTGCCATGAGTGCCGCGGACATCGCCCGTTACCGTCGCGCCGGAGCGAACGCCGTGCACGTCGCCACCGCGGCGATGATTGATCCGGGCCTCGCCCTCCGTCTCCGCGCGAGCGATGCCTGGAACGGCGACCGTACACTCGGTGCTCTCGAAACCGTGCCTTCATCTGCTTCAGACCGCCACCGATAGCCTTCATTCACATGGCCAGCATACTCACCCGTTATCTCGACGCCGAGGCGCTCAATCGCCTCTCCGGCCGCACGATCGAGCCGCAGGGGTTGGCGCTCGGGAATCTCGCCGGGGGGCATCGGTCGCCGCTGGCGGGCTTCGCGGTCGAGTTCGCGGGGCATCGCGAGTACGTGATCGGCGACGATCCGCGGCACGTCGATTGGCGGTTGTACTACACGCGCGACAAGCTGTTCATCAAGCAGTACGAGATGGAGACGAACTTCGTCTGCCATCTCGTGCTCGACGTCTCGGCCTCGATGAAGTACGGCGAGGGCGAGGCGAACAAACTGAGCTATGCGGCGAAGCTCGCGACGACGCTCGCCTACGCGATCATCCGACAGAACGACAAGGTGTCGCTGGCGACCGCCGATGAGGCGCTGCGGGGATTCATTCCGCCGGGTCACACGCTGGCGCAAATGCATCGCATGGTCGAGCACCTGAATGCCGTCGCGCCGGAACGAACGACGCGGCTCTCGGAGGCGCTGATCGAACTCGCGGGCCGATCGGGCCGCCGGGCGATCGTGATGGTCTTTTCGGATCTCTTTGCGGAGCCGGACGAACTCGAACCGGCGTTGCAGCAGCTTCGCTTTCGCGATCACGAAGTCGTGCTGTTTCGCGTGCTGCATCCGGACGAGCGGGAATTCCGTCTCGACGGCATGACGAAGTTCCTCGGCCTCGAAGCCGAAGGCGAGGAACTCGCGCAGGCGGAAGATATTCGCGCCGGTTACCTCGCGGCCCTCGCCGAGCAGACCACCGCACTCCAGGAGGTGTGTCGCCGCAATCGAGTCGAGCTCGTCGACGTCGACTCGGGCCGACCCGCTGCGGAGTCGCTCGTCGATTACCTCGACCGTCGCAGTCGGCTGCACCGTCGGTAACGTCTGATCTATCGGCGGCTTGTGATTTTGCTCTCGCGTCACGACGGGAGAAAATGTATACAATAGAACACACAAAAGCCGACAACCTGAAGCGGGCGTACCGAAAATTATTTCGATTGGACGACCACAAGATGTAGTGGGGTGGCCTGCGAACGTTTCGGCTGCTGATGGCACGCCGGACGCCGTTCTGGGTGTGAATGACATGTCAATACCCACCTTTTCCCGGCGTTGTGCGGACGCGGCGAACGAGTATGCTGCTCGCAGAGATGTGGTGTTGACAGTTTTCGACACCCCCGTATATTGGGCCTCACTTCATCGGTCGCCGAATCGCGAGTGGCGTCCCTCGACGCATCCTAAACCATGTGTCGGGTGCGGTTTGCGAAGTCGCGGGCAACGATGTCCGCGACGCTACCGATGGTATCGCTCGAGCGGCCTCGGCAGGCCGCGGCGAGTGTACGGAATCGTAGGAGGTAGAATGGACGTGCGGATCCTTGCGAACGGGCGAAGCGTTTCACGGCGAGCCTGCTTCCGTTGTCGATTCCCGGCTGACTGCTGCGGCCAAGCCTGTCGGACTCGTCTCTTCGCGTCCGGCGTTCCACGTCCCCGTTCGGGGTTCTGACTGCGCGCCGGCGTCGCCGGTCCGCCCGTTTTTCACCGCTTCTTCATCCCATTTCCCATGTCCTTTGCCCCGAGCCGCTGCGCGTTAAGAAATCCGCGACCGGCCGAAGGCATCGAGCACGAAGGCACGACATGATTCAGGCGACCGAGGAATGGCTGGTTCGTAAACGTGACGGCCGGGTCGTGCCCTTCGACCCGTCATTGATCGAGCGGGCGATGGCCAAGGCCTTTCGCGCCGAGTTGAATCTCGATCACGAACAGCCGCTCGATGCCGATGCCAAAACCGACATCGCTCGCATGAGCGAAGAGGTCCTCGAAGAGATCGCGCCGCTCGCCCGTAGCAAGAACGGCGTTGAAGTCGAGAAGGTGCAGGACTTCGTCGAAATGACGATGATGCGGCACGGGCACTTCCGCGTCGCGCGTCGCTATATCGTGTACCGGGCCGAGCGCGCGAAACTGCGTGCTTTGCGCGCGCCGGTGACGACGGAAGAAGAAGTTCCGGCCCGTCAGCGATTGCACGTCACGCTTGAAGACGGCGTGCGGATTCCGTTCGATGAAGGTCGGATTCGCCGGCGTCTCGCCGAAGCCTGTCGCGGCCTGGAACGCGAATGCAACGCCGAGGAACTGCTTGAAGACGTGATGCGCAGCGTCTTCGACGGCATCAAGACCCGCGAGGTCTATCGGGCGATGATTCTCGCCGCCCGCAGCCGCATCGAGCGCGACCCGGCCTACGACACGGTCGCCAGCCGCCTGATGTTGATGGTGGTCAACCAGGAGGCTCTCGGCCGGCACGAGTCGGATGTCGAAGAGCTTGAAAAGCTGTATCGCAAGCAGTTCGAGCACTACGTCATCGACGGCATTTCCGCCGGACGGCTGAGTTCCGAACTGCGTCGCTACGACCTGTGCAAGGTTTCTTCGGCCCTCAAGCCCGAGCGCGATCACCAGTTCAAATATCTCGGATTGCAGGCGATCTACGACCGCTATCTGCTGCACGTTGATGGTCGCAGGATCGAAACGCCGCAGTTCTTCTGGATGCGCGTCGCCCTGGGCCTCGCGATGGAAGAGGGCGAAGACCGGCACGAGCGGGCCGTCGAGTTCTACGACGTGCTGAGCAGCTTCCGCTTCACGAGCGCCACGCCCACGCTTTTCAACAGCGCGACGCTGCACCCGCAGTTGTCGAGCTGCTACCTGACGACGGTGATGGACGACCTCGACCACATCTTCAAGTGTGTCAGCGACAACGCCAAACTCAGCAAGTGGGCTGGCGGACTCGGCAACGACTGGACGAACATCCGCTCGACCGGCGCGATGATCAAAGGCACCAACGGCCAGAGCCAGGGCGTCATCCCCTTCCTCAAGGTCGTCAACGACACCGCCGTCGCCGTCAATCAGGGCGGAAAGCGGAAGGGGGCCGTCTGCTCGTATCTCGAAACGTGGCACCTCGACATCGAGGAGTTCCTCGATCTGCGGAAGAACACGGGCGACGATCGCCGCCGCACCCACGACATGAACACGGCGAACTGGATTCCCGACCTGTTCATGAAACGAGTCCGCGAAGGCGGCAACTGGACGCTCTTCAGTCCCGAGGAAGTGCCCGATCTGCACGACCTCTACGGCCGGGCCTTCCAGGAGCGGTACGAGCAGTACGAACGGCTCGCCGCTGCCGGCAAGATCAAGCTGCATCGCCGTGTCGCGGCGGTGGACCTGTGGCGGAAGATGCTCACGCGGCTGTTCGAGACCGGGCACCCGTGGGTCACGTTCAAAGACCCGTCGAACATCCGCAGCCCGCAGGACCACGCAGGCGTGGTCCACTCGTCGAACCTCTGCACCGAGATTCTGCTCAACACGAGCAAAGACGAGACGGCCGTCTGCAATCTGGGCAGCATCAACCTCAAGGCCCACATCCGCGACGGAGAGTTCGATTACGAAATGCTTCGCGACACGGTGCGGATCGCGATGCGGATGCTCGACAACGTCATCGACATCAACTACTACCCCACGCCCGAAGCGGCGAACGCGAACCGCCGCCATCGCCCGGTCGGCCTGGGCCTGATGGGGTTCCAGGACGCTCTCGCCGCGCTGGGCCTGCCCTTCGCCAGCGAGGGTGCGGTCGAGTTCGCCGATCGCAGCATGGAAGCGATTTCCTATTACGCGATCCTCGCCTCGACGGAACTCGCGAAGGAACGCGGCACCTATTCGAGCTACGCCGGCTCGAAGTGGGATCGCGGACTCCTGCCGATCGACACGATGGATTTGCTCGAGGCCGAACGCGGCGAAACGCTCGACGTCGATCGCAGCGTGAGCCTCGATTGGGAACCGGTGCGGGCCGCCGTCCGCGAGCACGGCATGCGGAACAGCAACGTGATGGCCATCGCCCCCACGGCGACGATCAGCACGATCATCGGCGTCGCGCAAAGCATCGAGCCGAACTACAAGCTGCTCTACGTGAAGAGCAATCTCAGCGGCGAGTTCACGCAGATCGACCTGGGTCTCGTCAACGAGCTCAAGAGCCGCGGCCTGTGGGACGCCGACATGCTCGAGCAGCTCAAATACTACGACGGCTGCCTCTCCGAGATTCGTCGCGTTCCGCAGGACGTCAAAGACCGCTACCAGACGGCGTTCGAGATCGATCCCTACTGGATCATCGAGTGCGCGGCCCGCCGGCAGAAGTGGATCGATCAGGGCCAGAGCCTCAACCTCTACATGGCCGGGCCGAGCGGCAAGAAGCTCAACGACATGTACATGCTCGCGTGGGAGAAGGGTCTCAAAACGACCTATTACCTCCGCACGCTCGCCGCGACCCAAGTCGAAAAGAGCACGATCGACGTCAATAAATTCGGCGTGCAGCCCCGCTGGATGAAGAGCAAGAGCGCCAGCGGCGACGTGCTCATCCACCGCGACGCCGCCCCCAACGACAGCGGCGAGATCCCGGCGATCGTCGTCAAGGAAATCGACAGCGGCGAAATCCCCTCCACGGCCTACGGGGCGGCATGCGATCCCAACGACCCGACTTGCGAGGCATGCCAGTGATCGGTGGTAGGAAATAGGTGGTAGGTGGTAGAGGCCAGCCGCGGGCGCAAGCCTGCGGGTGCGATCAGGAACAATCCCCGTAGCCCCACGAGAAACAGCCTGATGCCTGTCTGTCGCCGACGCGAGAAAATGATGATCGTTCCGGGCCTTCGCCCGGAAGGCCGTTCATCGGACCGCGTTCGCGGAGGGGACCATGGAATTTTTCGGACTCGCCGGCGGTGCCTTGCTGATCGTCGGCATTCTGGTGCTGCTCTCGGTCATCGTCTGGATCTGGGCGTTGGTCGACGCTGCGACCAATCCGGCGCTCGACGGCACGCAGAAGCTCATCTGGCTGCTGGTGATCTTCTTCACGGAGATCATCGGCGCCATCGCGTACTTCGTGCTGCGACCGTCGCGCACGGCTGTCGGCCACGGCGGAACGCTGCGCGATCGACCGCTGTGACGAGACTGCGTTTTCACAATCGAACGATTCGGCTAGGGGACGGACGCGTCCGTCCCCTCTTTTTGCGCCCGCGAATCGATACGAAAGGAGGCCAGCAAATGACGCGAATGGAAGCGAATGGCGGGAGAGGCTCGGGAGGGCGAGGCTCCCGCCGAGCCGCGAGCTTCAGATGGAACGTCGAATCCAGTCCCCCTCTCCCTCGGGAGAGGGGTCAGGGGTGAGGGGAGTGAACACGGCCGCCCAGCCTCTTGCACCACCTCACGACGATGCCTAAAAGGAACCAAACCCAGCAACACAAACCGCCCGCCGCCTCCGGCGGGCCATGACGATCCCCGAACGCCGCTTGTGGAACTTGCTCCGCAACCGGCAACTCGCGGAACTTAAGTTCCGCCGGCAGGTTCCCGTCGGCCCGTTCGTCGTCGACTTCTACTGCGAAGCCGCGCAGCTCGCCGTGGAACTCGATGGCCTGAGCCACGACAACCGCGGCGAGTACGACAAGCGACGGCAGAAGTATTTGGAGGAGCAAGGCATTCGCGTGCTGCGGATGCAGAATGATGAATTGTTGGAAAATGCCGAAGCCGTATTGCTCGGCATCGCCAAGGCGGCTGGCGTGGATCTGAGGACGCATTACGGCAACTTGTTTGGAGCAGCGCAAGCGGCGAACGCGGCGGCAGGGCGTCCCCTCACCCCCGACCCCTCTCCCGAGGGAGAGGGGGGCTGGATTCGACGCGAGAGAAAGACTTCGGAACCACCAACCAAGCGCGAGCAACGACACCGCCCACCGCATGCTTCCTAAAACTCACCCACTCTCTCACCCCCCTCTCCTCTGGGGAGAGGGGCCGGGGGTGAGGGGAGTGCTGGCGGGTGATGAACAAGCAATTGAATTCGTCCAAGGGCGGTGAGGTGTCGCCCGTCTTTCACCTCGCACTCTAAAGCGAAAGGTCGCATCGATGACTAGAGGTCGTTGCGGTTGCCGACGCTCGCGTCGGAAGTCAGGACGCAAGACGGTTCGCGTCAAAGCGCATCGCCGCTCGAAGCCGAAGTCTTGCAAGTAAGTTCTACGTCGGGTGTATCCCAGCGATGGTCGTTGGGTGTTTCGTTAGTCCTCAAATGAGAAGAGGATCGCTATGGCCAATTTGGCCGAGGTGCCTTTGGGCACAAAGGCGCGCACTGGAGAGAAGTGCCCTGAAAGTGGCGTATGGAAAGTCGAAGGCTCGCCTTCGACGACAGCACCAATCGCAAAGGGCAACACAATGCCTCCCTATGATGGGAAAGCTGTTGTCTGGGTGCTTATCCAGTACGCTTGAGCGAGTGTCTCCGGTGTGTTGCCGGAGCGTCACACAATGTCTGTTTGGAGCGATGAAATGCCCAAGAATGAGCACACTTCCGAGAAGGTTGCCTCAAAGGCATCGAAGCTATTGGCAAGCGACAAAACGCCGAAAGGCGTCAAAAGCGTCGCAGCCTCTGCTTTAACTCAAGCCCGAGACAAACCGAAGAGGAGGAAGTAAAAGAGAAACGGAGCCGGGACGGGAGGACTGTAGAGGAGTTCAATCGGCGCCTTGCCGGTAAGCTAAACGCCGTTTGGCTCCTCTTCAGACCTTCCCGCCCGACCCGGTGTGCCGTTCAGGATCGTCATGCCAGTTCAACTGAGTTTAGTCGTTTCGTGCGAGACGACCAATCAGAGAAAGCCGTTGCGACGTAGGCCGTGTACCCTCCCAATTTTACGCCGTAACGCGATTGTGATTACGTCGTCGAAAAAGTGATGGAGTTAAGTGCGGCTCCCGTCTGCGGATACTCGCCCTGTTGCTGACGAACCAATCGTTCACGCTCACGCCGGGAAAAAATGAATGTCCGCTGTGCTCAATTCCATCAAAGATTCTATTCATCCCCACGCCCCCGCAGCCAGTTTCGGCGATAACGCCAGTGGCCTCTCCCTCGAAAACACCGGGCGATTCGCAGCCAACGCGAAGCGGTTGATTAACTGCAGCGCGGTCGACGTGAATCAACTCATGCCGCTCAAGTACAAGTGGGCGTGGGAGCATTACGTCAACGGGTGCGCGAACCACTGGATGCCCACCGAAGTCGCGATGACGAAAGACATCGAGACCTGGCGGTCCGACAAGCTCACGCCCGATGAGCGGCTCGTGATCATGCGGAACCTCGGCTTCTTCGCGACGGCCGAGTCGCTGGTCGGCAACAACCTCGTGCTGGCGATCTTCAAGCACGTCACCAACGCCGAGTGTCGGCAGTATTTGTTGCGGCAGGCGTTCGAAGAGGCGGTCCACACGCACACCTTCCTCTACATCGTCGACAGCCTGGGGCTGAACGAGGGAGAGGTGTTCAACATGTACCGCGAGATCCCGGCGATCGCGAAGAAGGATCAGCTCGAAATGGAGCTGACCGCCGAGATCCTCGATCCCGACTTCGACACGCAAACGCCGGAAGGCGTGCAGACCTTCCTCAAGAACCTGATCGGGTACTACCTGATCATGGAAGGCATCTTCTTCTACAGCGGCTTCGTGATGATGCTGTCGTTCCACCGCCGGAACATGATGGCCGGCGTCGCCGAGCAGTTTCAGTACATTCTTCGCGACGAGACGGTCCACCTGAACTTCGGCGTGGACCTCATCAACGGCATCAAGGCCGAGAATCCCGGCGTGTGGACCGACGAGTTCCAGGCGTCGATCATCGAGCGCGTGCGGCAGGCCGTCGAGGTCGAGATCGAGTACGCCCATAGCTGCCTGCCGCAGGGCGTGCTGGGATTGAACGCCGACCTGTTCCGCGATTACGTGCAGCACATCGCCGATCGCCGGCTGGAGCGCATCGGCGTTCCGTCGCAATACGGTTCTCAGAATCCCTTCCCCTGGATGAGCGAAACGATCGACCTCGCGAAGGAGAAGAACTTCTTCGAGACGCGAGTGACCGAGTATCAGACCTCGGGCACGCTGAGCTGGGAGTGAGAACTGAACGAAACGAAGGAAGCCGGCGGTGTCGACCCGCCGGCTTTTTTCGTGACGGTTCGGCCACTCGCGAACCGCGTCATCATCCCGCTGGGAACATCTTGATCGTCTCGCCGAACAGCCAGCCGCTGTCGGCGTTGGACGCGAGGTACACGTACGCCGGGGCCATTTCTTCCGGCTGCGCGGGGCGTCCGACGGCGTTCTCGCTGCCGTACTGCGCCATGTCGTCGGCGGGGCGGGCCGAGGCGTTCAACGGCGTCCAGACGGGACCGGGAGCCACGCAGTTCACTCGAATCCCTTGTTTGATCGCCTGCTTCGAGAAGGCCATCGTGAAGGCGTGAATGGCGGCCTTCGTGGCGGCGTAGTCGATCGCTTTCGCGAAGCCGTCGACGCCCGCCATGCTGCCGGTGTTGATGATCGCCGAGCCGGGCCGCATCACCTTCGCCGCGGCGCGAGCCATGTAGATATAAGCGAAGATGTTCGTGCGAAAGACTTCGTCGATCTGCTCGTCGGTGATCTCTTCGATGCTCTTCGTGAGCGGCATGACGGCGGCGTTGTTGACGAGCACGTCGAGCCTGCCGAATGCCTGCACCGTCTTCGCGACCGCGTCGTCGCAGAACCGGGAACTCTTCACGTCGCCGGGCAGCAGCAGACACTTGCGTCCCAGGGCCTCGACGTCTTTCTGCACTTGTTCGGCGTCGGTCTGTTCAACCGGCAGATAGACGATGGCGACATCGGCCCCTTCCCTCGCGAACAGCACGGCCACGCTTCGACCGATGCCGCTGTCGCCTCCGGTGATCAACGCCGCCTTGCCCTTGAGCTTGTCGGCCGGCCGGTAGGCCTCCCCTTTGTACCTCGGCGGCGGGTCCATCTTTGAATCGAGGCCGGGCGCCTGCTGGTGCTGGGGCGTAAAGGGCGGCTTAGGTTCTTTCGGCGCGGCGGACATGCCAGGTGCTCTTTCGATAACGGGTAGATTCGACCACGGTATCGACGCGATCTCCACGGCGAGAACGGCAGAGCCCCGGCGATACGCTGGGTGATCATCTGAGAGTGAACCGACGGCGTTCTTCGCGAGAGAAGACTCAGCCGCCAAGATCGCCAGGGACGCCAAGCTTTTTGAATGTCGCCGAAATCGCACTTGGCGTCCTTGGCGCCCTGGCGGTTCAGTTCTTCCCAAAGCGTCGAATCGTCGGCGACGACCAGGTCCTACTTCAGCAACTTCGCCGCCTCCACGGCGAAGTAGGTGAGCACGCCGTCGGCGCCGGCGCGTTTGAAGGCCAGCAGGCTTTCGAGAATCGCGCGATCTCGATCGAGCCAGCCGCGCTCGATCGCGCCGGCGAGCATCGCGTACTCGCCGCTGACCTGGTACGCGAACGTCGGCACGCCGAACGCCGTTTTGACGCGATGCACGATGTCGAGATAGGGCATGCCGGGCTTGACCATCACCATGTCGGCCCCTTCGGCGATGTCGAGCGCGACTTCCCGAAGCGCTTCATCGCCGTTGGCGGGGTCCATTTGATAGGTCTTCTTATCGGCGGCGCCCAGGCTCGTCGCGCTGCCCACGGCGTCGCGGAAGGGGCCGTAGAACGCGCTCGCGTACTTCGCGGCGTACGACATGATCTGCACCTGCTGAAAGCCGTGCCGATCGAGAGCCTGCCGGATCGCCCCGACGCGACCGTCCATCATGTCGCTGGGTGCGATGACGTCGCAGCCGGCCTCCGCCTGCACGATCGCCTGCTGGCAGAGCGCTTCGACCGTCTCGTCGTTGACGACGACGCCGTTTCGCACGAGACCGTCATGAGCGTGGCTCGTGTAGGGATCGAGAGCGACGTCGCAGATGATTCCGACGTCGATCTTCGCCTCCTTGATCGCCCGCACGGCGCGGCACACGAGGTTGTCGCTGTTGAAGGCCTCCGCGGCGGCGTCCGTCTTGAGAGACGGATCGGTGCGAGGGAACAGAGCGATGGCGGGAATGCCGAGATTCGCTGCGCTCGCAACGGCTTCCACGAGCAGGTCGATGCTCTGCCGCTCGACGCCGGGCATCGACGCGATCGGTTCGCGCCGCTGTTCGCCGTCGATCACGAACAGCGGCAGGATCAGGTCGTTCGCGGACAGTGAATGCTCAGCGACGAGCCGACGCGACCATTCTGTGCGACGGTTTCGGCGGAGGCGCGTCGTCGGAAAGCGACCGGGATCGAACGTCACGTCAGATACCTTTCCTGCACTCTTTGATGAACCACAGAACACACGGAAGGCTCGGAAATGGAGACCACGAACGACACGAAGCACACGAAAAGGTTGTGACTCGCGTGAGAGAGAAAGATTTCGCTTCGCGACGATTCAAGGCGGTCAACGCACCCTCTTCCGTGCTTTCCGTGTCTTCCGTGGTCCTCAATCCGTTCGTATCGTTCGTGCGTTTCGTGGTTCCTGTCGCGAGACGTTTTTCGACACGCCCCACAGTTCTTCCATCAGGCGAAGCGCGTCAGGATCGTACGCTTGCAACTCCGCTCGATCGTACGGAAAGAAGTCGTTCTTGCCGAAGTACGACTCGCTGCTCTCGGCGAAGTATTCCATCGGGTTCGTCGCGGCGTAGTGATCGCGTTTCTTACCGGCGATGTGATCGACTTCGCCGTACAGTCCCGCGTCTTTCGACTTCGCGAGCGCGACGGAGATGACTTTGTTCTCGTAGCCGTGCTCGATGAAGCGGTCGTGATAGCCGTGGGCGAGTTCGTGGAGAACCATCCAAGGCTGCTGCATCGTCCACGACAGGAAGTTGCGGCCGTTGGCGAGTTCGACGTGGCCGGTCTTTTCAGGATTGACGCCGTTCGCTCGCAACCAGCGCTCGTTCGCGTGATAGCACATGCACGGGAACTGCGGATTATTGACTTCGACCCAGATCTCGACCCGTCGCAGCTTCTCCACCGCCGGTGCCGGCACGGCTTCGACGATGCGCTTGAACTGCCCCGTCATCTCCTTCAGCACGTTCTCCAGCAGTGCCGGTTCATTGGCATAGCGATCGCTGACTCGCACAGTCCAACCGTCGATCACGCGCACGTCATAGCGATCGGTCGGATCGAACGCGGGCTTCTCGGCGTCGGCGGCGATCGCGGCGAGAGGCGACAAGAGAGACACGCACATCGCGACGACGCGAAGTGAGATGCGGAGGCCCATGAAGCGCCTTTCAATTCGCAAAAAGTTCGGAGACTTTGACCGCGAAGCCAGGCAGCACGTCGCCGAAGGTCAGTTCCTCGTCGCCTTCGAGAAGCTTGCCGACACGCTCCGCGGTGTTGACATGCGCCGTCTCCTGTTCGGGATCGAGCACGCACACCGCGAGCACGCCGGCATCAAGGTATTCGACGACCTTCGCCAGCACGTCGCGCCAGCGGTCGGTCGGCGACATCACCTCGAAGACCACCTCGGGAGCGACGTCGGAATACTGTCGCGGCACCTGCCCCTTGGGCATTCTCGAGTAGCTGTAGAACGAGACATCAGGACCCCGAACGGAGTCCGGACTACGACGGGTGATGAAACCGGTGTCGTTCGGGAAAACATAGCCAAGATCTTGCCGGTCAACGAAACCGTCGAGGACTCGGAAGACGTTCCGACAAACGAGGCCGTGACGCGGGCGAGGCTGATTCACTTCGACAACCTTTCCGCGAACCAATTCGGTGCGAGTCGGCAAAGACAGATCAGCGTACTCCTCGGCCGTCAGCAGTCGTTCGCCGGCGGGTGCCGTCACAATCGCCATCTCAATTCTCCAGCCAGGTCTCGGTCAGGAACCGCCGATCGAGCGGATATGCACCCGGGTACTGAGCCATCACTTTTTGCATCTTCGCCCCGGAACTTCCTTCGGCGTTCGCTTCCCACTTCCGCACGAAAGTTACCGCTTCCGGCGTGCGTCCTTGATCGTTCGTTTCCTCCATCCAGCGGTCGAGTCGCGAGCGCAGGTCTTCCAGAACTGTCGCATGCTCAGGTGACGCGGCAAGGTTGTGAATCTCATGTGGATCGGCGTCGAGATCGTAAAGTTCCTCCTCCGGTCGCGGCTCGGGGGACGTCAGTCGCGCCTGCACCTCATCCAATTTGCCTTGCGCCGCGAGGGATCGCATCAAAGGGATCGTCGGATAGCTCGTCTCTTTGTACCGATTGAACAACAGGAACGGCTTCTTGTGGTCGAAGTTGCGGATGTAGCGATAACGCGACGTGCGGACCGTGCGGATGTGAAACACGGTTTCATCGCAACGGTCGCGAGCGCCGAACGCGGCGTCGCGCCACCGCTCTTGCTCCTCACGCGAGAAGAGGTCGCGGCCCTGCATCGACTTGGGGATGGTCACGTTCATCAGGCCGAGCGTCGTCGCCGCGAAGTCGATCGCCTCGACGAGCCGATCGTCGGTGCTGCCCGCCGCTCCAATCTGCTTGCTTTCAGGTAGCTTCAGGTTTGGCGGCACATGCACGATCAAGGGAATCCGCAAGCCGCTGTCGTAGCACCATTGTTTGCCTCGCGGCATCGCCTGGCCATGATCGCCGAAGAAGAGCACGATCGTGTTGTCGGCGAGGCCGTCGTGTTCAAGCCGCTTCAGCACGAAGCCGACCTTTTTGTCGAGCGCCATCGCCGCGTTCAGATACTGGGCCCAATCCTCTCGCACCAGCGGATGATCGGGATAGTACGGGGGCACTTCGACCTTGGCGGGGTCGGCCGGCTGATCGATGTGCTGATCGGCGGCATTCCACGCGGCGCCGCGATGCGTTTCGCTGAAGTTGATCTGAGCGTAAAACGGCTGACTCGACTTCAAGTCGCTCCAGCGATCCGAGTCGAAGGCTTTGCCTTCGATGTTGAAGTTCCAATCGGTCTTGCCGGTGCCGCGATAGAAGCGTTCGCTGCGATCATCGGTGAGATGCACGATGTTGGCGGTGTGATAACCGGCGTCGCGAACCCAGTGCGGCAGCACCCGCACGCCTTCCGGCAACCGATAGCCGTCGTCGCGATGCGACCGATGGTTGTGAGCGCCGATCGTCGTCTGATACATCCCCGTCATGAAGGCCGACCGGCTCGCGGAGCAAACCGGCGCCATCGTGAAGGCCTTTGTGAATCTCACGCCCTTCGCGGCGAGCGCGTCGATGTTCGGCGTGCGCGCTTCCGCGACGCCGTAACATCCGAGGTCGGCCGAAAAATCCTCGGCGATGATCCACAGGACGTTCGGAACCGGGCTCTCGGCCGCCACAGCGGGCAGAAACCCGCCGAATGCGAAGACAACACAACCCCAATGAAACGCTGTGCGACCGATCACGGGCGAAGCTCCGCATCAAGAAGAATGGCTGCACTTCAGAATGACGCCGGATCGAAGACGGGACAAGCCGTTCGCGTTGCCGGTCGGGCGCGACGGGGTATCATCGGGGCACACCGAACGATGACTTGCAAGGATCAGTGATGAGCGACTTCCGCGCCGAACGCGATTCCATGGGCGAAGTGCGAGTGCCGGCGAACGCCTACTATGGCGCTCAGACTCAACGCGCCGTCGAGAACTTCCCGATCTCCGGCTGGCCGTTGCCGTCGGAGCTCATCCGGGCGATGGGACTCGTCAAGTACGCCTGCGCGGTGGCGAATCGCGATCTCGGCAAGCTCACCGGGAGCGGCAAGAACGCGCTCGACGAGAAGCAGGTCGAAGCGCTGCTCGCCGCGGCCCGCCAAGTCGCCGACGGCGGCTTCGCCGATCAGTTTCCGATCGACGTGTTTCAGACGGGCTCGGGCACGTCGAGCAACATGAACGTGAACGAAGTCATCTCGAACCGCGCGATCGAGATGCTCGGCGGAGACCGCTTCGCGAAGGAGAAGCCGGTCCATCCGAACGATCACGTCAACATGGGCCAGAGCACCAACGACACCTTCCCCACGGCGATTCACATCGCGGTGGGTGCCGCGCTCGCCGGTGAGCTCGTGCCGGCGTTGCAGCGCCTGCACGACGTGCTCGCTGCGAAAGCGAAGGAGTGGGACCGCATCATCAAGGTCGGCCGCACGCATCTCGCCGACGCGACGCCGCTACGATTGGGCCAGGAGATCGGCGGGTTCGCGCGGCAGATCGAGTTGTCGATCGAAAGGGCCAAGCGCGCCGTGCTGGCGGTGATCGAACTGCCCGTGGGAGGCACGGCGGTCGGTTCCGGGATCAACACGCATCCCGAATTCGGATCGCGAGTGGCCGCGGTGCTCGCACAAGAGACCGGCCTGCCCTTCAAGGAAGCCGAGAACCATTTCGAGGCCAACGCGAACCGCGACGGCCTCGTCGAGTGCCACGGGCAGCTCAAGACGATCGCCACGACGTTGTTCAACGTCGCGAACAACCTGCGGTGGCTCGGGTCGGGGCCGCGCTGCGGCTTCTATGAAGTGAAGCTGCCCGATCGCCAGCCCGGCAGCAGCATCATGCCCGGCAAAGTGAATCCGGTGATGTGCGAGAGCATGATGCAGGTTTGCGCGCGCGTCATCGGTCACGACGCCGCGATCAACATGGCAGGGGCGGCGGGAGGCAACTTCCAACTCAACATCATGATGCCGATGATGGGCGAGGCGACGCTTGAAAGCATCGCGTTGCTCGCCAACGCGACCGAAGCCTTCATCGAGTTCTGCGCCGAAGAGATGGAGGCCAACGCCGAGGCCTGCGAGACCGCCGTCGAGCAAAGCCTGTCGATGGTGACGAGCCTCAACCCGCTCATCGGCTACGAGAAGGCCGCGTCGCTCGCGAAAGAGGCCTTCCAGACCGGCAAGACGATCCGCGAACTCTGTCGCGAACAGAAGATCCTGCCCGAGGACGTGCTCGAGAAGGCGCTCGATCCCTTCAGCATGACCGAGCCGCAGGGGTGAGACATGGCTTGTACGATCAGGCGGCCGGATCGCCTGTCCTCTTCGACGCGCGGTCACTTGGGATAAGGCGGTCGCGATAACGCTGCTGCAGTTCCATGTAGTAGGCGACGAGCCTCACAGGGTCATGGTCGAATCGCTCCGAAATCCGATGTCGGACCTCGCGAACCTCATCGACCACGGGGTCATTCAACTTCGGCGTCATCACGGCCTCCCAACAGCTCCAAAGGCGTCACCAGCGCGGGGACAAACAGCCCCAACATCGTATTGATCCGACGGAGATGCCCGAACTTGTTCGCGTTCGCGAGATGCCGGCAGTTCCAGGTCACCGGAAAATCGCACTTGTGATAAGATGCCAGAGCCAAATGCAGAGCATCGCCGCCGGGATCAACCGGCATCAGTTTGTGGTGAAGGTAAGGCTGAACGATCTCGACCACTCCCGGTTCGATGGGCAAGAGCGGCATGGGCGCAACGAGCTTCAACCATTCTGCGCTGCGTTCCGGTGGGCCGCCAGATAGCTCGTCCAGTACCGCGGGACTCGTGACAAGATCGTACTGGTCGCGAGCAATGTCCCACCACTGGCGAGTCCACTCGCGGCGTGCCACGATCTCGGGTGCCACGCGTGCTTCGTAATAGAAACCCGGGATGGTGGTCTCAACGTAGACAAGCGGCCTGCCCATGCAATCACGATATCGCCGACATTACGAGAAAGGCAATCTACGTGAGCGCACTGCTGAGACCGGCATGACCGCGAACTCTGCCGCGAACAGAAGACCCTGCCCGAGGACGTGCTCGACAAGGCGCTCGACCCCTTCGGCATGACCGAGCCGCAGGGGTGACGACTGGCACGGTCACAGCGACGAGTGCCCGGCGAGCACGATCGGCTTGCTCTCGGCCGATTGAAGAGGTCGCGGCGTCGGAGCCGCTTCAGCCTGCTCAGCGGCCAGCATCGACTGTTTGGTCGCTTCGGCGAAGCGAAGCTGCAATGGGTCGGATGCGAAGGACGCTCCGGGAACTCTGCATCCCACCATCAGGGTCAGCAGCGACGCGGCCGCGAGCAGGCGAATCGTGCGGGTTTTCGTACCGGCTGGCATGACTCGCTCCTTTGCTCCGTGGTCGCGGTGCAGCATCCGTTGCCGGGAGGCGACCAAAGCAAACGCAGTGCCATGCTGCGGGGTGAACCGCATTCGCCGGAACAGCCTGAAGCTGGGTCGACTGACGCGATCGTGCAAAGTTGCAGGTCGCAGCGACGCGGCGTCAAGCTGTCTGTCGCTCGACCAGTGCGTCGCGCACGCGACCAGTTGCGGCTCCGTTCGTGACGGGTCGCGATCACTCGTCGGTCAGCAACTCGAGGCGCGTTCCGAGAGGAAAGGCGACAGGGTCGCGGGCGTAGACGTCGGGGCCGTACCCGCGAATCAGGTCGCGTTTCAGTTCCGCATGTTCGAGCGCGCCGACCCAGACGCCGGCCTGTCCGCGGAAGTGGACCTGGTTCGTGAGTTGGTAGGCGCGCTGGCGATCGTGCCCGCACACCTTGCGCAGGATATCGATCACGTAAGGAAAGGTGTGATGCTCGTCGTTCTCGACGATCACCACGTACCGCGGCATCCGCTTCGGTTTTTCGGGCGTGGCGACCGATCGGTCGTGCTCGGTCGCATCGCGTTCCTCGATCACGGCTTCTGCTGGCATCTCGCTCTCGCCTGCCCATGCTGAACATTTCGCGGACTCTCCGCGAAACCGGCCTTTATGCTAAACGGCGATGCATCACCGTCAATAGGGACGGCCACGCCTTTCAGGAGTCGCCCGAGTGCGGCATCGGGTCGCTTTGGCTTCACAGCGAAAGCCCCTTAGACTGCGACGGCGAGATTCGCCTCAAGATCGCCGCGCCCGCGTCACTGACCGGAAGTCACGACCGATGGACGTTCTGCTGCTCAGCCGGCTTCAGTTCGCCCTGACGATCATGTTCCACTACCTCTTCCCGCCCCTCACGATCGGGCTGGGAGTGGTGCTCGTGTATCTCGAAGGGCAGCACCTGCGCACAGGCGACCCGAGGTATCACGCGGCGGCGAAGTTCTGGACGAGGATCTTCGGATTGAACTTCGCCCTGGGCGTCGTCACCGGCATCGTGATGGAGTTCGAGTTCGGCACGAACTGGGCCGTCTACAGTCGGTATGTGGGAGACGTGTTCGGCTCGGCGCTCGCCGCTGAGGGCATCTTCGCCTTCTTTCTCGAATCGGGCTTTCTGTCGATCCTGCTGTTCGGCTGGGACCGCGTGGGGCCGAAGATGCACTTCTTCGCGACGTTGATGGTGTGCGTCGGCGGCATCTTTTCGTCGGTCTGGATCGTCGTCGCGAATAGCTGGCAGCAAACGCCCGCCGGCTTCGTGCTGCGCGAGCACGAGGTCAACGGCATCATCTTCGAGCGGGCCGAGATCACCGACTTCTGGACGATGGTCTTCAACCCGTCGAGCATGCAACGGCTGACGCACGTCCTGATCGGCGCCGTGATCCTGGGTGCGTTCTTCGTGATGAGCATCTCGGCGTGGTACCTGCTCAAGGGCCGGCACCGCGACTTCGCCGAGCGATCCTTTCGCGGCGGACTGCTGCTGGGCACCGTCGCTTCGCTCGCTCAATTGGCGGCCGGTCACTGGCAGGCCGACAATGTCGCGGAGTATCAACCGGCAAAGCTCGCCGCGTTCGAAGGACTCTACGAAACGAAGGCCGGTGCGGAGGCCTACGTGTTCGGCTGGCCCGACGACGAATCCCGAACCGTGAAGTTCGGGCTGCCGGTGCCGAAGCTGTTGAGCCTGCTCGTCCACCAGGACCCGGATGCGACGGTCGTGGGGCTCGATGATCTGGAAGAGTCTTACGGGAAGCCGCCGGTGTGGCTCTCGTTTCAGGCGTACCACCTGATGGTCGCCATCGGCATGACCTTCATCGGCTCGACATTGTTCGCATGCGTCCTGCTGTGGCGCGGCACGCTGTTCGAAACGCGCTGGCTGCTCTGGTTCTTCGTCGGCGCTGTGGTTCTGGCTTTCACCGCGAACGAGGCCGGCTGGGTCGCCGCGGAAGTGGGCCGTCAGCCGTGGATCGTGTATCCGACGGTCGTGAACGGTGAAGTCACAGGGGGACTGCGCACGAGCGACGGCCTGTCGGAAGCCGTCACCGCCGAGCAGGTGCTCGGTTCGATCATCATGTTCGGCCTTGTGTACGGCCTGCTCTTCGTGCTCTGGATCTTCCTGCTGAATCACAAGATTCAGGCCGGCCCTGAGCCTGTGGCAGATCAATCGCAGGGTCACGGCGGCGTCATTGAAGCGGCGACGGGAAGAGTCGATCATCACCGCTCGCTGACGGACGTCAAACGAACCTAGTGGATCACCAAGTTGACTTGAAGGAGAGATTGAGGACCACGGAAGTCACGGAACAGACGGAAAAGGGGACCACGAAGGACACGAAGGACATGAAATAATCTGTCCGTGCAATCCGGGGTTCTTGCTGAGAACAGGTCACGCTCGTAAATCCAGGCTCGGCAGTCTCACTCCATGGATCTCAACATCTTCTGGTTCCTGCTGCTGGGCGTCCTGCTGGCGGGTTACGCCATGCTCGACGGCTTCGATCTGGGGGCCGGCATTCTGCACTTCGCCGGCCGCAGCGATCACGAGCGACGGATCATTCTGAACGCCGTCGGCCCCTTGTGGGACGGCAACGAAGTCTGGCTCGTCACGTTCGGTGGAGCGATGTTCGCCGCCTTTCCGGAAGCCTACGCCACCTCGTTTTCAGGCTTCTACGCAGCGTTCATGGCGGTGCTGTTCGCGTTGATCTTTCGCGCGGTGAGCATCGAGTTCCGCGGCAAAGTCCATTCGGCCCGCTGGCGGTTCGTGTGGGACGTCGGCTTCAGCGTCTCCGGGCTGGTGGCGACGTTCGTCTTCGGCGTCGCCGTTGGAGCCGCGATCAGCGGCGTACCCCTCAACCAGCGCGGCATCTTCATCGGCGGCGTGAAGGACCAGCTTCATTTTTACTCGGTGCTCGTCGGACTGATGGCCGTCACGCTGTTCGCCGTGCATGGCGCGGCGTATCTGATCCTCAAGACCGACGGAGAACTGCGAGAACGTCTTTACAAGTGCGGCTGGACGGCCTGGGGGCTGTTTCTCATCTGCTATCTGCTGACGACGATCGCGACGCTGATGACGCTGCCGCACGCGACCGCCAACTTTCGCGACCATCCGTGGGCGTGGGCCGTCGTGCTGTTGAGCATTCTGGCGATCGCGAATGTGCCGCGCTCGCTGTTCAATCGCGCCCCCGCGCAGGCCTTCGCTTCGACGGCGGCGACGATCGCCTCGCTCGTCGTGCTGTTCGGCATCGCCCTCTTCCCGAACCTCATCACGTCGCTGCCAAATCCCGAGAACAGCCTGACGATCTACTCGGCCGCGTCGTCGCAAAAGACGCTCGGCATCATGGCGATCGTCGCGGGCATCGGCATGCCGTTCGTGATCGGCTACACCTTTCTCGTGTACTGGACGTTTCGCGGCAAGGTGGAGATCGATCATCATAGTTATTGAAGCAGGAATGGTTCTGACGCGGCTCCCCTCTCCGCTGGGGAAGGGGCCGGGGGTGAGGGGAGCGGGTTGACGCGCCTCGTCGCTTGGGCCCGTTTCCTTCGCAACGATGACGTTGTGAAAGACAGAGCGACGCGGCAGGGCAACCCCTCAATCCTGTCCCCCTCTCCCGAGGGAGAGGGGGACAGGATTCGTGAGTCGCGTTTGGACAATTAAGACCGTTGACCCGCAGGCTCACGCCTGCGGCTCGCCACATTTGAGATCATCGCCATGAGAACGCTCGCGAGCTTTTTGATGTTCTTCGCATTCTCGATTCCGGCATACGCCGCCCCGCCGGAGGCGAAGCCGATCGCCGAGGTCAATCAATCGCTCGGCAAGGGCATCAACTTCGGCAACGCGCTCGAAGCGCCGAGCGAAGGCGAATGGGGCTTCCGGATCGAAGAGCGGTACTTCGACGACGTGAAGCAGGCGGGCTTCGAATCGATCCGCGTGCCGGTGAAGTGGTCGGCGCATGCGGCGAAGACTGCGCCCTTCGCCATCGAACCGGCTTTCGCCGAACGCGTCGACTGGGTGCTCGAGAATGCAACGAAGCGCGGGCTGAACGTCGTGCTGAACATCCATCATTACGACGAGCTTTACGACGCCCCCGAACAGCAGGAGGAGCGATTTCTCGCCCTCTGGAGTCAGCTCGCGAAGCGCTACGCCGACCAGCCGGGCAGCGTCGTGTTCGAACTTCTCAACGAACCACGCAATCCCCTCACGCCCGAGAAATGGAACGCACTCTTTCCAAAAGCGCTCGCGATCGTACGCGAGTCGAACCCGAAGCGGGCCGTGATCGTCGGACCGGGCAACTGGAACAACATCGACTCGCTCGCCAAGCTCGAACTGCCGGACGACGAGAACCTGATCGTCACGGTGCATTACTACTCGCCGTTTCACTTCACCCATCAGGGAGCGAGCTGGGCGGAAGGCTCCGACAAGTGGCTCGGCATGAAGTGGGGCAACGACGCCGATCGCGCCGCGGTGCGGAAGGACCTGGAAAAGGCCGCGACGTGGGGCCGCGAGCACAATCGCCCGATATACCTGGGCGAATTCGGGGCCTACTCGAAGGCCGACATGGCGTCGCGCGAGAAGTGGACGACGTTCGTTCGCAGCGAAGCCGCACGCCTTGGAATGAGCTGGGCCTACTGGGAGTTCGGCTCCGGCTTCGGCGCCTTTGACCCGAGCACGAACCAATGGCGAAGGCCGCTCAAGCAGGCGCTCGTCGGGACGAAGTAGAGACGTGCCGAGAGTGGCCCGACACTCCGTGTCGGTCGTCGAAGGTGCGCCACGACGATGGCGTCACCATCAACGAATTATCGCCAACAGAGCATTCGAAAAACCGACACGGAGTGTCAGGCCACTTTTGCGGGCCTCCTCTCATGTCTCGGGATGTGACGCGATGACTCGTCGCTCTTCGCACAGAATGCGATTCACGATCTCATCCACGGTGACGTCCGGCTTTGCGTTGGCGTCCGTCAGCAGAATGAACTCGACGTTCATCGGCTTCGCCGAGAAGCGCTGGGAACTCACGCGATAGCGTTTGTAGCCTTTCGTCAGCACGGTCACGTTGCCGCGGCGGACGTTCGCTGCCACGAGGTCGGCGAGCGCGATCGTGCCGTCGGTGCTGTAGCTTGTCGCGATCCAGCGGGAACGCAGGCTCCGCAGCAATGTCTCGTATTCCGCGGCGGCTTCGCTCGATTTGTTGTAGGCGCTGCGCCGCAGGATTCTCCAATCGGTGCGAATCGCGGCCTTATCGCCGCGACCGGTGATCTTGGGCGGCAACGGCGGCGCATCCCACAGCGTGATCGTGTTCAGCACGTGATAGTTGCTGCCGTAGGGATGCTGGTTGTAGGGCGGATCGAGATAGGTGAAGTCGATCGTCTCGTCGGAAAGCCCTTGCGCGAGCTCCGTCGCATCGCAGCGAAACACGTGTGCCGGCGCAGCTCGATGAAACACGGCGGGACGCAACGTGAGCTCGGAAGCGATGCGGTAGAGCGCGGTGCCCGTCTGCCCGCCCCAGCCGTTGTGAAAACCTTTGAAAACGCCGCTCGTATTGCTCACGTAGCAGGCCTGATAGAGCAGCGGGGCGAGCAGACAATCCCGCTGTTCGACGGTGAGATCGCCGGCGCGTTCCCACGCCGCGATGCGGCCGCGGATGGCGTCGATCCGCATGCCGTTTTTCCGCATATAGAAGAGGCGATCACGGCTGCCGTCGATGCGGTCGTCATCGGTCGGGCAGAGATGCTTCGTCACCCAGCCGTCAACCGGCGCGAGAGCGTTCAACTCGTCGATCGTCCTTACGTAGCCCTGTCCACGAATCGTCGGAGCCGCGTCGCACGCCACGTAGCAGCGGTTGATCGCCTCAGCGTACGGTTCCCAATCATTCGAGAGCACGCGAAAGCCGCGTCGCTTCGCGAACCGCGATACGACACCCGAGCCGGCGAACAGGTCGAAGAACGTGGCACCGGGTCTCAACCCGGCGGCGGCGATCGCGCGACCGATCAGGTCGAGCAGCCGCCGCTTGTTGCCGATGTACGGAATGAGCTGGTGAAAGACGTAATCATCGGTGCGAACGGCGGCGTGCCGGGTTCGATCGTAAGAGGTTCCGACGAAACTCCCCGCTCCCTCGGGAGAGGGGCCGGGGGTGAGGGGCGAGGTTGACGTGCCACGTCGCTTGCGGTAGTTCACGAGGCGGTCGTCGAAGCGGAGAAACACGGGAATGAGGCGGCCAGGCAACCCCTCACCCCTGTCCCCTCTCCCCAGAGGAGAGGGGGACCGGATTCGTGAGCCGCAGCAGGATGATGACGGTTTTGTTAGAACCTCTCACGCGATTCCATGCCAAGCCGCCGCGACTGGCAAGCTGAATCATTCACCTTGATAGCTTACGCGATACACGCGGCCATTGCCCTCTTCGGTGAAGGCGAGGCTGCCATCCGGAAGAATCGTCGTGCCGACGGGGCGGCCGAAGGTCGTCGGTCCGGCGGGATCGGTCAGGAAGCCCGTCACGAAATCTTCGTAGCCGCCTTCCGGACGTCCCTCATCGTTGAACGGCACGAACACGATCTTGTAGCCCGTGCCCTCTGAGCGATTCCACGAGCCTCGGAAGGCGACGAACGCCCCTTGACGATACCGTTCCGGAAAGGCCGACGCCGCGTTCTCGTCGGCGGTGTAGAACGCCAGTCCGAGCGCCGCGGAATGGGCCTCGAACAGCACGTCGGGGGTCGTCGTTTTCTCCGCGAGTTCGGGTCGCACGCTTTTGCCGTTTTCAACATGCCGCGGATCGAGCAGCGACGGCTTGAGATACGCATAGGGCCATCCGTAGAACGCGCCCTGCTTCACCGACGTGAAATAATCGGGTACGAGGCCGTCGCCGATCTTGTCGCGTTCGTTGACCGTCGCGTAGAGCTGCTTCGTCTGCGGATGAATCGCGAGTCCGACCGGGTTCCGCAGACCGAACGCATACACATCCTTCCGGCTGCCGTCGGCCGACACCGACAACACGCTCGCCCGCGGCGGTTCTTCGATGTCGGCGTTCGATTTCGAACCGACGGAGACGAACAGCCCGCCGTCGGGCGCGGGAATCACGTTTCGCGTCCAGTGCTCGTTGTAACCCTGCCCCGGCAGGTCGGTGATCGTCTTCGGTGGACCTTCAAGCTCCTTCTGGCCCTTCTCGTACTCGAAACGCACGACGCCGTTCGTATTGCCGACGTAGAAGCCGTCTTTCAGGAAGGCCATGCCAAAGGGCATATTCAATCCATCCTGCTCGTCGGCGAACACGGCCTTCTCATCGGCGACGCCGTCGCCGTTCGTATCGGGCAGTCGGAAGATCGTGTTCGTTCGCGAGGACACGCACAGCAGTTCGCCCGCCGGAGTGACGGCGAGCCAGCGGGCCTGCGGAATCTCGGCGACGAGATTGACCGTGAAGCCCGCCGGCGCCTTCAGCACGGCGTCCTCCGGAACCGGGATCACCTGAGGATGCTGATTCGCGCTCTCCGACAGATTCGGTTCCGGCAGCTCGTCGATCGAGATCCTGATCGGCTCGGGCTTGAGGACTTCGGTTTTGATCTCCGCGGCAGCGGCGAAACTCGTCAGGCAGGATGACGCGAGAAACAAGCGGATCATCATCGCGGAACTCCCAGGTTGGAATCCCCGGAAGATGCCATCACGACGCCGGCTTCGCCACCGGGATGTGCCCCACCTTGCCTCACGGTCGTCTCGGCCAAAAACCTTGCCGCATCAATTTCTTGCCGCATCCACCGCTTGGGCAGTCGTTGTGACGGGCGCTTCGTCGTCGGACCACAGCTTCGTGAGTGCCGCCATCGCCCGGAACATCACGGAAGGCTCGAACTTTTCATGCTCGACGACGGGAAGCTCCGGCCATGCGGGAGGCGTCACCTCGAACGCGCCCGCAGGTCCGTACTTGAGCGTTCTCAGCGAGAATTGCGGACTCTCGACCGACGCCAGGTGATGATCCTTCGCAATGCGCACCTGCCATTCCTTGACCGCCGGCGTGCGCGCCGAGAACTCGATCCACCCGAAAGTGGTTTCCGCGTCGTCGCTTTGCGTAGCGACCGGCAGCCAGCCTTTGTTGACGTAGTCTTGCAGCAGCGGCCGGACCATCGCGGGCTGCAAGTGTCGCAGCAAGTGGGTCGTCGCGTCACTCGCGGCATCGCTGCCCACCGCCGCTTGCGGCTTCGATGAGAAGCTGGCGGCGAAGTCGAGCTTTCTGCTGATCGGATCGATTTCGAGCTTGGGTCGCGGAATGTTGAACGGCAGTTGACCGCCGAAGACGCTGATCGACGTTTCGCCGTCGAGGAGCAGCCGCGTCCGATCCTCCTCCACCCGCAGCGCCGCCAGCCACGTTTCACCCTTTCTGAGAACCGCTTCGCCGCTTTGCGTCGACAAGTCGGCCGCCGCATAAACATGAATGGCCCCGGAGGCTCGTTTCCACTCTCCCTCGGCCTCGATGATTCTGACGTCTTCGTTGAAGGCTTGTCGAACCGCTGCGGCGGCAGCTTCCGCCTGAGCGTCGAGGTTCGCGTCGAACTCGGCCAACGATTGCGCGGCCTGACGTGCCGGAACGGCCCACGCGTCTTCCGGGAATCTCGCGGCGAGATCGCGGAAGTGTTCGGCGGCAGAAGGATTCCCAGTGGCAGCTTCGCACAACGCCCGCCAGAAAAGCCGCTTCGGTGTTTCGCCATCGGCTTCCAGCAATCGCTCGACGATCGGCAGTACCTGCTTGGTTTCGATTTGCAGAAGCGGGACTTCGAGGACTATGGTCAGCCGAGCTACCTGCGGGGCGAGTGGCGGGGCCACGGCTGGTGGTACTATTATCTCGACGGCTGCCTCGTCAAGATCCCGCACGGCACACAATTGCTGTTCGTTCTCGCCGTCGCCCTCACGATGTATCAGGCGATTCTCAAGGCGAGCGGCCGGCGTCAGCCGGCCGAGTTCTCCCAGTATTTCTGGCGCGACGAACTTATCCTCCTCGCCCCTGCGGTTACGCTTTTCG
>JACCRE010000253.1 GCA_013813775.1 Planctomycetaceae bacterium
GGGGTCAGGGGTGAGGGGAGTGCGTAAGCTCTCGCAAGTGGCTTACACTCTTCGCACAAACCGGCCCGACATTCGCCATGCCTGTGTTCTCGTTGACTCGCGATGAACTTTACGCACTTGAGGAAACGACGTTCGCGAAAGCGGGACTTTCCGAACGAAGTGATCTTCAGCGGTTGCTACGCGATCAGATCAGCGCCGTCGCACCCGGCACATTGATCATTTCGGAAGAGTTTGGCCACTGGGACGGTAGCAGTCGTCGAATCGATCTCTTGGGCATCGACAAGGCAGCGAACATTGTCATCGTCGAACTCAAGCGGACCGAAGATGGCGGTCACATGGAGCTTCAAGCCCTTCGTTACGCGGCGATGGTCTCCACCATGACCTTTGAGCAGGCCGTGGAAACGTTCTCGCGCTACACCGCCCGCGCGGTGACTCTCGCGAGCCGAGACAAACAATTCTCGACCATCTGGGCTGGGATGAGCCGGATGAGAACTTGTTTGCACAAGATGTGAGTGTCGTGCTCGCTTCAGCGGATTTTCATCCGGAAGTCACGACGACGGTACTTTGGCTCAACCAGCGTGGACTCGACATTCGTTGCGTTCGGATGAAACCATACAAAGATGCCGAGCGACTCATCGTTGATATTCAACAGGTCATTCCACTGCCGGAAGCGGCGGAATACCAAGTTCGAATCCGCGTGAAAGAACAACGCGAGCGAGCGAAACGACAAGAGCAGTCAGCATCAAGTGCGATCCTCGCGAGGTTTTTGGCCGAGATTCAGAAGTATGCCGCACTGAAGACTGATTTGCACGAGGGATGCTTCCCGAAGACTTGGGCCTTTACCTGTCCCGCCAATGCGTCTGTCGCCTCCACATATTTCAGCTATAGCTTTCATCAAGGCAACCCGCGCATCGAGTTTTGGATCAATCGACCTAAAGACGAAACGAAGCGTATCTTTGATCAACTTGTGTTGCACCGCGACCAAATCGATCGGCAATTTGGGGAACCTTTAGATTGGCAGAGAAACGACGATGCGAAAATCAGTCGCATCTCCCTCGGCATTCCCACCGACTTAACTGACGAAACGGAATGGCCCGACCTCATCGAACGTCTCGTCGATGCCATGATCCGCTTCGAAGCCGCCCTCCGGCCGCATCTCGACAAGCTCACGGTATAGCAGTAGTTCGGCGAAGTGCGCGTGAGACATCCCCTCACCCCCGGCCCCTCTCCCCAGTGGAGAGGGGAGATCACGCGGTCGCTATCGACCAGTTCCCATTCATCAGGCTCACCGCAGCCGCTCGACGACCCCCGCGATCCGTCGCACGGCTTCGTCGATCTCTTCAATCGTCGTTTCGAAGCTCACGCTGAAGCGCACCGTCGCCAGCGCGGTCTCCGGCGGCACTCCCATCGCGAGCAGGATCGGGGCGGGTTCGGCGGAGCCGCTCGCGCAGGTGCTGCCGAGTGAGCAGGCGACGCCTTCGAGATCGAGCGCGACCAACAGCGCTTCGCCGTCGAGGCCGGGAAAGGCGACGCTCGACGTGTTGGGTAGCCGAACGGCTTCGCGACCGTGAATCACCACCGGTGAGCAGCGTTGGATCAATCCCGCTTCCAGCCGATCGCGAGCCGACGACATGCGGCGCATTCGATCTTCGGCTTGTCGATGCCAGGATTCGAGAGCCGCCGCCAGGCCGGCGATGAGCGCGACCGGTTCGGTGCCGGGCCGGCGTTCGGCCTCCTGATGTCCCCCGTGATGCAGTGGCGCGAGCCTGACGCCTCGTCGGACGAGCAGCCCGCCGATACCTCGCGGACCGTGGAACTTGTGCGCGCCGAACGACAGCGCCGTCGCTCCGAGCCGCTTGAACGAGACGGGAATCTTTCCGACGGCCTGCACGGCGTCGAGATGCGTCGGAATCCCCTTCGCGTTGCAGTGCGCGATCAGCGGTGCGATGTCCTGCACCACGCCGGTCTCATTGTGCGCGAGTAACAGCGAGACGAGCTTTACATCGCTTTCATCGCCACTGAACCCTGTCGCATTCAGAGGCCGTGACGCAACTCCCCTCTCCTTGGGGAGAGGGGCCGGGGGTGAGGGGAGCGAGTTGGCATCCTTCGCCGCTTGCGCCCGTCCCCTTCGCCGCGCTGGCTCCGTAAAGTCCGAGGCGACGCGGCAAGGCGTCCCCTCACCCCTATCCCCTCTCCCGAGGGAGAGGGGGATCGGATTCGTGAGCGGCTTCTGCGGGATCAAACTTGTATCCGGGCCGCTCAGTCTTCCAGAGGCGTCGACGGCAAGTTCCTCGGGCGCCCAGCCGCGCTGCATGAGCGTCGCGATCGTTTCGGCGGTCGCGGGATGCTCGGCCGGACCGGTGATGATCGTGCCCTTGCTGCGCGCGAGCCCGTGGATCGCGAGGTTGATCGATTCGGTGCCACCGGAGGTGAAGACGACTTCGTCCGGCTCGGCGTCGAGGATGCGAGCGATGCTGTCGCGGCTCTCTTCGAGCACTCGGCGGGCGGCCCGGCCGGCGGCGTGTCGGCTGCCGGGATTCGCGAAGGCGTTGCGCCACACGCGATCCATCGCCGCCAGCACTTCCGGCAGGGGACACGTCGTCGCGTTGTTGTCGAGGTAGATGGATTTCGGCATCGAGCGTTCATGTGTCGCGGAAAAGTCGCTCCAGAACACTCAGGTTAGTGCTTGCCGAGGGTCGGGAGCCGCCGCTATTTTGGCGAATCTCCCCTGCGGGGCCAGACAGGGACGGTCGCGTTTCTCATTTTGTCTCCGGCGTCGAGCACGTTTGTTTCGATGTCGCGCCCTCTCTGTGCAGAGCCATTCCGATGCGAAACGTGCTCCTCGATCGCTGTTCCCGCCGGCGGGCTCACAGTTTTTCGCCGCAGAGACGTAGGCCCGCGTATCCCGCTCCTGCGGAGCTGCTTGAAGAGCGGGTCTTGCTCTCGGCGACGTATCAATCCATCGATGGAACCGGCAACAACCTGCTGAATCCGACGTGGGGCAGTGCAGGCACGCAATTACTGCGGAACACCACGATCAGCTACGGCGACGGCGTTTCGTCGATGGGCGGCGCCGATCGACCGAATCCGCGACTCGTCAGCAACCTCGTGCTGTCGCAGACGGAAGACATCTTCAACGACCGGCACCTCACGCAGTTCCTGTTTCAGTGGGGACAGTTCCTGGACCACGATCTGGACCTGACGGAGGAAGCCTTCCCGCTCGAACGCATCGACATTCCGGTGCCCGCGGGCGACCCGCACCTCGACCCTGGCGGCACCGGCACGCAATCCATCATGCTGTTCCGCTCGCGGTTCGACCCGGCGACCGGCACCGATCCGTCCAACCCGCGACAGCAGATCAACCAGATCACGTCGTTCATCGACGGCTCGAACGTCTATGGCTCCGACGCGGCCCGCGCGGCGGCACTGCGAACTTTCGTCGGAGGGATGCTGAAGACGAGCGCCGGGAGCCTTCTGCCGTACAACACGTCGGGGCAGCCGAACGCGGCGCCGCCGCCGTTTGGTCCAGAAGACTACTTCCTCGCCGGCGATATCCGCGCGAACGAGCAACCGGGGCTTACATCGTTGCACACGCTGTTCGTGCGCGAGCACAACCGGATTGCCGCGGAGATCGCGGCGAAGCAGTTCAAGGGCCAAAACCTCGCCGACGCGAACATCGACGAGTCGATCTATCAACAGGCCCGGCGGATCGTGATCGCCGAAATGCAGGTGATCACCTATCGCGAGTTTCTGCCGGCGTTGCTCGGCCAGACGGCGCTGGGGCCGTATGCCGGCTATAACCCGAACGTGAACCCGAGCATCGCGAACGTCTTTTCGGCGGCATTGTACCGCATCGGCCATACGATGCTGCCGCTGTCGCTCACGATGACGAACGATGACCTGTCTCCCATGGGACCGGGCCGGATGGGCCTCGGCGATGCGTTCTTCCAGCCGTCGATCATTGAAACGTTCGGCATCGATCCGTTCCTGATGGGCCTCGGTGCGAGCCTCGCGCAGGAGATCGATCGCCACGTCGTCGATGGCGTTCGCAACCTGCTGTTCGATCCGCCGGCTCAGTTCGACCTTACGGCGATCAACATGCAGCGCGGTCGCGATCACGGCCTGCCGGGTTACAACCAGGTGCGGCGCGACTTCGGTCTCGAATCCTACACCAGCTTCAGCCAGATCAGTTCCGATCCCGCCGTCGCCGCGGCGTTGTCGTTGGCTTACAACGGCAACATCGAACTGGTCGACGTGTGGGTCGGCGCGATCTCAGAAGACCATGTGCCCGGCAGCAGCGTCGGCGAACTGATGCAGACAGCCCTCGGCGATCAGTTCCGGCGGCTCCGCGACGGCGATCGGTTCTTCTACAAGAATCAGTTCAACGGTCGGGAGCTCGCACGCATCGAGAACACGACGCTCGCCGACGTCATCCGGCGGAACACCGGCCTGACGAACCTTCAGGACAACATGTTCCTCGACCGCTCGGTCTTCTACTACCAGGTGCCCTCAGGGGCCGGGTCGGCGAACCTGTTCCTTGATGCGAACGGCAACTGGCTGCGGTTGTTCGACCTCAACACCGGCGAACTGCTGGCGAAGCGACGGATCGGCGAGACGTCGCAGGTGATTCTTGTCGGCAATGATGGAACGACCGATCGCTTCGTCATCGATGTCAGGGGCGCACGCGGCGTGCTGGAGGGGGGCGTGATCGTGCATGGCGGCGACGCCGGCAAAGACCTGCTCGCGGTCTTCGGCTCGCCGCGCGATGTAGTTCGCAACCTCGGCGACGGAACGGTTCAGGTGGGGAACATCGCGTTCACCTATACGGGCATTGAGACGTTCGTCGTGCTCACCGGCCCGGGCACCGGTGACGTCAATCGCCTGCACGGCAACGGGCAAGATCACGGCAACGAGCACGGCCGCGGCACCGACGGACGACAGTCGCCCGCCAAGGCTGAACCGATCACGAACGCGACCGGAAAGACGGCAACCCCGAAGGCGAACGATGTCTTGGAGGCTTCGAAATCGACCGGGAAGACATCCGTCGACCCCTCTTTGCCCGACGTGCTTCTGGAGCGAGTCTTCGCGGGATCGCTTCTCGACCGGCTGCTGTGATTCTCGTCGGCAACGTGCGAAGCCCTCCTCCCGTCGCATGACACCGGCATGCGGGTTGTCTCAGGTCGACGCGATCTCGCCGTCAAACGCCCCTGTCCGCAGCGGCCTCGTTCCCAAGCGACACCACACCTGATCTGCTGACGTCATTGGCGCCGTCGCAGGACTA
>JACCRE010000254.1 GCA_013813775.1 Planctomycetaceae bacterium
GCCGCCAGCACGTCCCGCCGCATCTCCGAGGAATACGACTGCATCCCTTCCCCCTCCGTTTTTGATGAACAACGGAAGGTTACCCATCTCGCCTAGATCGCGCTAGAGACCGGGGTGGTACGCACTAGATAAGGTGGCGCCCGCCTCGAATCAGAGGATGGTCGCCCCCGCGTGCCAATTGTTGGGCAGTTGCGGGTACTTCTCGGCTTCATTCGCCGTCATGGCTCGCTTGCCACGGATGCTGAAATGAATCCAGCCGCCGCAGCGAGGACATCGACCGACGAACCCTGTGTCGTTCCACCACGCGCGAACCAAGAGATCATGCACGGCCCTCCCGTGATCCTCCAGGCGGAAGTCGATCGCCTGCATCGCTTGATCGCAGCCGGCGTGCGGGCAGGACGGCTCCGCATAAACGATATGGGGAGCCATCTGTCGTTCCTCGCCGCCTCGCCGATAGAGGGCGTGCATCCGATCCCGCTCATCGGCCGCCGGAGTCTTTGATTTGCTCGAAGCCGCGGTCATAACTCATCCTCCGCTCGACATCACCCGATACTCATTCTCCGCCTCAGAGAGAAGGGCATCAAGGCGACCTGCGGCGAGATCGGCCTCGATCTGTCGATCCCACGCCTCGGCATGGTATTCCTGAAGCCACGCGACCAACTCGGCAAACTCATTCGCCGGTAAGCGACTGATGGCGGCTTCGATTTCGGTGATGGTGGTCATGGCGTACCTCGGAGATCAGTTCGCGGCCATCCTGGTTGCTCCAATGTCATTTCGGAAGCAGAGCGGCACTGCGCAAGAAGAGGCCCGACTTCCTGCGAAGCCGGGCCTCTTTATTCACTCCGCACGCAAGCTCTTATCACTTCGCCTCAGCCAGCGCCACCTGCGCCGCCGCGAGTTTCGCGATCGGTATGCGGAACGGTGAGCAGCTCACGTAGTCGAGGCCGATGCGGTGGCAGAACATCACGCTGGCGGGGTCGCCGCCGTGCTCGCCGCAGATGCCGATCTTGAGATCCTTCCGCGTGTGACGGCCGCCTTCGACGCCGATCTTCATCAGCTTGCCGACACCTTCCTGGTCGATCGTCTGGAAGGGATCGTTCGGAACGATGTCGTTCTCGCGGTAGAAGCCGATGAACGGACCGTAGTCGTCGCGGCTCATGCCGAGAGCCGTTTGCGTGAGGTCGTTCGTGCCGAAGCTGAAGAACTCGGCCTTCTGGGCGATCTGATCGGCCGTCAAAGCCGCACGCGGGATCTCGATCATCGTGCCGACGAGGTAATCGACCTTCACCTTCCGCTCTTCGAAGACCTTCGCCGCCACGGCGCGAACGATCTTCTCCTGGTTCTCGAACTCCGCCTTGAACCCGGCGAGCGGGATCATGACCTCGGGCTTCACGTCGACGCCCTCTTTCTTCAAGGCGCAGGCGGCCTCGAAAATCGCCCGCGACTGCATCGCCGTCAGCTCGGGATAGACGATGCCCAGTCGGCAACCGCGGAACCCGAGCATCGGATTCTGCTCCTTGAGCTCTTCGACACGTCGGTAGATCTCTTCCTTCGATTTGCCGACCATGTCGGCGAGCTTGTGGACGAGATCGGGCTGCTCGTGAAGGTGATGCTCCGACAGGAACTCGTGCAGCGGCGGATCGAGCAGGCGGATCGTGACCGGCTTGCCGGCCATCGCCTTGAAGAGGACGGTGAAGTCTTCGCGCTGGTGCGGCAGCAGCTTCGCCACGGCCTTCTCGCGCTCTTCCTTCGTCTCGGCGAGAATCATCTCGCGCATGTCGTCGAGGCGTGAGAAGAACATGTGCTCGGTGCGGCAGAGGCCCACGCCTTCGGCCCCGAACGCCACGCTCTTCTCGGCGTCGTCGGCCTCGGCGTTGGCTCGCACGCCGAGCGTGCGGTGCTGGTCGACCCACTCCATCAACTGGGCGTAGCGGCGATAAGTCTCGGCTTCATCGGGCTTCTTCGTCTTGGTGACGAGCACCTCGATGATTTCGCTGGGGCGGGTGTCGACCTTGCCTTCGAAGACCTCGCCGGTGAAGCCGTCGATGCTGATCCAGTCGCCTTCCTTGAGGGTCTTGCCTTTGACCTTCACCGTCGCATCGTGGTAGTCGATTTCGAGGTCGCTCGCACCGACGATGCACGTCTTGCCCATCTGCCGGCTGACGAGCGCCGCGTGGCTGCTCGCGCCGCCGAAGGCCGTGAGGATGCCCTTCGCGAGACGCATGCCGCGGAGGTCTTCCGGGCTGGTCTCGCGACGGACGAGGATCATCTGGGCGTTCTTGTCCTTCTCGACCAGCGTTTCGGCATCCGAGGCGTGAAAGACGATCTGCCCCGTCGCGGCGCCCGGGCCGGCGTTGATGCCCTTCGTGAGGAACTTGCCCTCGTCGACGGCCTTTTTCTTGGCGGCGGTATCGAAGATCGGCTGGAGGAGCTGGTTCAGGTCGTTCGCCGGAATGCGACGGGCCTGCAGCGCCTCTTTCGGCGTGATGAGGCCCTCGTTGACGAGATCAACAGCGATTCGGACGGCGGCGAAGCCGGTGCGTTTGGCGTTACGGGTCTGGAGCATCCAGACCTTGCCCTTCTGAACCGTGAACTCGATGTCCTGCACTTCTTTGAAGTGCTGTTCGAGCGTCTTCGCAATCTGCGAAAGCTGTTTGTAGGCCTCCGGCATGTCCTTGCCGAGCGTCTCTTCAATCCGCAGCGGCGTGCGGATACCGGCGACGACGTCTTCGCCTTGTGCATTGATGAGATAATCGCCGACGAACTCCGGCGTGCCGATCGCACAGTCGCGGGTCAGGCCCACGCCCGTTGCGCAGTCATCGCCCAGGTTGCCGAAGACCATCGCCTGCACGTTGGTGGCTGTGCCCCATTCGTGCGGAATGCCGTAATCGCGGCGATAGACGACCGCCCGATCGTTGCCCCAACTCGTGAAGACGGCACCGACCGCTCCCCACAACTGGGCGTGCGGGTCGGTCGGGAATTCCTTGCCGGTGACTTCTTTGACCTTCGCCTTGAACTCTTTGACGAGTTCCTTGAGGTGCTCGACGGTAAGTTCGTTGTCGAAGTGGACACCGACCGTCTTCTTCTTCTCCTCGAGCATGTGCTCGAAATAGTCGGGGTCTTCCTTCGTTTCGGGCTTCATGCCCATCACGACTTCGCCGTACATCTGGATCAGGCGGCGATAGCTGTCGTACGCGAACCGCTCGTTGCCGCTCGCCTTCGCGAGCGTCTGCACGGCTTCGTCGTTGAGGCCGATGTTGAGGATCGTGTCCATCATGCCCGGCATCGACTCGCGGGCGCCCGAGCGGCACGAGAGCAGCAGCGGATTCGTGGTGCTGCCGAACTCGGCGCCCATCGCCTTCTCGACCTGCTTTAGCGATGCGGCCACCTGCTCCTTCAACTCGGGCGGATAGCTCTTATCGTGAGCGTAGAAGTACGTGCAGACTTCGGTCGTGATCGTGAAGCCGGCGGGAACCGGCAGACCGATGTTCGCCATTTCGCCGAGGTTGGCACCTTTGCCACCCAGCAGTTCCTTCATCTTGCCGTTGCCGTCGGCCTTGCCGTCGCCGAAGAAATAGACGTACTTGTTCTTGGTCGCGGTCATCGAACCCGATCCTGTTGCTGTGATGGTTCCTGCTTCCCGGATGGCCGTATGGGGCCGGCTGAACCGGCGAGACACCGCGACGGACATCGCCGTTGCGAACTCCGGCAATTGAGGCGGCCTCACATGGCCGCACCGGCCGACCCGACACGCCGACGAAGGCGCACGGCGGGCGCCGAAAGCGTGGTGAGAACGTATCAGCGGCCCGTGAGAGCGTCAAGGAACGACGACGTTCCGGCGGGAACGCCTGTTGACCTGATCGGCGGAAGGCTCCAGAATTGCATGTCCCACCGGGCCGTCAATGCCCTCGCTCACCTGACGCCTCTTCCTTATGCACGCCGAACTGGTGCCGCTCGACGGTGGAAAACCGATCGTTCTCGATCGCGATGTCTCGGTCGTCGGTCGCAAGTCCGGCGTCTGCGACGTCATCGTCGATCGCGAGAGTGTGTCAAAATTGCACTGTCTGATCGTCAAGACCGATGGACTTTTGTTCGTTCGCGATCTCGGCAGCACCAACGGCACGAAGGTGAACGGCCAGAAAGTGATCCGCGGCGCCCTGCTGCCTGGAGACGAGCTGTCGTTCGCGGGAGCGAAGCACACCGTCGTGCTCGGGCCGGCTCGAAAGACCGATTCCAGCTCACCGAAGAAATCGGAACTGAAGCCTGCGTTCGCCGACGTCACGACCGAGTCGAATACGACGGCATGACATGCGTCAGGCGACGACGCGCAGCGCGAGTTCTTGAGCGTTGAGCGCGACGATTGCGATGCCGAGCTTGTCGGCGAGCGCGACGAACTCGGCGCGATCGAGCACGATCGTTTTATCGCTTTCGATGGCGAGCACACGCCCGCCCGATTCGTGCATCGTCTGCAGCGTTCCCAGGCCGACCGTCGGCACGTCGAACCGCATATCCTGCTGCGGCTTCGAGACCTTCACGATGGTGAAGCCGCCGCGCCGGCAGAGCAGGCCTGCCCGGCGGATGCATTCGTCGGTGCCTTCGACGGCCTCGACGGCGATGACGGCCTTGTCGTTGACGACGATCGATTGACCGACGTCGAGGCGGCCCATTTCTTTGGCGATTTCCCAGCCGAAGCGAATGTCGTCCCACTGTGGAGACGTCGGTCGGCGGCGGGTGAGGAATCCGTGGTTCACGAGCAGCTCCGGTGCGTAGTCGAGTGCCGACTCGAACGTGATGCCGTCGCGGGCGAACTCGCGGATGACGGCCAGCAGGATCGTGTCGTCCTTCCGGTTCTCGCGGGCGTACGAGTACCACATGTGCAGCGTGCGCAGGTCGGGCATCAGCCGCAGCACGCGAAACGGATCGAAGAGAATCCGCTTCTCGATCTTTCCCGCCATGACCGCCCGCTGGACGCCTCGTCGCTTGAAATGGCGAATGGCCAGGCCGATCCGACCGAGCGGGATGGTGCGGAAGGACTGGCAAATGTCGGCGAGTGCCGCCGGTGCCATGCCGGCGATTCCAAGGCACACGACGTCGTGTCCCTCGCGAACCGCCGCTTGAGCGAATTCAACCGGAAAGCTGCCGCCTCCGGCGAGCAGCCCGACCCGTCGCGTGTGATTCCGGTCCTTCAACATCTTGCCCGACTTGTGCGCTCTCAAAATCATCCCGTATCGCCACTGGCCTTAAGCGGCCGAGCGTTCTCGACCTGCAGCGTCATCGACCTTCTTCTGCAACGCTTCAACCTGTCGCTCGAGCTGCCTGAGAGTTTGTCGTAGCTGCGGCAGTTTCTGCATCGCCATGGCGGCACGCGTGGCATCGGCGATCGGTGCGGCCGGAGCGCCAAGATAGGTTTGTCCGCCGGGGAGGTCTTTATGTACCCCCGCCTTCGCGCCGAGAATCGCGCCGGTGCCGATGTTGACGTGATCGGCGATGCCCACCTGCCCCGCGCACACGACATAGTCGCCAGTCGTCACCGAGCCGGCGAAGCCGACCTGCGAAACGAGCAGATTGTGTCGGCCCAGTTCGCAGTTATGGGCGATGACGACGTTGTTGTCGATCTTGGTTCCGTCGCCGATCACTGTCTCGCCGATGACGGCGCGGTCGATCGTGGTGCAGGCACCGATGTCGACGTCGTCGCCGATGCGAACGGTGCCAAAGTGCGGGATGCGATCGTGACGCCCGTTTTGCGTCTTGTAGCCGAACCCGTCTGCCCCGATCACCGAACCGGCCTGGATCGTGACGCGGCTGCCGATCTGAACGTCATGGTAGACCACCACGTTCGGATGGAGTTGGACGGCGTCGCCGATGCGGGAACCCGAGCCGATGCAGACCCCGGGGGCGATGTCGCAGTACGCGCCGATCACGACGCCGCTGCCGATCGTCGCGCCGGGAGCGATGTTCGTGTTCGGGCCGATCTGAGCGTTCGGATGAATGAAGGCGTGCGGCGAATGAGCCGCCGCGGCGCGGGGCCGAGCGGGTTTCAGACGCGTCAGGGCCGAGAAGAACGCGTCTTTCGGATTGCCCGAAATCACGAACGTCCGAGCGTCTCCCTCGGGTCGCCGATCGCCCATTTCTGGCGTCAGGAACAGCACGCCAGCGCGGCTCTTAAAGGCAATTTCGGGCTTCACCTTGCCGGCCACGAACGCCATGTCGCCGGCTTCCGCCCGGCCGAGAGGTTGAGCACCGGTGACGACACGAGTGCGATCGCCGATCGTTTCAACGGCAAGTCCTGCGATCAGGGATTCGAGCGGCTGAGGCATAATCGACATTCCTGGCGATGCGCCATGCTGACGGTTTGAGGACGAACCGTCGGCGGCGATATCGGCGCGGGTTTGTAGAATATTCACCATTCAGCGGCAACCCCGTCCAACTCTTCAAAGTGAACGATAAGTTGCGAGCCGCGATCTGTGCGGCCATCGACGATCCGTCGGACGTGCAAGCAATCGAGCAGTGGCTTCCGAGGTGACGTCCTGAACCATGTTCCTCGCTCGCAAACAACCGGCGTCGCGTTACACTGTGGGCTTGCGAACAGTGTTGACTCCAGACCCGGCGAAACGGCATGGCGGTTCGCGGCATCCGCGGCGCGACCACGGTCGAGGCGGACAATCCCGAGCAGATACTCGCGGCGACGCAGGAGCTGCTGCGCGGGATTCTCGACCGTAATGAGATCGGGGACTTCGACGATGTCGTTTCAGCCGTTTTCACCACGACTCCCGACCTGACCAGCACCTTTCCGGCCGAGGCCGCCCGGGCATTGGGAATGCGTCACGTGCCGCTGCTGTGCGCCAGCGAGATTGCGGTGCCGGGAGCGATGCCGCGCTGCGTGCGCGTGCTTCTGCACGTCGAAACGGCTCGGCGGCCACAGGAAATCGTGCACGTGTATCTGAGAGACGCGAAGCGGTTGCGACCGGACGTCACCAGCGCCCAATAGTCCGCGGGGTGCGGCTCGTCGGCTCACCTCCCTCGCCTCTGGAGGCGTCAGGACCGACGATCGCGTCGCCTGGCGACCACGTGAGCGTCGCGTCCGAGAGTTCGCCTTCCTCGAACGGAACTCCGAAATCCTCCGGCCGCGGATAGAGCCCCGTCAAGGGATTCGCGAAGAGTTCGTCGCCGAGCACCTTCCGCAAGACTTCTTGGTTTGCAATGACGAGCTCGACATTCTCTTCCGGAACCAGGTCGAGGTGGCGCGCGCGATCGCGTATGGCGAGCCACGCCGCCTGATTCAGGATTTCGTGGCGTTCGTTGGACGTCAGGGACGAAAAGGGGCGTTCATCATTCGTCAGCGAAGCAAGTTCCCGCTCGCCTCGCTTCGCCAACTCTCTGAGCGAGATCTTGTCGTCGGTCGCGGCGCGGCCAAGTGCGGCCGTCACGCTGAGCATGAGCGCACAGAATTGCTCGCGAGTCAGTCGTCGCGATTTGAAGGCAGAATCCCAGGGTTCACCCTTCGGAATTCGGTCGGCGATTTGCTCGGGCTGCCAAACACGCTCGAAGGCGTCCCGCTCGGCACTCATTAACTCGCTGACTGGCAGCGTGCGTGATTCCGACCAAATCGGCGGCGGCAGAAACGGCGAGGGCAGCCGCGAACGCTCTTTCTCGCTCACCGCTTCGAGCACCGCGACGACCGACCGCACGTCGGGTTCGGTCAGCCGTTCGTCGATCTGCTTCGTTTCAAGGAACTCGACTTCCGTGGTCTCGCAACCCGCCACGGTTGCGATCCCGATCGCCGCCATCGCCAGCGCTCGAAGTCGGATCGACGCCGCGGAGCTTTCACGAGAAGGTCGAGGCATGGGGCACCCGCAGGATCATCGGCCACGTTCTCGCGCCGACTCGCCCCTGGGCGATCACTTCTGAATGACCGTTCGCTCCTGGCCGCTTCAATCCGATCAGCCGGAACCATCGATCATTTCGGCGAAGGCGAATCCGCTGACGCGAATGGCGGTCAAGCCCGCGACAGTCACTTGCAGAGAAAGGATCGCGCGCCACCGGCTGGCTCCGACGGCGCCTTCCCACCCCCCTGCCGCCACCCAAAGGTACCACGGGATGAGGAACATCCAGAGCCGGGCGGCTTCCCCCGAATTCTTGCCCGAAAGCCACAGCAGTGCGACAACGATCCCCACCGGCCAGATAGTCGACGTCAGCGACGGCACTCTGCGACAAGCGAAGACGAGGCAGACGGCAATGGGCAATCCGGTCGCGAACGCAAGTTCGATCGGGTTCACCAGCAACCACTTCCAATATGTTCGCGCAGAGGACTCGTAGAAGGCCGCATGATTCCGGAGGTTCCAGCGCCACACTGCGAGCAAATCAACGTCGGCCCAGACGTAGACGATTGCGGTGAGCGTCGCGAAAACCATTGCAACCACGGTCGCATCGCGAAGAGTCAGGAGGATGACGCGCCGCCGCGTCGATGACTCTGCGACAGCGATCGCCTGCACCGACAGCAGGCTCGCGAGCACCGCGACCGGCAACATCGCGAGCGACAGCGTCATACCGAACCAGAAGACGGCTCCCGCGATCATGGCCCGACCGATGCCCGGCGGTCCCGGACAGTGCCAGCAGGCAAGCACCGTCATTCCAATGAATGGATAGACCGCGTCAGCCTTCGGCAGAAAAACTGCAAGCGCGGGCACAAGCGGCCAAAGGCACGCGGCTCGCCACCCGGCCGCAGCCCCGGCCGATCGCGAGACGCAGTGATACAATGGGATTAGCGTCGCCACGGCGACGACTTGCACGAGCAGCGCCGCCCCCCACAACTCGGCGAATTCGACGCGCGTCAGCCGCCCGCCATTCGACACCGGAAACGCGGCGATGACCTCTTCGGAAATTCGAACCGATTCCGGCCGCGACGCCAGCGTGAGATCGACGAGCGCGGGGCTGCTTTCGTAAAGCTCCAGCAGCCCTCGATGCAACGCGATCAGGCCCGGCGGATGGGTGCCGAGATGCAACACGTCGCCTTCCGACATCAGCCGCTCATAATCGGCGAGGTAGGCGGCGAAGTCGTCCGCACTCTGCGCCTGCGTGAAGTATCCGGAAGTGCCTGGGTAATAGAGAACGAGTGGTGCCCGGCCGAGACGATCGTAAGCGAACGGCGGGGTCTCTTGAATCGCCCATAACCAGGTGAATCCGCCGACGAGGAGCCCCATCAGCCAAAGCCCTCGTGCCCGACGACTTGCGGATCCAAACGCCGCGTCGCCGAGTCTGCAAAGTAGCGGGTAGATCGCCGCTACCGGCACCGCGAACAGCAGGCCCAGAAACAGCATCGCCGCTTCCGGCCCGTCGTAACGAATGCGATGCCAGACCCACTCGTCGGGAATACCCAAGGGCACGTTCGGCAGCCAGACGATGGCGAGTTGAATCGCAGCGGCAGCGATCGCCGCCAGCACCAGCGGGTCGCGGATCGAGACTGTCGCGGAGGGTCGCGGTTTGTCGGCTCTCGTCCCCATAAGAGCCGCACGATCGCATTGCGCGACGCAAAAAAAAAGGCCGCTCCCAACGGGAGCGGCCTTCGTACATCGTGAGCGACGCAATCAGTGGTCGTTCGCGCCATCCTCGCCGAGGATGATGATCGTGCCGCTCGAACGGCCGCCGATCGACTTCGCGTTGTAGATGAACTGCGAGTCGAGGGCTTTGCCGATCACGTCGACCGTTTCGGTCAAGTGAGCTTTCGTGTAAGGATCCACCTTGCCGTCGCAGCCTTCGAGACAGGCTTTCGTCTGCTCGGCCAGTTCGCGAAGCTGCAACTGGGCGAGGGCGCCGATCGGCTTGAAGGCCGCGCTGCTGCCGGCGCCCGGCATCGCGAGGTCGATCAGCCGGCTCAGGTGCTCCTTCTGAAGGTTCCGCCGCAGGCTCGAGATCATCGGCGAGCGTGCCGAATACTCCTTCTCCGGCTTGTCGCCGAGTTCCGTCCAGATCGAGTCCTTCAGGGTCACCATCAGCTCGGCGAGCGTGAGGGCGTCCTGGTCGGACGGAATCACGACCTCGTTGTCGTACACCCGTCGCAGCGTCGTCGGGTTCATGAGCATCGTGAGCGTCGAGGCTTGCAGCCCCATGATCCGGTCATGCACCGGCCAGGTGCTGTCGTCGAACGCCGAGACGTAGTCGTCGCCGTCGAGCCACTTGTCGGTCGTCAGGTGACGCACGAGTTCCGGCGTCAGGCCAAAGGCGTCGTCTCGGAAAGCGTTTTCGATGACGAACGCCATCGCGTCGCGCTGATCCTTCGCGGCTACGGGGTCGAGCGGCGGACGGGCGTTCTTGTCCCCCTTCTTGTCGCGATGCACGAAAGTGCCGCCCACCCAGTTGGCCATCGTGCCGACCGAGCGGAACTGCAACGAGATCGTCAGTTCGTAACCTTCGCGGGCCTTGGCCCAGCTGTCACCGTCCTTGACGAACTTCTCGATCAGCTTGCCGCGGTGATGCTTTGCGAGCTCGGCCTGCGACTTCGCATAAACCAGCGGATCTTTGCCGAAATCGTAGCGACGGGCGAGGGGATCGGGGCCGCTGGTGTCTTCATCGGTGCCGAACTGCAATTCAGGCTCGGCGACGCGAGCCAGAATCGGCTTGAGATCGGCGTCGAACGTATAGCCGTACTCGATGGCCCACATGTCGTACGGGCCGATCCCTTCCATCGCGTACTTACCCTGCACTTCGGCTTCGTTCGGCCGAATGTTGATGGGCGTGTAGTCCATCACCGAGCCGACGAGCGGCTTGTTCGCGTCGCGGAACTCCTTCGAGTTCATTTCCGCGAGCGTGTGCAGCGCCGATGCCTTGAAGTTGTGACGAAGCCCCAGCGTGTGACCGACCTCGTGCGCGACAAGGTGGGCGAGCAGCGGCCCGATGAACGATTCGGGCATGCCGTCGATCATCGGCTCCTTCGTCTTCTTGTCATCATTCTTAGGCTTGTCGGCCTGAACGGGCTCTTCCGCGGCGAGCGCGATGTCCATGTGCATGCGCATCAGGGCGACGTCGAACGCGTGACCCTGTGCGGCGAGACACATGCCGTTGAGCTGGCTCGTGCGGCCGATCAGGCCGTCGAACTCCTGCGTGCCGATGAATTTGTCGCGCGAGGCGCCGGCCGGATGACCGGCGAGAGGCTGTCGAGCCTGCTTCGAGAGATTCTCGACGATGCGCTCCCGGTCGCTGGGGCGAGCGAGCCGCACGCGGGGATCCCAATTCGGATGATCGGCCAGCCAGGCCAGCGTCTCCGCACTGAAGGATTCGGTGGCGATCTCCGGCAGCACTTTCTCGAACTGCAGACGGAAATGGCGAATCCAGCCGTCGGTGAGCACGATGTCGGCATCGAGAATCTGACCCGTCATCGGATTGACGCGGCTCGGCCCGATCGCGGTGCCAACGTCGTTGTTCAGCCAGCGCACGAAGTTGTAGCGAACGTCTTCCGGGTCTTTGTCCATGTGAGCGCCGGAGGCGGCGTCCTGGTACTCGACCACGACTGCATTGTCGATCCCGACCTTTTCGAAGGCCTTGTTCCAAGCCAGGACGCCATCGCGCACCCAGCGGCGATAGCGAACCGGGGTGGAGTTCTCGATATAGAACTTGATCGGCTCCTTCGGCGGGCTGACCGACAGCGAGGAATCGGCCTTTTCCAATTGCCAGCGATTGATGTAGCGCGTTCGCACTTGGTCGTCGACGTACTTGCCATAGTCGGCGTAAGACGTTGTGAAGAAGCCGATTCGCTCGTCGGCTGCACGCGGCTTGAACGAAGGGTTCTCGGGAATGACGCTCACCGAATAGTGCAATTGCTGCAGCTTGCCGGATGAGTTCGGCACCTCGAACGCCAGCTCGACGTTCTGCGGGAAGGCCTTCGCCTTTGTCACCGCAAATAGATTTCGAATCTCGCGATTGACCGCCGAGGATCCGAAGAACTTGAACGCCTGGCCGACGAACAGGTCGTCGAGATCGATGACGGGACCGCCGCCCGGCCCCATCGTCACGATCGGCACGTCGAGCAATACGGTGTCGGTGAAGAGCCGCTTCACCGAGGCCTTGGACTGGTCGTCGCCGGTCGAACGAATCTCGACGTTCGGCTCGATCAGCGCGAGACGCCGGTCGTAACGTCGCCAGTACACGTACATGTCGCGGCCCTGCAGGCCGGCGAATCGATCACCGCTCGCCACCGTGAGGGCGATGAAATACTTCTGCGATGCGAAGCTGCCAGGCAACTCCGCATAGACTTGCTGATCCTTGTTCCGCTTATAAAGCGTCCACAGCGGCTTGTCGTCTCCCGGAGCCGAGGAGACGACCTTCTCGAACCCCTCAAGCACCTGGGCGTGCGGCGGAAACTCAGGAGGCTTGTCGGCCTTCTCTTGAGCTGCGGCCGGTCGGAGCGAACCGAGGGCCAAGAAACCGAACAGGGCGGTGGTCAGCAAGCGTGGTGTCGGACGGGGCATCCCAATCCTCCGGAGGCAACAAAGCGAGGGGAAACTTGAAGGCTCGACCGGCCGGTAAAGTCCTACGGTCCACTAGACTTAGTATTCTCAGGATTTTCCTGAAAGTCTAGAACCCGCGCGGGCCGCGACACGTTTTATGTTCAGAAAAAGGCGGGTGCGATTTGAGGAATCGAGCAGACAGGCGCAGCATCGTCGCCTGCGGCGAGGTCGCCGTGGCTGCGATGTCCGGCGGGATCCTCAAGGATTAACCCACGCCGCGAGTGAATGGAACCCCTCGTCTGGCGGATTCTTGGACTTACGGTCACTCGTCGACGAACACCACCAGGCAGGTGATGTTGTCGCGCGACCCCCCGTCTTGCGCGGCCTTGACGACCGATTCAGCGGCTTGCTGCGGATCGGAAGCGGCGGCGAGCAGTTCGGAAATCTTCGCCGGCTCGCAGCCATCGGTGACGCCGTCCGAGCACAACAGAAAACGGTCTCCTGCGACCGGTTTCACGGGTTTACAATCCGCTCCGCGACCGCCGTCCTTGGTGCCCAAGTATCGATACAGGACGTTCTTATAGCGATGGTTGCGGGCCTCCTCTTCGGAGATCGTGCCGGCGTCGCGGAGGGCCTGCGTCAGCGAGTGGTCGGTCGTGAGTTGCTCGAACTTGCCTCCCGACAGGCGATAGACGCGGCTGTCGCCGACGCCGCCGACGAACAGCATCTCGCCGTCATTCACGAGAATCGCGACGGTCGTGCCCATCTGGTTGTAGGCGGGATCGACCTGCCCGAGCGCCATGATCTCGGAATTGGCGAACTCAACGGCGCGGTCAATCGCATCGGTCACGCGGTCCGGTGCGTCGCCGTCGAATTGCAACGCCTGCGTGAGCTTCTGCGGGATCAGTTCGACGGCGAGCGAGCTGGCTTTCTCACCTGCGGCCTGCCCGCCCATGCCGTCGGCGACGAGAAAGAACCTCTGCTTGGGGTCCGCGACGGCGTTGTCTTCGTTGTTCTCGCGGAAGTCGCCCGTGATGCTGACGACTCCCGAGCGGACCCGGACCATAACGACCTGCTGTTCTGCTCTCGATTCCCGATAATCGCTCGACAGGAGATGGCCGTTCAGGCGACCGGCATCACCGTCTTCACCAAATCCTCGACACCCAGTGTCGTCGCCGTCACGAACAGTTCGCCATGGGTGAAGCCCGCACTGCTGCCGTAAAACGTGTTCTGACCCTCGACGAGCCGGTATACTCGCTCCTTCGATTGAGGAAACTGCGTTTTATAGGCCCGGATCGCTTCCAATTTTATCGCGAAGGTGTCCGACACATCCACGACGAAGTATCCGCCCCCTTCCGGAAACGAGAGCGACTGGAATCCGAGAGGGTACCAGACGAGCCGACGGATTGAATGCACAGGTAGATGGTCGAACTGATCGTCCCACTTCGTCAGACGGGAGTAAAAGACCGCCGCGTCGGTGATCTGCATCGCCTGCCAATGGTCGGGCGAGGCGAGCGGCGTCTTCGCGGCGATGCCCAGCACGACGCTCGGCCGATGGCGGCGGAAGACCTTCGCCAGAGCGACCCGCGTCTCGAAGGAGTCGAAGAGCCGGCGATTCGGCAGGTCGAGCGTCTCGCGCAGATGGATGCCGAGAATCTTCGCAGCCTCGGCGGCTTCGGCGAGCCGGACATCCGGACCCGGAGACAACGGCGTCGGCTCTCCGTCCGTCAAATCGACGATACCGACCCGATAGCCCTGTCGGGCGAGCTTCGCCAGCGTTCCGCCGCACGCGATCTCAACGTCGTCGGGATGCGCCCCGACGGCGATCACGTCGAGCGGTTCGGGCAGCTCGTCGGAAGTCATGGTTCTCGGAAGAAAACGTGTCAATCAGCGGCAACGATCATCGGAGACTAACTCGGCCGCTGACCGCTCACAACGTTTCGCCACGGAGCGTTCCCAACAGTTGGGCGGAAGCAGGCCTTGTCAAGAACCACCGATTTCCCGGTCCGCGTCGCAGATGAGTTGATATGCGTCGGTCGCCGACTCGGTGGCGCGTAGCTCGTCGAGAAAGCCAGGGTGCCGAAAGATGCGACCGAGGCGTGCGAGTACTCGCAAGTGACTCGATGAATCGCGGCAGAGCACGAGGAAGAACAGGTCGGTCAGGCCGCCTGCCGGACCGCCGAACGGAATTCCATTTGACGTGCGTCCGAACGCGACGACCGAGGCGCCCAGACACTGCGGCAACGGGTTTCGTGGGTGAGGGACAGCGACGCCCTCGGCAAAGGCCGTCGAGAGGATTTCCTCGCGTTCCTGCACGGCAGTCAGGACTTTTGCCGGCTCCCAGACCTGCCAGGTACGGCCAGCGACTTCGACAAGACTCTCGAGCGCCGATCGCTTCGTACGCGCCTCTAAAGGGATCTGAACCGTTTCCGGCCGCAACAGGCTGCCGACCGGAACCTCAGATCGTGCTTCCGAATACTGTAGCGACTCTTCAAGCACCTTGAGTTCGGGATCTGTATATTCGCGCAGCTCGCGCTCGAGCCATTGCGTGATCTCTCGCTCATGAAAGACCCAGCCACTCTCGGTTTTGCGCCCCGGGATCCGGCCGCGATTGGCGAGCCGCTCGATCTCGCGACGGTCACGGCCGAGGTGGCGTGCCAGTTCGTCGAGTGAGAACACATCGGGGGACATCGGCCCATCTCCGCTGGCGTATTGGTCGCCGCGGAAAGGCGGGGGCGGCGACGGCACACCGGCCGAAGGGGAGGAGGGAGGCCGGCATGTCGGCTCGGAATTATACGGACTGCGACGCGAGGAATCGCCTCTCGGATGAAAAAAGACGCAGCCGGACGGACCCTCTCGCTTGACGTGCCGCTTTGCGATCAAACGCGACGTTAGAGGACGATCTCCGAAGGCACACCGAAGGACTCGAAACGGAACCGGCAATCGGCGAGCACTTCCTCGTAATCGGCTGCCGAGCAATCATCGTCGGACCAGAGATCGAACTCGAAGGGGCCATCGTAGCCCGTGTCGAGGAAAGCGTTGACGACGGCAGCGACGGGAGTCGAGCGATCGACGAAATGTCGACGTCGATCGGTCAACAGTCGACGATCCGAAAGGCGGACGACATGCACGAGAGACGCGACGTCGCGAACGCGCTCCACGAGCTTTGTTTCCGCCCCGAATTCCGCGATGTCGAAGACGAAGCCCAGGTTTGATCGGTCCGCCGCTCCGATCGCTTCGATCGTCTCATCGATGGTCGTGATCACCGAACGCGGGCGCCCGGCGCTCGCGAACGGATGCAACGCGATTCGCACGTCGAGTTCAGCGGCCATGTCGCAAAGCGGTAATAAAGCGTCGTTCAGCAAACGCCGCGCGTGACGCCCGATATGCTGGCCAGAACCGCCGCTGCAAACGGCGACCGTACCTGCGCCGACGGCCGCGGCGAGCCGTACGGCCTCACCGGCATCGTACAAGGCTTCATCCTGTTTGCGGCCGTCACTGCCCGTGAAGCCGCCGACCCACGATAGGCTCGTCACAGTGAGGCCCGATGAGCGGATCGCATCGATCGCGAGGTCTTCTTCCAGCTCTTCGAGCTTCGGTCGGTAGAGACCGATGCCGCCGATGCCGGCTCGGGCGTAACCGGCGAGGTCGTCGGCAAGCGACCAGCGATAGGTCGTCGTCTGCGTCACGGCGAGCGCGCGGGCGGCGTCGAGCATCCCCCCGGTTGCGGCGGCCTCCGGAAGTTGAAGGCCGGACATCCGAAGTTCGCCGTCGCGACAGGCTTGCGTGTGCACGTGGGGCACTCACTCGAGTGTTCTCGCCGGCGCTGGCCCGGACGAGTCGATTCATGTCGAAGCCGCAGACCGCGGCCCAGCGGTGAGCAAGTAGTGATACCGGAATCGTCGAGTCGAGGGAAGATGGGGCGCGAAGAACCTGTTGAAAGTTTCCGATTCGCCTCAGCCCTCGCGTCGGTAGCAACCGAGTCAGCCGGCCGTCGTCACCTTCGCCTCAGACGAATCGGCGACGTTCACCCACACATGAACGTGCGGCGCGCCGCGGAAATACCAGACGAACGACGGGCCTTCGAGCCGCCAATTGTCCCAGACCTTGTCCTCGCCGATGTCGCCCGTCTCATAAAAGGACAGACGGCACTCGTCGAGGCCACCCTGAGCATCAAGACATTTCTCGACTTCCGCGCGGTCGCTGTCGCGATACGGCTCGACTAATGTGCCGAGCACTTCCTTGAGGTGCGACTTCTGATCGGCGCTCATCTCGCCGACGCGCAGGCCCGGCAGGTCGCCATCCTTGCCTTGGAAGTGGACTTCCGATTCGTCAGGCTCATACGGCAGCAACGCGACCTTGCGCTGCGTGCCATCGAGCATTTCGAACAGTTTGTTCGCCTTCAGGGCCTGCGGCCAGAAGACGTTGCCGGGATGGTCGGGCTTCTCGTCGAAGCCCTGGGCGGCGTGGCCGTAGAAGATCGGTCCTCCGAACGCGAAGTGCTCCGTGCTGTCGCCGTCGCAACGGATGGTGAGATGCCGACCCGTCATCACGAGTTCGAACTTGCCCGAACCGGGTTCTCCGAAAATCGCGATGTTCTGCGCCTTACCGTAACCACCGGCGTCGTCCTTCAGCTGTTTTTTTATCCGGTCGTGCCATTCCGGATGGTAGAGACCGAAGAACATCGCTTCGATCATCTGCTGCTGGTCGCTCGTGAAGAACGGACTGACGACCACGGGCTTCGTGATGTGCCAGTTGTTGCTGACGTGCAGCCGCAACAGGCCGCGGTCGTCGGTGTGGTCCCAGGCGAAGCAGATTTCTTTTTTCTGCTCGGGATTCAGCGACTCGTAGAGTTTGGCGACGAGATTCTCGGGACCATCGCTCGGTTTGACGGTTTTCTCCTCCGCGAGCAGCACGCGAGGCATCGTCGCTGCGGCCACGCCCGCGCCAACCGTTTGGACGAAGCGCCGCCGCGTGACGCCGTCACACCAATCGCATGACCGATCTGCCGTCATCGTTCGATCCTCCGAGGCCAAACCCCTCTCGCGCCGCACACGGCGGCGAACTTCGATGAGTATGCCGCGCCGCCCCTCCACTGCAAACCCCGATGCGAACAAAAAAGCCCGGCCGAAAGTGGCCGGGCAAGATCTCAGGTGAAACTGCTGGTTTCGCCTCAGAAAATACCGAGTTGATCTCGCGCCTCTTCGGTCATCCGTTCGGGAGACCAGGGCGGTTCCATCGTCAACCGGATATCCGCGGCATCAACGTCGTCGAAGCGTTCGAGCGCCATCTTCGCCTGATGGATGATCTGCGGACCCGCCGGGCAGGCGGGGCTCGTCAGCGTCATCTCGACATGCACCGTCTTGTCTTTCTGCTCGACGTTATAGACGAGTCCAAGATCGACGATGTTGATCATCAACTCGGGGTCGATGACTTCCTTCAGGGCGTCGATGAGTTCGCTTTCAGCGGGCATGGGGCGGTCGAGTGTTGAGGGACGAGGGTTGAGAGGTTTTTCAACCATAGACCGTCCACGCTCGACCCTCAACCAATGCCGAGTTTCTTCTCGACGGCTGCGCCAAGCACGTCGCGCACCGCCTGGACGGGAATGCGGTCGTAGATCTGGTGGAAGAAGCCTTCGACGATCATGTGCATCGCCTCGAACTCGGTGAGCCCGCGCGATCGGCAGTAGAAGATCTGCTCGGCGTCGACGCGGCCCGTCGTGGCCCCGTGCGTGCAGCGGACATCGTCGGTCTCGATTTCGAGGCCGGGAATGCTGTCGCTGCGCGCGTGATCGCTCAGCATCAACGAGTCGCAGCGCTGATAGCCGTCAGTGCGCGTCGCTTCCTTCTCGACGCGAATCATCCCGCGCCACACGACGTTCGCCCGGTCGCGCAGCACCGTCTTGTAGAGCAGGTCCGAACGCGTGTCGGGGGCGTTGTGATTCTGCTGCGTGTAATAGGACAGTTGTTGCCGACCGACGGCGAAGGTGACTCCGTTGACCTCGGCGGTCGAAGATCGTCCATCGAGAATCACGTCCTGATGGATATGGGCAAGCTTCGCCCCAAGTCCGCCCACCGTCCATTGCAGGTGAGCGTCGGCGGCGACGCGACCCGTCTGGTGAGCGATATGAAACGTCTTATCGTTCCAGTTCTGCAACTGGACGTAGCGCAGGTTCGCACCCTGACCGAGGATCAGTTCCACGGCACCGAGGTGAAAACCGGCTTCGTCCGTCGCCGATGCCGTTTCTTCGAGCAAGGCCGCCGAAGCGCCGTCTTCCAGCACGATCAACGTATGCGAAAGGTCCGCTGCGCCCGCCGATGCCAAGCCGATCAGGCTGTGCAACGGTTGTTCGACTTTCAGTCCGCGCGGAACGAACAAGGCGGTGCCGCCCGTCCAGAACGCGGCGTGCCATGCGGAAAAGCGGTCGGTCTCGGGAGATACGGCCGAGAACAGATGCCGCTCCACGAGTTCGCGATGGCTCTTCACCAACTCGTTCAGTTCACCGAACACGACGCCAGACGACCGCAACTCGTCGGCGAGGTCCGCAGCCTGCGTTCGTCCGTCCGAATGAATCACCCTCCCACCGAACTCGGCGGCGTGCTGGAGGTTCGTATCGAATCCGGCGGCGTCACCTGCGGCCGACCGAATTGAAAACTCCTGCGGCCGAAGCAGCCGCAAGTTCACCCGCCGCCATTCTTCGGGATCAAGTTCAACTTCGAACTTATCCTGAAGCGTCGAGAACGCCTGCTGGCGGCGCTCGGTCACCCAAGCGGGCTCGTCGCGCGTGGCCAGAAACGCCTCAAAGGCGGCTTCGTCGAAAGTGACGGGAAGTGGTGTCGCGGTCAACGTCATCGGTTTCGATCGCCGGGATGCGGCGTGATTTCTGATTCAGGTGTGAACGGAGTCGCTTCGTCAACGGGCGGAAACTCGACTTTCGCGTAAATCTCGACGAGCGCGAGCGTAACTTCGAGCTCGGGGATGCAGATCGACGCGTCGAGTCCTAAGGCGCTCGACAACAGCCATCCGTCGTCGCGACGGGAAAGATGGTCCGCTTTCGGTTTGTCTTGCGAGACGAGCAGGTAGCCCTTCAGAGAAGGGATGGACTTATAGAAGTCGAACTTGGCGTCGCGATCATAGCCTTCGGTCGACTTTGAGAGCACCTCGACGATCAGCAGCGGATTCTTGAGCGTTTCCAGACCGCGGTATTCTTCGACATCGGGCGCTCCGCACACGACCGTCGCATCCGGATAGGTGTAAAGGCCTGAAGGGATTCGCACACGCATATCGCTTGGATAGACCCGGCATTCGCGCTCGCGGAGTGCGATGTTCAATGAGGTGACGATATTTCCCGCGACGAGGTTGTGAGGCTCGCTTGCCCCTGCCATCGCGAAGATCTCACCGTTATAGAATTCGTGCTTCGCCTCGCTGTTGTGTTCGAGTGAGAGGTATTCTTCAACGCTATAGCGGCGAACGGCGACGGTGGGCATCGGGTGGCCTCCCATTGTGGAGAAAACCCCAGCTTACCCCACGCTCCCTTCCATTTGCAGTTCGATCAACCGGTTCATCTCGACCGCATACTCCATCGGCAGCTCTTTGACGAGCGGTTCGATGAAGCCGGTGACGATCATGCTCGAGGCTTCGGTTTCGCTCAGGCCGCGGCTCATCAGGTAGAAGAGCTGCTCTTCGCCGATCTTCGACACGCTGGCCTCGTGCTCGATCGCGACGTTGTCGTTCTCGACTTCGATGTAGGGATAGGTGTCGCTGCGGCTTTGCGAATCGAGGATCAAAGCGTCGCACACGACGTTGCTCTTCGACCGTTCGGCCCCCTTGGCGATCTTGACGAGGCCGCGATAGCTGCTGCGGCCGCCGCCTTTGGAGATCGACTTCGAGATGATGCGGCTCGACGTGCGCGGAGCCAGATGCACCATCTTGGCGCCGGCGTCCTGATGCTGCCCGTGGTTCGCGAACGCGATCGACAACGTCTCGCCGCGCGCCCCCGGCTCCATCAGATGAATCGCCGGGTACTTCATCGTGAGCTGCGAGCCGAGGTTGCCGTCGACCCACTCCATGAGTGAATCGCCGTAAGCGTGTGCCCGCTTCGTCACGAGGTTGCAAACGTTGTTCGACCAGTTCTGGATCGTCGTGTAACGGAAACGAGCGTTCCGCTTCACGATGACCTCGACGACGGCCGAATGCAGGCTGTCGGTCGTGTAGGTCGGGGCCGTGCAGCCTTCGACGTAATGCGCGCTGGCTCCCTCATCGACGATGATCAGCGTGCGCTCGAATTGGCCCATGTTCTCGCTGTTGATGCGAAAATAGGCCTGCAACGGGAAGTCGATCTTCACGCCCGGCGGAACGTAGATGAAGCTCCCGCCGCTCCAGACGGCGCTGTTGAGCGCCGCGAACTTGTTGTCTTCCGAAGGAATCACCGTCGCGAAGTGCTCGCGGAACAGCTCCGGATAGTCGCGGAGCGCGCCGTCGGTGTCGGTGAAGATCACGCCCTTCTTCGACAGGTCTTCCTTGAGGCTGCCGTAGACGACTTCCGACTCGTACTGCGCCTTCACGCCGGCGAGATATTTCTTCTCGGCCTCGGGAATGCCGAGCCGATCGTAGGTCTTGCGGATGTCATCGGGAACGTCGTCCCAACTCGTCTCCTGACGATCGCTCGCGCGAACGTAGTAGAAGATGTTCTGGAAGTCGAGGTCGGCGAGCCGCCCGCCCCAGTTCGGCATCTTTTTCTTGAAGAACGTGTCGAGCGCGTCGAGGCGGTATTGCCGCATCCATTCCGGCTCGTTCTTCAACTCGCTGATCTGGGCGACGATCTCGCGATCGATGCCCTTGCGGCTCTTGAAGACGTACTTGTCGGTCGGATCGTGGAACCCGTACTTGTAATCGCCGACGCCGACGTCGGTCGTGGGGATCGTGTCTGTCGCCATATTTATTCTCCGACGGCCGAGACCGTTGGTTGAGTGATTCGGTGTCGTCTCTGTCGTTCTACGGTGCTTAGTTTCGCTCAAAGAGCCGGGCATCGACGTATTCGCGAACTACGAAGTCCGATTTCACGTAAGCTTGATGGCACTCGACGCAGGAATCGATGCGGCCGCGGGCGAGCACGCGACGACCATCGCCATTCACCACAAAGAACTCCCAGTCGCCACATTCCGGGTTATACCCCTGCTCGCGTTTCAGCATTCCCGTGAATAGTTCGGTTGATGCCTCATTGTTGGCGTCGAGCTTCTTTTCCTTCAGGATGATCGTGCCGACGGGATATTGGTCCTTACCAGATCGCATACCAGCGACACCATTTCTCGACACAAAAACATCGACCCAGCGATCCGCGTGAGGAGACTTCTCGACTGCTTGGGACACCGACGGTGGACCGACGCAAAGTTTGCTGAATGCTGAACTGATTCGTACGGACTTTCGCGTCACTTTGGTCAAAATTCGATCTCGATTACGGGCGAACCGACAAAGTTCCACGTCAGCTAAGGGTTTAGGTGTCGTATCTGCTGAAACACCTGTCACGCAAAGAAGCGCCAGGACTGCGATCGTCATGCCTCGCGATCGGACCATCGCGTCACCCTCACGCCGATGCCACGGTTTCTCGTTTCTGTCTCGCCTCTTCCTCCGCGGCGGCATCAGGATGCCGTTCGCGGACGCTCGCATAACCCAGGTTGTGAAGCTCGTGCGCCAGCGAGGCGTCGCCGGTTTCGACGATGCGGCCGGCGAGCATCACATGCGTTTGCGACGGAATGTTGTATTGCAGCAGGCGTTCGTGGTGCGTGATGATCAGCACGCCCATCTGGTTCGCGCTCGACAGCCGTTGCACGCCTTCGCTCACGACGTTGACCGCGTCGGTGTCGAGGCCGCTGTCGGTCTCGTCGAGGATCGCGAACCGCGGCTTGAGCATCGCCATCTGCACGATCTCCATCCGCTTCTTCTCGCCGCCGGAAAAACCCTCGTTGAGATAACGACGGGCGAACTGGCGATCGACGCCGAGGGCGTCGAGATGCTCGTACAACTCCTTGCGATACTCACGCATCGAGATCAGCTCGGTGCCTTCCTTGCGGTCGGGATTGCGAACGTTCGACACGGCGTGACGCAGGAAGTCGGCGACCTTCACGCCCGGAATCGTCACGGGGTACTGGAAGGCGAGATACAGGCCGTGCCGTGCCCGCTCGTCGGCCTCCATCTCCAGCACGTTCTCGCCGTCGAGCTCGATCGAGCCTTCGGTGACCTCGTAATTCGGATGCCCGGCGAGAGCGTAAGCGAGCGTGCTCTTGCCCGAGCCGTTCGGTCCCATCAGGGCATGGATTTCACCCGAGTTGATCTCGAGATCGACCCCTTTGAGGATCAGCGTGCCGGCCACCGACACATGCAGGTTTTCAATCTTCAGCGTGCTCATGTTCTAAAGCTCTCGTCGCCTCTGAAAACTCGTTCTTGCAAAGCAAAAGTCTGGAACCACCCGGCAAGCTCAGATCTGCCGCTCGCCGGCGAATTCAAGTTCGAGAGCCAGCGCATCCTCCGGCAATCGCACATGCCCCAGGTGATGCGGAACCGGCAGCACGTCCTGTCCGCCGCGGGTCATGCGTTTCGACTGAATCTTGTCCTGCAACCGCATCAGCCCTTCGAGCAACGCCTCCGGCCGGGGCGGGCAGCCGGGAACGTACACGTCCACCGGCACGACGAGATCGACGCCCTTCACGACGTGATAACCGTACTTGAAGTACGGTCCGCCGCCGATCGTGCAGGCCCCCATCGCGATCACGTACTTGGGATCGGGCATCTGCTCGTAGAGACGCTTGATGCGGCTCGCCATCTTGAACGTGACGGTGCCGGCGACGATCATCAGGTCGGCCTGTCGCGGCGTCGAACGGAACGCGCCGCAACCGAAGCGTTCAAGATCGTACTTGCTCGCGCCGGTCGCCATCATCTCGATCGCGCAGCAGGCGATGCCGAACGTCATCGGCCAGCAGGCGTTCGCCCGCGCCCAATTCATCGTTTGTTCGAGCGACGTCGTGATGACGTTCTCGTCGAAGCGGCCGTCGATCCAGGGGGTGGGATTCATCGTTCGTCCGTGAGCGCCGACGGAGTTCCGCCGGCCTGAAACTCGCAGCAGTTGTGACCGTCAACGCAACGATGCGTCAACGCGAGCGTCGTTCCCAGCACCTGCTCGAACACTTTATGTTCAAGTTCACAGATCGCCGGGTCCGACGACGCGAGGTCGTAGTAAGGGCAGTTGTTCTCCCGCAGGATCGGCAACCGGCCCTGCGAATCCACTTCGACGTCGAAGCCGCTTTCGGCCAGACGCGTCTTCAGTTGTTCGACGCGCTGCGAGACGGTGCGACCATCGACGCCTCGTCCATACCGTTCGGCGAGCGTGTCCTGAATGCGATCGAAGATCGCCCGGCGCACTCGCGCATCCGTGATGTTCCGCAACTCATTCCAGAGGATCGTCGCGAGTTCCGCGTAGTTGTCGCCAAGCTCGCGCAGGCCTCGTTCCGACACCGAATACACATGGTGCGGCCGCCCGCGACCTTCATGCACTTCACGCCGCACGACGAACCTCGCCGCGACGAGTCGCCCCATTCGCTGCCGAACCGCCGTCGCCGTCACGCCCAGTTCATCGCACAATTCCTGAATCGTCGCGGCGTCATGACGATGCAGCCGCCGCAGAAAATCGCGGTCGGCAGTATCGAGGCGAGTGGACGTGGCAACGAGCACGGGCATACGTCACATGATACGGTCGCAGGGCACTTTTGACAATTGCCGCTGCGAAAAGTCGAATAAGTCTAGAACAGCGGTTAGTCGCGTGCCGGGAACGGATGTTTTTCCTTTGTCGATCAAGTGTTATGATCGCGGCCACACTCGCCGCGGCTTCACTTAAACGACAGCGAAGGCCCGCTTGATGCAGATCCCCACCGTTGCGACCGCCTTCCTCCGTAGTCTGCTCTTGGCGGCGATTTTGCTCTTCACCGCGTGTGGAAGCGTCTTGGCCCAAGGGCCGGTCGCTTCCGACGCAGAGACGACTTCGGGAGTCGATGTCTCCGCTGACGAGGTTGGCTCGGACGAGGCGGCCGGCTCCTCGGCAGCCGTCGCCGCATCTTCGGCCGAAGAAAGCGCTGACGAAGCCTTGGGTTTCATGAAGCGATTCGAGAACAAGGCGAACGATGCCGCCGGCTGGCTGGTGAACGTCATCGCCACGGTCTTGTTCTACGACATCAGCAAGCCCTTCGTCGCCGAGGGCCAGGAATGGGGTCTCGCGGCGGTCGTCGCCTACCTCGTGCTGGCCGCGACCTTCTTCACGCTGCTGACTGGATTCCTCAACCTGCGAGCGTTCAAGCACGCGGTGCTCGTGACGATGGGAAAGTACGACGATCCGACCGACCCGGGAGAGGTCAGTCACTTCCAGGCGCTCGCTGCGGCGCTGTCGGCCACCGTGGGGTTGGGAAACATCGCGGGAGTCGCCATCGCCGTCGCCATCGGCGGTCCCGGAGCGACCTTCTGGATGATCGTCGCCGGATTTCTCGGCATGTCGTCGAAGTTCATGGAATGCACGCTCGGGCAGAAATATCGCGAGGTCCGGCCCGACGGACGCATCATGGGCGGAGCGATGTTCTACCTCTCGAAGGGCCTTGGGGAATTGGGGCTCGGACCGTTCGGAAAGGTTCTGGCGGTCGTCTTTGCGATCCTATGCATCGGCGGCAGCTTCGGCGGCGGCAACTCCTTCCAAGTCAGCCAATCGATGAACGCCGTCAACGAGCAGTTGACGTTCTTGAAGGACATGCCCTGGATTTACGGCCTGACGATGGCGTTTCTCGTCGGGCTCGTGATCCTGGGCGGCATTCGTCGCATCGCGCAGGTCGCAGAAAAGATCGTGCCTCTGATGTGCGGTATCTATGTGACGGCCTGTCTGTTCATTCTGCTCAAGAACGTGACCGAGATCCCCGCCGCGCTCACCGCAATCCTCGAAGGGGCTTTTTCGCCGGCCGCCGGTTACGGAGGCGTCGTCGGCGTGCTGGTGACGGGCTTCAAGCGAGCGGCCTTCTCCAATGAAGCGGGTGTCGGCTCCGCGGCGATCGCGCACTCGGCCGCCAAGACCGACTATCCCGTTCGCGAAGGCATCGTCGCACTTCTTGAGCCTTTCATCGATACTGTGTGCGTTTGCACCATGACGGCATTGGTCATCGTGATCACCGGGGTCTACGCCGATCAGTCTCCCGCCGTCCGCGAGTTCATCGCGACGAATCAGGGCGCCGCACTGACCGCTGAAGGGATGCGACGAGAGATCACGTGGTTTCCGTATGTCCTGTCCGCTGCCACGTTCCTCTTCGCCTATTCGACGATGATCTCGTGGTCGTACTACGGAGAGCGCTGCTGGGCGTATCTGTTCGGCGATGGCTCATCGCTCGTCTACCGCATCCTGTTCCTGATCTGCACGTTCCTCGGCTCGATCGTCTCGGCGACGAACATTCTGGAACTCAGCGACCTGATGATCCTTGCGATGGCCGTGCCGAACATCATTGGGCTGGTGCTGCTCTCTCCGAAGGTCCGGCGAGATCTCACTGCTTACTGGCGGATGTACAAGGCGGGTGAGTTCATCGTGGTCTCTCCGGCACCTGTGGCAGAAAAGTCCGCATGATCCCTCTCAAGCATCCGACCGTCGTCGTTCCCGTCGATTTCTCTGATGATACCGAAGCGGCGATTCGTTCGGGTCTCGAACGCGTCGACGACCCGTCGGGCCTGCACGTCGTTCACGTGCTCGTGCCGCTCGACTACGCCTCGCCGGGCGTGATGTTCGGAACGATTTCCGACGCGAGCCGCGAGAAGGCGATTCGCGAGAACCTCGGCAAAATCCTCGCGAAAATCGGAGTCGCTGGCGTGCAGGTCGCGGTCCCGATCGGAGACCCCGGTCTCAAAATCACCGACTACGCGAAAGACATAAACGCCGACCTCATCATCGTGCCTTCGCACGGCTTTCACGGCGTGAAGCGGTTCCTGCTCGGCTCGACGGCCGAACGCATCATCCGCCACGCCCATTGCTCGGTGCTGGTGCTGCGGCGGCGTGACGCTGATTGACTGCTCGACGTTCACAGGTGACCTCAAGGATACCTTGCGATCGTCCTGCGTGGATCGCCGCGCAGCCGAACTTCGAGCCCCGAGCGACGCGCCTCTTCACTCAGAGGAAAAGGGCTGGACGAGACCGACCCGGTCTGAGTGCGTAGCGCTTGCCGGCGAAGATGTTCGCCACACAGATCTTTTCCTACCCTCTTGAACAAACCTCGCTCAAAAGCTTCTCTGTCGCGGCTACGCGCTACGCCGTCTTGATCTCGGTGAGCGGCACGAGCTTCGGAATGGGCACTTTGACGCCGCACACGCGACCGTGGTCGCGTTCGAGTTCACGGAAGTTTTTCTCGAGGAAGCCCCAGATACGCCGCGGCGGCCGCAGGGCGAGGTAATGCCGGGCGTGCTCTTCCATCAGCCGGTCGTACTCGTTCTGGCTGTGCGAGTGCACGTGATAGCGGCCGCCGAAGCGACGGATGTCGCCGTCGAAGTCTGGGCTGATGTGATACAGTTCGTGCAGGACCGTGACGAGCTTTTCGAGCGGCGGATGATCGAGAAACCGCGGCAGGTAGAACGTGAGGATGTAAAGGATCTCGCGTCTGCCGTCGTAGAGCCGGCGCACCGTCCAGGATCGACCATAACGCCGCTCGACGAGGGCTCCGCCGGCGAAGCGCATCGGCGTGAGCTTGGCCTGCAAGCCGTGCGGAACGCGACGGCGTGCCTGCGCGAAGGCAACCGCGACCTGTTCGGTGCGGATATGGCCGTACTCTTCCGGCATCCGCGCGCACAGGTCGCGGCACAGCTCACGCATCGCCGCGCAAAAATCGAAAGGTGTTCCGGGCGTCATCCTTGCGACTCGTCCTGACTCGCCTCGGAGGTCGGCCGCTCGCGTCATACCGGCCACGTTGATGCTCTCTCTTACCCTGCCGAATGCCGCGCATCAAGACCTGACTTCACGCCGGCCGTCAATTCGCGCCATCGAGACACGGCCTTCTCATGGTGGAAAGGAGCGGGTCCGTCGCGTAACGGGGCAAGCACCGCGTCTCTCGCGCAGTGCAACCGTGAAGCCTCATCGCGGCACCGAGGCCGGAAGGCCGAGGCCGATGAAACAGCCCGACCGCACAGGGTGCGGTCGGGCTGTTTCATCGGTCTTCGGTCAAAGCCATGATCGGCTCAGGCTTCGCTCTTCTCTTCGGTGCTCTCGGCGGGAGCGGGCTCGGCGACGGCAGCTTCCTTCTTCACCACAGGCGCCTTCGCCCGGCTCGCTTTCGGCCGGTCGCGTTCGCCGGTGAACTCGATGATCGCCTTTTGCCCGCCGTCGCCGAGCCGCCGCGTGGGCAGCCGCACGACGCGGGTGTAGCCGCCGTCACGCGTTTCGAAGCGCTCGGCCAGCTCGTCGAACAGGATGTCGACGGCCTCTTTGCTGCGGAGGACCGAGAACGCCCGGCGGCGCATGGCGATCGCGGGGGACTTCGCGTTCACCCACTTCTGCCATTGATCGCCTTCGCGCCAGTTCTTCCAGGCGTCGGTGCCGCGCTCGGCTCGGGTCGCGAACTCTTCGGCCTGCTGCTCGTGCACGCGGGCCTTGCGGGCCATCGTGATGAGCTTCTCGACCTTCGGTCGCAACTCTTTGGCCTTCGCGACCGTCGTGACGATGCGACCCGCCACCTTGGGGGCGGCGGGATCGTCTTCGTCGGGACGCGCCGTCAGAATCAGGGCCGTGGCCATGTTCTTGAACAGCGCCTTGCGGTGCGAGCTATTGCGGCCGAGCTTTCGGCCTTTCATGCGGTGACGCATGGCTGACTTCCGTTCGTTCTGTGATGCCGTTGTGGTGCGACCGTCGCCGGCTCGCGATCAGCGAGTCGATTGCGGAATCCGCATGCCGAGCCGCAGGCCGATTTCGTGCAGACGCTCGATGACTTCCGAGAGGGTCGTCTCGCCGAAGTTGCGAACCTGCAATAATTGATCTTCGTTCTTCGTGACGAGATCGCGGACGGTGTTGATTCCTTCGGACTCCAGGCAGTTCGTCGCCCGCACCGAGAGGTTCAGCTCCGCGAGACTCATCCCCAGCTTCTCTTCGAGTTCCAGATCGACCGGAGCGTAACCGGTCTGATCGAGCATGCCCTTGAGACCCGATTCCGGCGGCAGTTCCGGACCGGGCTCGCGGTACGAAATGAACGGGTTCAGGTGCTTGCGAAGGATCTTGGCGGCTTCGACGAGCGCCATTTCCGGAGTGACCGTGCCGTCGGTCCAGATCTCCATGATCAGCTTGTCGTAGTTCGTGCGCTGACCGACGCGAGTGTCTTCGATGCGGTACCGCACGCGCGTCACCGGCGAAAAGATCGCGTCGAGCGGCACGACGCCGATCTCGGGATCGCGGTCGTAGTGTTCGCCCGCAGGGACGTAGCCGCGGCCGTTCATGACCGTGAGCTCCATGCTCAGCGGCACGTCGTCGGTCATCGTGGCGATCACGAGTTCCTTGTTGACGATCTCGATGCTGTCGTCGGCGACGATGTCGCCGGCGGTCACGACCCCGCGCTCGTGCTTCTCGATCCGCAGCGTCTTCGCCGTCACGCTGTGATTCTTGACGATCACGCTCTTGAGATTCAGGCAGATGTCGGTCACGTCTTCGACGACGCCGGGGATCGTCGTGAACTCGTGTTGCACACCCTGAATCTTCACGCGGGTGATCGCGCTACCCTCGAGGCTCGACAGCAGAATTCGCCGCAGGCTGTTGCCGATCGTCACGCCGAAACCGCGCTCGAACGGCTCGACGACGAACAGGCCGTAGGTCGTCGTGGCCCCGGCCGGCTCCAGGCTGACCCGGCTCGGCAGCTCAAGTCCGCGCCAACGGATACGCATCGCAACTTCTCCGAAAATGTGAACCGGCGGGCGACCGGCGGGGCGTGGCGAAAGGGGTTCAACCGCAGCCGACGTCAAACACGTCGCTTCTTCGGCGGGCGGCAGCCGTTGTGCGGCAGCGGCGTCACGTCTTCGATGGCCTTGATCGAGATGCCGGCGTTCTGCAGGCCGGTGATCGCGCTTTCACGGCCCGAACCGGGCCCCTTCACGCGAATCTCCATCTCCTTCACACCCATTTTCGCGACCCGCTCGGCACAGGTCTCGGCGGCCCGCTGGGCGGCGAACGGCGTGCTCTTGCGGCTGCCCTTGAAGCCGCTCGAACCCGCGGTCGCCCACGTGAGCACGTCGCCGTTGGTGTCGGTGATCGTCACGGTCGTGTTGTTGAACGTCGCCTTGATGTGCGCGATCGCCCGCGTCACGTTGCGACGAACCTTCTTCTTCACACCCTTCTGCTTCGCCACGTCTGCCCCCTGATGCGGCCTGTCGGCCGCGTGCTTGGTGTCTTGTCGCCTCGCGACCGGTCAGAAAGGTGCGGAAGCACATCGCCACCAGCACCAGACGACCAGCCACTCAAAATCTCAGTGCCGCAGATCCTTCACGCCCTTCTTGCCGGCGACCGTCTTGCGAACGCCCTTGCGGGTACGAGCGTTCGTCTGCGTTCGCTGACCGCGGACAGGAAGGCCACGGCGATGACGCAGGCCGCGATAGCAGCCGATGTCGCGAAGCCGTGCGATGTCCTGCTGAATCCGACGACGCAGCGCACCCTCGATCGTCAAGTTCTTATCGAGATGAGTGTTGATCTTGGCGACTTCTTCCTCGCTCAACTGGCTCGCCTTCCGCTGCGGATCAATGCCGAGCGAATAGCACATCTCGATCGCCGTGGGATGGCCGATGCCGTAGAGGTAGCTCAACGAGATATAAGTCGGCTTCCCTGCTGGCAGGTCGACGCCTTGAATACGCGGCATGGTCTGTCGGAACTCCTGAGTCCCGCGGTGCGGGTGAACGAATAGGGCCGAACGCTGTCATGACGTCGGCAGCCGAATCACACGCCGACTCGAACAGCCGGCCAGGGCGACCGATCAACCCTGGCGCTGCTTGTGCCGCGGATTGACCGAACAAATCACGTAAACGCGCCCTTTGCGGCGCACCACTTTACAACCTTCACAAATCCGCTTGACGCTTGCTCGGACCTTCATCGGGGGCCTTCGATCGGCTCGGGTCAACAACGACGGCCGCACGGGGCGGCCGAGAAGCACGGCGCCGGCGACAACCGGGGCGCCCTCCGGGTCCGGAGTTCGGCGATTATAGAGGTCGCGTGCCGAAAACGGCAAGTCAACGGCACGTTCTCTCTTGACGAAGTGCGAACCTCGTCGGGACTACTGGACAATTCAAGCGAGATTCCTTTGGAGCGGCCGGATTGCGCCGAAGCAGCGGGAAGGGCGGCACTCTAACGATCAAGCTTACCTGCTGCGGGGGCATCAGCTACGAACCCAGAAAGACCATCATGCCCCCGCAGTCAGGTGCAGCGCTTGGTTCGGCGGGCGAATCCAGGGTCACTCGATGATTCGGAGCTTCTTGTTCGCCGCGATCGAGACAACCTGCGGGTTGCTCTCGAGTTGAGGAAGTTCGCCAGCCGGAACGTCGGCGGTAAATATGTGTTCGTCGATGCGGGCACGGATTGTGACCGCCGGCGGCACATAGCCCGCATTGCGGACCTTCACAATCACTTGGACCGTGCCGGTCGGCGTCCTCTGCTCGGGATCTCCAAGTTTCAAGTCGTCGATGCGGATGCTCATAGCCGTGCTCTCCTAAGAGTCGAAGTTCCCAAGGATTGTAGCACGCCGCAGCCGACTCCTGCAGGTTATTTTTTCTTCCGAGAAAGCCTCTTACGGCCACCCCGGGCGGTGGCCGCGCCTCCGCCGCTTCCGTCAGTCAGATTGATGACCGCTTGGACGGCCGCACTCGCCGAAACCCGCCCGATGCCGTACCGGTCGTGCCACTTCGTCCCGGACGGCGGGTTCCGGCGAGCGGCCTTGATCACCACCTCGCGGGTCTGGTCGATCGTCAGGTTCAGGCCATTGGCGCGGGCCTCGGCGAATACAAGCGCAACCAGCCCCGCAGTGGCCGGGGCGGCCATACTCGTCCCGCTCTTGCGGACCGCTCCGGTCCCGGTCCGAGATTTCGCCGCGAGAACATTATGCCCCGGTGCCGCCACGTCCGGCTTCTCTCGCCCATCCCGGGTCGGCCCGGCACTGGAGAAGAACGACAGTGGCAGAGCCGGTTTGTGGGCGTCGTAGGATCCGACCACTAGCGGCAGCCGTCCGCAGGAGATTGACCCAATAGTGTGGGTGTTGTCGTGCGGCGGGGGGAACTGCGATTGAAATCTGTTGTCCCGCTCGATCCACGCATGGAACCGACCATCGGTCACTTGTGTGCCTTGCAGCCGGACCGTATACACCCCGGCCGGCATCCCCGCCACCAGGAACACGCCGATGTTATTGTCGGCGTTGTTCGGGTCGTTCAGCCGGTTTGCCACCATCACCGCTACCTGTCCGCCTGAAGCCAGCACGGCCGGTGCGGCACCCGGGGCGACAATCGCCAGGACCGCCCCGTTCGGCCCGACCAGTTCCACCGTGAACCGGTCCGACCCTTGATACCAGACCTCCAGTTCCACGTCCGACATCGGGACGGTGAACAGCTCCCACCGAAGCTCGACCGACTGTCCCTGGGTGAGGGTGCCGGCGGCGTGTATGCCGTCTTCGAAGGAGTTCGACGCGGCGATGGTCACGGCGCGGTTTGGGGC
>JACCRE010000255.1 GCA_013813775.1 Planctomycetaceae bacterium
GCCGCCAGCACGTCCCGCCGCATCTCCGAGGAATACGACTGCATCCCTTCCCCCTCCGTTTTTGATGAACAACGGAAGGTTACCCATCTCGCCTAGATCGCGCTAGAGACCGGGGTGGTACGCACTAATGGACCGCCGCTTGATCGAAAGCGTATCGCTCAATCCGATTCGTTCTCGATCCGGTAAACCGCTCCATCCGTTCGCAGAAAGAGGGCGTTTCCGGAGACCGCTGGCGAGGCGAGCATGTGTCCGTCGAGCTTGTTGCCGGCGACGCGATCGAAGCGGGGCGACTTGGTCGAGATAACGTGCGTCACGCCTGACTCGCTGCACGCGTAGATGTGCCCGCCGGAGAGAATCGGCGCCGCCGAGAAGTTCCCGCCGAGTCGTCCCTTCCACAGCAGCTTGCCATTCTTCGCATCGAGGCAGCTCATCACGCCGCCGTCGCTCACGAGATAGAGCTTGTCGTCGGCGAGCAGCGGAGACGGGTTCAACGGCACTCCCTGCTTCGCTCGCCAGGCGACGTGCGTGGCGGTCACGTCGCCGGTGCCGTCGGGTCGAATCGCAAGCAGAGCCGGCGTATCGTAGCCGGTGCACACGTAGACGAGATCATTTCCGTAAACGGGGCTGGGCACGACCGAGTAACCGTCGCCGTAGTCACACCGCCAGATCTCACGCCCGGTTTCGGGATCGTAGGCCGCAACATACTTGCCGCCCGGCGAGACGACTTGCGTCGCGCCGTTCACTTCGATCACGAGCGGCGTGCAATACGCATGATTGCCGTCGCGCGGCGTCTTCCATATCGTCTGTCCCGTCGCGGCGTCGAGTGCGATTACGAACTGCGGCAAATCGACTCCGGTTCGCGTGATCTCGTCATAAAACGGCTCGGTGAATCCATCACAGGGAATGATCAGATTCCCGGCAGCGAGAACGGGCGACGCCGAGGGGCCGTGATGGTGGTAGTAGGGAATCGTCCTCGTCCAAAGGACGTTCCCGTCTCGATCGAGACAGGCGGTTCCGTGCGCGCCGAAGTGCACGAAGACGTATTCGCCGGACAGGATCGGCGTCGGCGTCGCGTGGCTGTTCTTGGGATGGATCTTTCCCGGCTCGGCGATGCGGAAGACCTCGACATCGTGCCGTTCCGCTCCCGTCTCTTGATCGAGACAAATCGCGTGCAGCGAACGGCCGTCATCAAGGGCGGTCGTGAGCCAGATGCGGTCGTCAGCGACCGCCGGCGATGACCAGCCGAGGCCGGGAGTGGGCGTCTTCCAGCGGACGTTCTTTTTTTCGCTCCACCGCAGCGGAAGGTCGTTCGCCGTCGCATGCCCGTCGGCGGTCGGACCACGGAATTGAGGCCAGGAACGTGCTTCCGCACGCGGGGCATCACCGGAGATGTGGCCACCGGATGCAAGCGTGATCCCCCCTCTCCCTGGGGAGAGGCGTCGGGGGTGAGGGGACGTCTCACGCGCCGTTTCCGCTTGCGCAACAGCTTCTAAGTGCGATTCTGAAAGCCGAACCGCGGCCTGCGGAATGGTGCCGCCGTCTGATCCCCTCACCCCTGCCCCTCTCCCGAGGGAGAGGGAATTGCCCTCGTCGCCTATGAAAACCGACGGGACGGAAATCGCAGCGGCGATGAAGAGAAACAGCAGCAGCGTTCGCGGAGGCCGGTTCATGCACGTCCAGACATCGTTCACTTCCAGACGGCGCGGGCGGCGGTCGCCGTTCGCACCGGCTTCGGTCGGAAGGTGTAGATGTCGAGATAGTCTACCTGCCGGAAGTCGCGTTCGCCCTTGCCGAAGCGGGTGAAGGGGTAGGTTTCGGTCGCAGCGAGATCATGCTCTCGCTGCATCTCGTCGAGCCACGCGTCGCGTGCGGCCTCGTCGAATTCAAAGCGAGGATCGCGATAGACGACGCAACGCAGCGGCCTTGTCTCGGTCAGTGGGATTGGCGTGGCATGGCCGTCGTGCATGGTCGGCGAGTAGATCGCGCGGTTGCACAGAAACATCGCCGTCCACGAGAGCTCGGCATAAGCGTCCGACGAAAACACTTTGCCGTCGTGCGCATCGACGACTTCGACATCGCCTTCGGCCTCGGCGTTGAACCAGAACCAGCGGGCGAAGGCGCGGGCACGTTCATCCGACAGGGTCTTGTAAGGATTGAGAACGTCACGAGCCATCGTGATGCCGGCGACGAGCGCGAGGACAGCGACAGTCCCGACCATCGCACCGCGGGCGAGCTTCGGCCACGACTTCGCGAGCTTGGCGTTCCACGCCGCGGCTCCGCAACCGGCGAGCAGGCACACCGCCGGCCCCAGGTACATCGAAAACTTGAAGTGACCGCCGTAGGGATAGCGCTGCATCGCAGCGGCGAGAATGTTCAATCCGGCAGGTGCCAGAAGCAGCAATCCCCAGAACGGGTCGCGCTTCCGCACCAATTGACGAAACCCGATCGCCGCCAGGACCGCGGTGAAGGCGCTCGCCCCGCGGCCTCCGCCGACCGGCCATGCGAGGAGATCGCTCGTGTGCACTTCGAGCAGCCACGCCGGCAAACGAGCCGGCTCGGAAAGCGGCGGAAACGCGACGCGCCAGTACTCGGTCATGAAACCGAGCTCGGCCCCGCTCTGCCGGCGAATTACGAAGAAGAGCGTTCCGAAACCGACGAGCACGGCGACGTTGTAGGCGGCCCAGGCGATGGCGAGCTGAGGGTTGAGGGTTGAGAGTTGAGAGATGAAACGCCTGAGCGTCGATGGTCTGACGGCCGATTCTTCACTGGCCCTTGGCCCCTGACCCCTGACCTCTGAAAACAAGGCCACGCCGATCGCGAGGCTCACCCCGCCGACGACGAACGCCGCGGGATAGGACAACCACAAGAGCGGCGCGGCCAGCGCGGCCAGCACCCACAGCCAGAATGGTCGCCTCACGCGGTGCCATTCCACCGCGATGCACAGCAACAGGAGCGCGGCGAAGAGGTCGGTCGAATACTGTTTGGCTTCGGCCGCATAGCGAATGGCGGGATACGCGACGGCGAAGCAACCGAACGCGAGCAGCAGTGCCGGACCAGTTAGAAACTGCGTCGCGAGGCGGCGAAACAGAAACAGGCCGGCAACGGCAGCGACGAACGGAACGAGTCGCAGGGACCATTCGGAGTAGCCGAACGTCAGCACCGCGGCGCGTTCCAGCCACAAGAACAGCGGCGGGGCGACCTGGTGATACGTCAGCGGCGACAGCAGGTCGGCGAAGCCGCGGTCGATGAAGTTGACGCACAGGAAGCACTCGTCTTCCCACAGCGGAAACCGCAGCAGAAAACGGACGGACCGCGCCGCGATGCCGATCCACAAAAAGGTCGCCATCCACCGCGCGCTGTGCGCCGCAGTAAGGAACGTCGCGTTGGCCGGTTTCTCGTCGCGACGCAGGTCGAAGGTGGCCGTGGTCATTTGAAGATTCCCACGAGATGGAAGTTCCATCCGTCCGCGATTCGTCGCCCCGGCCCAGGTCGACGATCTCGCGATGTCATGTTTCTAAGGAGTGGTCTCGATCGGGTGCCACTGGCTCCGCCAGTGTTGACGGGGCGTCACTCCTGCGAAGCACTGGCAAAGCCAGTGGCACCCAGCCCTCATTTTCAGCCCTGACAGAGCTTTGCGGCTCTCATCGCTTTTAGTTCAATCGCAAAACATTCGACAAGACGAGTGGCGCCAATGAAGAAAGCCCCCGGGCCAGGCGGCACGGGGGCTTCGTTCAATCGAGCGTTGACCTCAACTTTCACTCCGCCGCGGCGACGCTGGGAGCGAAGAGGTCCGGGCCTTCCGGTTCCGACGGCGTCCAGCGGACGCTGCGGATGGCGAATGGTGTGTGCGCCTTCGGTCGCTCGAACGCGGCGGCCAAGACCGGCTCGTGCGAGGTGAGTTCGACATCGCTCTCCTCTTCGAGCGGCTTGAAGGCCGATCGCGTTGCTGCCACGTCGGCCGCGGGAGACTTGTCGGCCAGAGCGAGCCGGCGAGCGCTTAGGATGCGTTCCCGATCGTCGGCGGTGTACTTGCGGAACTTCGGCAGCTTCGGCGGATTCGAGCCTTGCGGACTCGCGCCGAAGTCCTCGTCGGCCGGGGCCGCGGCCTTCGGACGTTCGTACTTGCCCGGTTCTTTGATGTTGGCCGCCGAGCGAGACGGAACTCGCTGCGTGCCCTTGGCACTGATCGGGTCGGGGCTGGGTCCGAACGCCGTCGCCGTGCCGCCGCCGTTGTAGCGGATCGGTCCGTAGGCGACGTTGCTCACGGAACCGCCGCCGAAGGCGACCGCGGAACCGCCGAGCGGAGCGTACGCGATCGTCGTGCCGACCGGAACGGTGCGGTACGTCGTGACGGGGCGCGAAACGGTCTGCTCTTCCGAGACCCATTTCGTTTCGTTGACGGCGACCTGTCGAGTCGTCGTATGCGGCTCCATGCGGGTCACGTTGTAAGTGACCTGACGGGTGCCTTGCTGAGCGACCTGCCGCGTGACGGGAATCTGTGCCACGGTCTGCTGCGGCACGAATTCGCGATGCGCGGTGTACTTGGGCGTGAAGGCCGACCGGATTTCGTAGCCGGTGCGGTTCATCCAGCCCATCAGGCCCGGACGCTGGTCGTACTGGCAGGGCGACAGCCGACAGTTGGGAACGTAGCGGGTCGCGTAGTAGCTACGGTCCTGGCAGACGGTCTGCATCTCTGTGACGGGGTGGTAGGTCGTCACGAGTTCTTCACGCGTCTTCGCTTCGGTGACGGGGCGATACTCCGTCACTTCACGATCGACGTACTTCGTTTCGACCACAGGTCGCATGACGGTCTGCTTGACCTCCTGATACTCGGTGACGGGCACCGTCTGGTAGCAGGGTTGCACGACCATGGCGGTCTGCGGCTGACAGACGGTTTGACACACCGTCTGACAGGGGTTGCAGGGATCGTAGTACTGGGCGTTCGCCGCGGTGGCGGCCGCAAACACCGCGATGGCTCCCATGGGACGGAGAGCCGCGAAGCGGCCGGCGGAACGCCGGCGAAGTGTGCGCAGCAACATGGCACCTTTCCTGGGTGAAAAGGGTCGGGTTCGGACCGGAGTCCTGGCGTCCGCGGGTGATGTGAGTCGAGGGGAAGTCGCGGGAGACCGGAGAGGGGAGACGCGGCGGGACGGTCGATGAGCGGCCGCGTGTCGCGTCGGCGAGGTTTTTAGAAGAACCTCATTTTTCGGTCAAGGCCGAGGTTCGAGAATGCCGATACGCGCCGGAATCGCCTACGCCGAGAGGCGTGATGCACCTTGGGAATCTCGTTCCCCTCTCCCTCGGGAGAGGGGCTAGTGCTTTGTCACCTCTAAAAAGTCGGGTTGGAGGATTGGAGGGAATCGGTGATGCTGCATGGCACAAAGAGGTGTTCCATGCAGAAGAAATACGTTGTGCGGCTGACGGATCAGGAACGCAA
>JACCRE010000273.1 GCA_013813775.1 Planctomycetaceae bacterium
CAGTCCGGGGAAGGTCAGTCCGGGGAAGGTCAGTCCGGGGAAAGCGGTCAGGGCGGGCAAAGCGGTCAGGGCGGGAAACAGGGTGCCGCAGCGGGCGAAGGTGGGCAGCCGGGCCAAGCGGGAGGCAAGCCCGGTACGAAGGGCGGTCAAGGCAGTGGTTCCTCGCCCACCAACGGTCCCTCCGACGGCGGCACCGCCGATGGCGAAGGGGCCGGCAGCGGGACTGACGGCGCGAACACCGCCGAAGACGCCAACGCTGACTATGCGAAGCAGGCCACGGATCTCGCTCTCAAGAAGCTGGAGGATGATTTACAACGCGGCGACGTCGATCCCGAACTACTGAAAGACCTGGGCTGGACCGAGTCCGACATGCGGCGTTTCGCCGACAGGCTGCGAAAGAACCTCGAGGCCCCGACGGGCGCAGAGAGTCCGCAGGATCTCGCTCACCGCAAAGAGTTCGAGCACATGCTCGAGAACCTGTCGATTGAAAAAGGCCCGAGCGCACGCGAAGCACGCGGCGATCGCATAAGAAACGTCGAAGGCGTCGGCACGAAAAATCCGGAGATCCCTTCCGCCTATCGCAGCGCGTATGAAGCGTTCACTCGCAGCGTCGCCGGTCGCCGCTCGACGGCGGACAAGCCGAAATGACGTGGTTTCGGTCCGGCGTGTTCCCAGACAGTCACTGCCGGGTGCGATGCGTCATCCACCAATAGAACGGCAGTCCGGCCAGCGTGAGGATCACACCAGTCGAAGCTTCCACGGGTTTGCCGCCGAAGACGTAGACGACGAACAGTGCCGAAGCTGCGATGTACGCCAGCGGCACCCAGGGATAAAAGGGGGTGACGTAGCCGGGCGATGAATCCCCTCGCCGTTTCCAGCGGATCGGGAAGATCGCCGCGACCGCGAGCATGAGAAAGATGCTTGCGATGAAGGTCACGCAATCGGTCAGGAGTTCGAACACGCTTCTGGCTCGAAATCGTTCCACGGTTGCTACGAGCGTCGCCGACGAGACCACCAGCACGATCGAGAGAGTCGCCTGCGTGACGATGGCGGCCGCGGGCGTTCGGAAGCGGGCATGAACGATCGAAAGTGCGTGCGGAAAAACTCCGTCGCGTGCCATGGCGAATCCCACGCGCGGACCGCTCATTAGATTCGCGTTCAGAGAGCCGGCGATCGAAATGAAGGCGGCGACAGAGATGCCGATGACCACGGCGCCCGTCACGCCGCTGCCGAACGGGCTCAGGAGTCGCGCGGTCATTGCCTGCGGCAGCCGGATGCCGGCATCTCGAATCTCCCGCATCGGCAACGTGCCGTGGTAGGCCAGCACGATCGCAAGGTACAGCGCCGCGAGCAGGACACCGCCTCCAAGGAGCGCGATCGGGATGTTTCTTCGAGGCGATTTGACCTCTTCGGCGACGGGAGCGACTGCATGCCAGCCGCTGTAGGCCCATAGTACAGCGAGTAGAGCGCCGGCGAACCGAACGGGCAGCGATGCTTCTGACCCGCCGGCAGGCTCCGTCGTGTCCCGATAATTTGAGGCATCGATGCCGCTGTAACCGAGCGCCGAGAGCACGAACGGCAGGGCCGCAAGCGCCGCCAGAAACAGACACTTCACGGCGGTCGTCGCCAACTGCGTTCTGCCGCCCCAGGCGACACCCACGACATTGATCGCAGTCAGCACGAGGATGGCGCCGATGGCGATGGCGGATTCCTCCCAGACGCTAAAGTGGCGATCGGCGATCGCGCCGCTCATGCCGGCAAGTCCCGCCGCAAGGGCTCCGATCGACGCAGGCACGCCGATCACGAACTCGCTCCAGCCGAAGAGGAATCCGATCGGTCGGCCGAAGGCTTCTCGAAGATAAACGTACAGGCCGCCCGCCTGGGGCAGGCGCAACGCCAGTTCCGCGATGGTCAGCGCGCCGAGCAAGCTCAACACGCCGCCGGCGACCCAGGCGGCGATCGCGAGCCAAACGCTGCCGGCCTGTGTCGCGGCCTCTCCGGGCTTGAGGAAGATGCCGGCGCCGATGACGTTGCCGACGACGATCGCGATCGCCATGCCGGGGCCGAGCGCGCGTGCGAGGCCGGGATTCTCCGCGTCGGCAACTCGTTCGGCCACGTCGTCGGCATCCTCGCGGAAAATCCCGGTTGGGTCTTTCGCCGTAGGTTCAAAATCCCGGGGCGCCGCCGCCTCCGCCAGCCCCGCCAGAGGGTGCTGCCGGCACGCTGCCCGGTTGATCGATCCGCAAAGTCTGAAGCGAGAGATCGATTCGCTCGCGGAGACGTTCCGAGCGGGCTGGGTCGCGCGGCACGAGAAACACGATCGCGACGATCAACGGCGATTGCCGACGGATGTAAACCTCGTACCGCATCGGCACGTCGTCGAGCGTCGTGTCGAACTGCGCCGACTCATATTGGAGCTGCGGAGGAACGGAACCGAACGCGTCACGATCTCGCGAGCTATTCCCTACTTCAACTCGCTTCAGACCAAGGCTCCCGCCGGTCGTCCCCTGTCCGTGCGCCGTGGAAAGGGAGTTGACGAGCATCTTGTCGAAATCCTGGGGCTTCGCGTCGGGCGTGCGCGACGCAAGCAACGAACGGTTCGAAAGCACGAGCACGTGCGTGATCGCTTTGGCGTTCTGCCCGCCGGCCGTGATGGCGTCGGCCTTTCCATGAAAGCCGCCGAGGATGCCCGGCAGTTCGCCGGTGAAACCCGGCGGCAGCCGCCGTTCTTTGTCGTCCTTCTTTTTGGGATTCGGGCCGGGAACCTCGGTCATCCCGGCGGGAAGTCGTAAATGAACCTCCCCTTTGCTCCATTCGGGGCCGAGGTTTGAATCGAGCTCTTCCTTGTAACGAAAGAGCGGCACGGTGTTGTCGATCACACGCGCCTGATACGTCTCGACGCCGCAGCCTGCGGCGAACACCGTAAGGGGCAGCAGATGGATCGCGAGCGGTCGGAGCGGCTTCGGCATGGCCTCGGCATTGTCGTGACGAACGGCGGGCGGAGTCAACCGGGGTCCGGTCGTCGGCGAGAAGATTGTCGCTCCTGGTCGATCGCCTCGTCGACGCGACGCTGCCAGAACGCCAAATCGTCCTGCGGAGGCGAGGGGTCGGAGTCATTGTCCGGCAGCGCGTTTTCGGCTTGCCGCGGCGATTTGGAAGCTGGAGATGGCGATGAGGGAACGTGCTCCGGAGAGCCCTGGTTGCGAGCGATCTTCGGAGGAGACGTCTCCTCAACGTTCTGCGGAACGCGGGGATCACTCACCAAGGGCTCAACCGAGACGCCTCCCGCTTCGAGTCCAAAGTAGTCGAGCCAACCGGCCACTTCCCCGGGCTCCGCATTCGCACCGATCGCTTGATCGTTCGGACGAGTGCCTTCTGGCCGAGAGTGCAAGGAGTTCCGCTGGAGCCTTCGCAAGAAGGCTTCTGATTTGACCGCTTGGGCCCCGCGTCGCTTTGCGGCGCGTTGTAGCCGATTGTCGTCTGAGACGACCCGCAACTGCCGCGGAGAGGAATGCTGCCGGATCAGGTTTTCGATGTGCGCGTCCGCATCGCCCGTCTCGACGGAGAACCGGACGGCCATGCCCCGGAAGCGAAAGCCGCGATCGGCGTCGGGCGGTGGATCGGCGGCATCGAAGACCACGGTCGTTCTCGCTCTGGCCGATTCATCAAGCCCGTCGGCGATCCGCGCCAGCAAAGCGTATCGGGCACGTTCGAGATCACCAGGCCCGTAAGTAGAACGCGCCAAATCCGCCGCATGTAGAAGGTTGTAACCGTCGATGAGATGATACGGCAGCGGCATCAAACGATGTCTAACGAGTGTCGGCGACGGGTAATGACACTGAATCGGCGTCAGCCGACGCGTCACGCCGGAACCGGATGCGTCCACCAACGATCGTCGCTTCGACGCGACCGCGCACGTCCCATCCGTCGAACGGAGTATTGCGACTTCGCGAACAAAAACGCGAGGAGTCGATCGTCCATGGCGCTTCGGGATCGATGATCACGACGTCCCCCCACGAGCCGACGGCGAGCGTTCCCGCCGCATCGAGTCCGAGCAGCTTGGCGGGATGGACGGTGAGTTTCGAAAGAAGCTGCGGCCACGACAGATGGCCCGGCTCGATCAACGTCTTGGCGCATAGCGGCAGCAGCGTTTCCAGGCCGATGATGCCTGCGGGGTCGGAAAGAATCTCGCCGGCCTTTCGTTCTTCGGCATACGGTTGATGATCCGACGAGATGATCTCGATCGTGCCGTCTTTCAACGCCTCGATGAGGGCGGCGACATGCTCTTCCGACCGCAGCGGCGGATCGACCTTGTAGTTCGAGTCGAAACTTCTGAGTGATTCGTCGGTCAGCGCGAGATAGTGCGGCGCAAGATCCGCCGTGACGTTAATGCCGCTGTGCTTGGCGCGACGAATCAGTTCGACGCTCCCGGCTGCGGTCACGGACATGAGGTGCAAGCGCCCGCCGGTCAGTTCCGCGAGCGCGATGTCGCGGTTGACCATGATCTGCTCGGCCGCGGCGGGGACGCCTCGCAGGCCGAGCAGCGTCGAGTGAAAGCCCTCGTGCATCACGCCGCCTTCGACCAGTTCCGGCACTTGCGGATGGTTGAAGATCGCGCGACCAAACATGCTTGCGTACTGAAGCGACCGGCGCATGATCTCGGCGTTCGCGATCGGCCGCTTACCGTCGGAAAGTGCGACGGCGCCGCCGTCCACGAGCTGGCCGATCTCCGCCAGTTCTTTGCCGCCCGTCTCCTTCGTGACGGCTCCGATCGGAAAAACACGGCAATTCTCCGCCCGCTCGCCCTGAAGCTTCAGGAACTCGGCGGCGGCACGAGTGTCGATTGCAGGCGACGTGTCGGGAAGACAGGCGACGGACGTGAAGCCGCCGGCGAGAGCGGCGCGCGAGCCGGAAGCCGTGGTCTCGTCCTCTTCATCGCCGGGTTCGCGAAAGCCGACGTGCACATCGATGAAGCCGGGGCACACGATCTTTCCAGCGGCGTCGAACACCTCGTCGATCGGCTGAGACGGCGGCTCACCCTCTCGAAGCATGGCGGAGACCCGTCCGCCCTCGATCACGAGATCGGCGACCGCGTCGAAGTTTCGTGCGGGATCAATCAAGCGGCCGCCGCGGATCAGAAGCGTCGTCATATCGTCATTCGCTCCGTTTCCCGCTGTCGTGTCTCGTGAAGTAACGAGAGACACGCCATGCGAATCAGCAAACCGTTCGTCACTTGATCGAGAATGACGCTCTGACCTCCGTCGGCGACTTCCGCGGTGAGTTCCACGCCGCGGTTGATCGGCCCCGGCGCCAGGACCAGCAGGTCGGCTTTCGCCTTCTTCAACCGTTCGCGATTCATTCCGAACAAGTGCGCGTATTCGCGAATCGAAGGGAAGAACGCGCCGCGTTGCCGTTCGAACTGCACGCGCAGCAGGTTGACGCAATCAGATACGCCGAGAACTTCGTCCAGATTGGTCGAAACGCTGACGCCGAGACGCTCGATCTTCGGCGGAATCAACGTCGCAGGACCGCAAACAATCACTCGGGCACCAAGTTTCGTCAGTCCCCAAATGTTGGATCGCGCGACGCGGCTGTGGAGGATGTCGCCGACGAGCGTGACGGTCAGACCCTCGATACGCCCCTTATGCTGGCGGATCGTAAAGATGTCGAGCAATCCCTGCGTTGGATGCTCGTGAGTGCCGTCACCGGCATTGAGGACCGAGGCTCGCAGCCGCTTCGCGAGCAAATGCGGAGCGCCGGGAACATTGTGACGCACAACAACGTGCGAGACTCCCATCGCTTCGATGGTGCGCGCAGTGTCGAGAAACGTCTCGCCCTTTGAGACGCTGCTGCCGGACGACGAGAAATCGACGGTGTCGGCGCTCAGCCGCTTGGCCGCCAGACCGAAGCTGGTGCGTGTGCGGGTCGACGGCTCGAAAAAGAGATTCGCGACAACCGTCCCTGCGAGCAGATCGAGCTTCGTCGCTCCCGCGTCCGCCAGTCGTTTGAATTCCTCGGCGCGGTCGAGCAGACAGAGGATTTCTGTCGGCGACAACTCTTCGAGACCGAGCAAATGACGCCGCGTCCACTCCGGACGAGGCGTAACACCAGGCATCGGGCGACTCATTACGTGGGCGACATCGAACGCGGGACCGGCCCGCGGTATCGTAGCCATCTCGCCGAAGGCCATCAATCGGCCGCGTGCGCAGCTCTCGCGGGCGGCAGGCGAGACAGATCGATTCCCGGAGGCCGGTCGGCTCGCCGCGGCACGCCTGTCACGCGCGCCGCACAGGCTGAGTCGGGACCACTCGCTGATCCGGCGAACGTCACCTGGCCCGCGGCGACGCCTTCGGCCTCCGTCCTCTGCTGTAAAGCACCCGCAGTTGAGGCTTCCTTTACGGCAGTGGAATCAGCAGTCATTTTGACTTCACTCGTTGTGACGACACCGCTGCCTCGCCACGTGAAGGCACACTGCGTTGCCCCGACTTTTGAGAAGAGCGCACCGTTCTTGAGTTCCAGAACGCTGTCGGTGCCATTCACGTCGATCTGGATCTCGCCGTCCTGCGATCCCGCCTTGATCACAGTTCCAGCGTCTCGCGCCGTTACCTTCGAGAGTTCGACATCGACCGGAGCCCTGCCGGGAGAACGGAACGCGAGCAGGGATTGAGTCCTGACGCTCAGGACGTTGGAAATCCTGACGCGTCGGGGCGCTTCCGCGAAGAACACCACGTCTTGAACACGCCGGGCCACGCAATCGCTCAGGGTGATGTGACCACCGGTCGGGTCAGCCCGATCGATGGGCCGCCAGGCGACGGCGGCGGGGCGAGCCGTTCGCAATGAGTAGAGGCCGTGAGACGACTCGAATCGACACGAGCGAATCGTCAGATTCTGTGCCTCGATCAGCGCGAGCGCCGACGGTGCGGCAATCGCCTCTCCTTCCGATGTGACGAGGATGACATGCTCAAGTGTGACGTCGTCGGCCCACAGATGCAGCGGCTGATCGTCAACGAGGATCACGGCGGGCCGCGCCGGAGTTCCTCGTAAGACAAGCGGGCCCCGAACGGCGATATCGGCAGCCGCAAATGGGCCGGCGTGGGCGAGATTGACGACGCCGTGCGAATCGGGAGGAGGTATCGCGGAGAAGCTTCGCGATAACTTCGTCTCGTTTGAAGAAATTGCGCCGTCGGAACTCGTCGATTGACCGACTCGCATTTCAAGGACTGTTGCGACGGCATCTCGATCGGCGAAGTAGAGTGCCGCTCCGCTGAGTGCGAAGAGCACAGCCGCAGCCGAAACCCAGGGAAAGGCCGTCTCGTTTTTGCGGCCGTGAGTACGCGCGCGATCGGTTCGGCGGTGCGACTTCACATGGCATCTGCGTTCAAGCTCCGCCAGATTCTTTGGTCGTGCGGCAGGGTCCGCCGCCGTCATTTCCTGTAAAACCTCAGCGAACTCCTTCGGCACGTCGGCCGCGTAATTCCGAACGCATGGCAGTGGCTTCGATCGATGTGCGGCAAGCACAGCCAAGCGATCACCACGCGGAAACGGCGGACGTCCTGCATGCAAGTGCCAGAGGGCGGAGCCGAGGGCATAGACGTCCGTCGCCGCTGTGGCTGGTGCCGACGTGCCGATGCGCTCTGGAGCGGTGCCCTCATACCATTCCGGGGAGCGCTCGCTATGGATCGAAAGCATGGGAGCGATGCATGAACGTATGCCGAGATCGACGAGACTGGCATTACGTTGCTTCGACACGCGAATGGCCTCGAGCCGGATATCCCCGTGGACGAGGCCAAGTCGGTGCGCCTCGCCGAGACCTGCAAACAATTGCCGGGCGATCTCGATCACCGAACCGGCCGGCAACGCTCCACCGCGCATCAATTGGGATCTTGCATCTCGGCCGGCGGCGAAATGACTGACCAAGATGATCCGATCGGCTTCCACGATCAGGTCGTGTGGCGCGATCACGCTGGATGCTCGCAACTGACGAGATGTCTCAATAACCTCACAAAGCTGCTTCGCGAGAGATGGAATCCGGGCAGGCGAAGGTTTGAGTATCTTGAGCGCGACAGCGGAGCCTCCGCCGATCGACTTTGCGAGGTTCGTCGATGAGTCGGTGCCGTTTCCGCCGAGGCGGTCGAGCAGCACGAAATCGCCGACGCGCAGACGCTCGCCTTGTCCGTCCCGAAGTTCCGACGCCTGGAACGGCGTCAGCCTTCGCAACCGCAGCAGGGCATCGATCCACACGTTGTCGAAGGTCGGAAGATCATACGCCAACCGGCGGCAGGGCCGCGCAGCCAGCCGCCAGTCGCGCGGCGATGCGAGTCGCAATTCGGCGAGCAGATCAACGAGGGCGGGTGAAGGAGGTTCCATAGCGGCGAAACGTCAACGTGGGGCGAGGTTTATCGCAAATGCCCGGCCGAGCGGCAACACGAGCCTTGTGCTGCGTCGGTGTGAATCGTTGTCGCGAACCGAAAAACTCGCATTGACCCGTCGTGCACAAGCGACATGATCCGCTCATGACGAACGTCTGGCTGATCGGCCGATTTGATTCGACGGCAGCTGCATCTCTACCGATGCACGTTGTGAGGGTCTTTCCCGGCGCGTCGGTCCGACATTTCGATTCACCCGACGCCGCGGCGAATTCGGCCGTCGAACCGCCGGATATCGTGCTCGTCGTTCAGCATCGCCCGCGCGAGTTTTCGCGATCCGGCGTTGCAGAGCTGATCGCGTCGCAACCGCTGGCAAGCTTTGTCGTCGGGCTTGGCGTTTGGTGCGCTTCGGCGATGCGGTCTGAATCGATCTGGCCGGAGGCAATCGCCGTTTCGTTCGAAGACGTACCGAGGAGCTTGGCACGCGAGGCCGACCTGCTAACGAACCGCGATGCGGCGCCGCCTTGGCTGACGTCGGGCCGTGAGGAAGTCTTTCTTCTCGAACGAGGCATCGCGTTACCTGCGATCTTACCGCCGATGATCGTGGACAGCCCCGACGGCGCATTCGCAAACACGCTGGCCGACCTCGTCGTCGAGATTCGCAAACGGCCTCGTCTGCACTCGACGACGACCGAGCCTGTCGTCGTCATCTGGGATGCCGATCCAATAGAAGTGCGAGTCCGTCAACTTAGAAATCGACGAAGTCAATACCCGTCCGATCGCGTCGTCGCATTGACGGCCATGCCGACACCGCCTGTCATCGAAGAACTGACGCGTGCCGGTGCCGACATCGTCGTGGCAAAGCCATTCGCGTTTGACGCTTTCTACGAAGCACTTGCGGCGGTTGCGTCCTGAAGCGCGATTCGACTCTCTTTCGCCCTGATCGCATCGGCTCAGAGGCGGTATGCGTCATCAAGCTCGGTCGCCATGCGGGTTGGGGCCATCTCGGCCTCCACCGATTGCACGCCCGTGAGAACGCCCGCCTTCACCATCGAAGCATATCCCAGGAAGAAGAGCAGGCCGTAGCAGAAGGCGTTCGCGGCGAAGCTGCGACCGAAGCACTTGGTCGCGCTGCCTGCGGCCTTGTTCAGACGAACCCGGACGCCGTTCCATTGGACAGCATAGATTTCGTCAAGCACGAGATGCGACAGGTAGCCGAGCGCAATACCGCCGCCCATCAGGATGCGTACACCGATGTCGTCGCTCTTGTACCCGAGGAATCCGAGACACGACGCGATGCCGAGTGCCGGAATGCTGTGAAACATGCCGCGATGCACGCACAGCTTGCCCAGCAGCCATGCACCGCCGTAACGCACCGTCACGTAGATCAATCCTGCGGCGAGGATCATGCCGTCGACGCTGCCGATCACGTCCACGAGATGCCGAATGGCGACCAGCGGAGCCACGGCCGCGACGACGCCGCTCAACTCACGAACGGGCTTGCCGGTCTCGGAATCGAGGTCGGGCAGCATCCCCGACAGTCCCGTCAGGCAGCCGGCGATCGCGGCTTGCGGCGGAGTGAACGGTCCAAGAACGCCCGCTGCGGCACCATAGCCGATGCCGCATAATGCGCTGAACGTGAGATGCTCGCGGTAGCTCGCCATAGGAATCCGTTCCCGGCAGCATTCGTGAAGTGTTGTGGAACTCGCTGTAGCTCGCGCCGAGCTTTCCACGCAAGATCAGATGAGGCCCGCGCCAAAGTCGTCGTGACTTGTTTGCACGCTCACTGAGCCAGCGTCGCGTTCTCGATCTGGCGTCTCGCGATGATTTCTGCCGATCGGTTCAGGCGGATCGAGGCGATGCACCTGCCCGTTGGCGGCGATTGTTTCGGTGGCGAACTCGTATTCATCGAGATCTGCGAAACGCTCTTCGCCGTAATCGTCGTAGGTGCAAACGTAATCCGGCTCCTTGGCAAGAATCAATTCGCGCTCGTAGGCTTCAACGACGTCCTGCTGAATCTGTTCCCGGCAAGCGGAATTGATGGGATGGGCGATGTCGGCGTAGAGCTTGGCCCGTCCGTCTCCGTCTTTGGCGGCCCGGTCGTCGTGCAGCCTGGCGCCGCACTGATTGCAGTAGCCAGCTCGCAGATGGTTCTTCGCATGGCAGCGCGGACAGCGATCGGTGAGCTTGCGGCTGGGCATCGCCACGAAGGGGCCGGTCTTCCCCTGGATCAACTTGAGATCACGAATCACGAAGCAGCCGTCGAGCGTGATCGAGCAAAATGCCATCAGCCTCTCGTGCGGGTCTTCCACCAGCTTGACCCGGACCTCGGTGATCAACATCGGTGCGCCTCCTGTAATGTGTCGCGGCAATTCGCCGCTTACACGCCGCCTCCGGCGGCGCGATCGTCGTCAGGCGGTGGTCGTGGCAATCACCCGCCCAAGCCGTGCGGCCCGCACGCGGGCAGCAGAGGCCTTCGCCTCTCTTGCCGAGCCGCACAGGCCGAAACACGCACTTCCACTACCCGTCATCATCGCTCCGTATCGGCATTCGTCTACAAGTCTCTTCCTGACCAACTTAAGGTCCGGTGCCATCAGATCCGCAGCGAATTGCAGATCGTTGCGCAAGTGCCGGGAAAGATCGGACGGCGCGCCGGTCGTCAACGCCTTCACAAGCGGCAACGCCGTCGCGGCGGACGCCGTACATCGCTGGGCGAACGTCGCATACACGCCAGCCGTCGAGAGGCCGAATGCAGGCTTAACGACGACGAAGTGCAACGGGCCAGCGAAATCAATCGCTTCGATTCGTTCGCCGCGGCCACGAGCGACGGCGGCCGTGCTCGACGACAGGAAGAACGGAACGTCGCTTCCAAGTGTTGCCGCGAGCTCACCGAGCGTCTTATCGTCCAACCCGATGCGCCAAAGACGGTTCAGCCCGGCGAGCGCGGCGGCGGCGTTGCCGGAGCCGCCGGCGAGACCCGCTTCCGCGGGAATGCGCTTCTCCAGCACGGCATCGGCGCCGAAGCGAATGCCAGCGTGGTGCCGCATGGCCTCGGCGGCTCGGATGACGAGATTTTCCGGCCCAGCGGGGATCGACACCGAGGAATCGGCATCGACATGTCGAACGCGAAGGGTGATCCGCTCGTCGATCCGCGGTGAAATTCGCAGAGTGTCGTAAATCGCCACCTTGACCATCACGGTTTCGATTTCGTGAAAACCGTCCGAGCGCCGACCGTGAATCGCGAGCGACAAATTCAGCTTCGCCGACGACCGCACGAGGATCGACTTGTCACCGTCGACGATCTGCATGGAAGTCGCCGTGCGAGCCGAGCCGCTGGTGGCTGCACATGGCTCTTTATTTGATTTCGTGCTTCGAATCTTGAAGACCGGCGCGGGATCGCTCCGCTTTCGACCTCGCTAATCGATGACCGTAGGTCGCCGTGTCGGGACTGTCAAGACGGCTTCAGAGTGGATCGGCCGGAGCGTCGCTCGACTGGTCCTCGTGCCGGGCGACACGCACATGTCGTACGACAAAAACGCCTCCGGCGATCATGAATCGATCGCCGGAGGCATGAGAACTTTGACGGACTCTTGTTCGTCAGGCGATCGTTCTATCGGCACCGTCGCCTGGCTTGCGGACCGGCGGGACGGGCAGGCTCGTCCAGTCGTACTCTTGCGGGCCGAGTCGCATGTCGGACGCCAGCAGTTCGTCCCATTTGACGACCTGACCGCTATAAGCGGCCTCGCGTCCCAGAATCGACATCATCGTGCTGGTGGACATGTAGCCGCCGTTGTTGATCGGCTGCCCCGCGCGAACGCTCTTGAAGAGCGCGACATGTTCGAGGCGGTACATGTTGCCGCCTTCGCCGTCGTAGCGCCACGGGTTCTCACCGATGATGCGGACGCGGTCGCTCTTGACCTGTAGCTGGCCCTTCGTGCCGTAGATCGTATCGGAGACGTCGACGGCGCAGGGATCCTGCTGACGGCAGCGTCCGAAAGCCGTCACCTCGTTCTCGAAGACGTACTCGATCGCGAAATGATCGTAGACGTTGCCGTACATCGGGTCGGTCCGCAGGAAGCGGCCGCCGGTTCCGGTGGCGCTGATCGGGTTCTTGTCACCCATCGCCCACACGATCTTATCGATGCTGTGAACATGCTGCTCCGCGATGTGATCGCCGCTGAGCCAGGTGAAGTAGAGCCAGTTGCGAAGCTGCCATTCCATGTCGCTCCAGTTCTCTTGCCGCGGCTTGACCCATAGGCCGCGGGTGTTGTAGCTGCAACGGGCGGCGACGACGTCGCCGATGCGGCCCGACTGCACTTCGTCAAAGGCGGCGACGACGGCGGGGTGATACCGCCAACAGAGGCCGGAAACGACCGAGAGCTTCTGCTGCTCAGCGATCTTGCAGGTTTCGATCACGCTGCGCACGCCGTGGGAATCGACGGCGACAGGCTTCTCGCAAAAGACATGTTTGCCTTTCTCGATCGCGTACCTGAGATGCTCGGGACGGAAGTGCGGAGGCGTCGTCAGCAACACGACGTCGCACGCATCGATCACGCCTTTGTAAGCGTCGAAACCGACAAACTTGTGGGCGTCATCGACCTGTACGCGGTCCTTGTACGACGCCTGGAGACCCTTCAGGCTCTTGTCGAGTTCATCGGCGAAGGCATCGCCCATCGCGACGAGCCGAACGCCAGGATCGGCTTCCAAAGCATCGGAGGCGGCCCCCGAGCCGCGTCCACCACAGCCGATCAGCCCGATCTTGATCACGTCGTCGCCGCTGGCGAAGGCGCGGGCACTGACACTGGGGCCGAGGGTCAGGGCCGCGGCGACGCCGGCCGACCCGGTCTTCAGGAAATCGCGACGGCTCGTCGATTCCAATCCATCTCGCTTTGTGTCCTGCATCATCTCATCGCCTTTCGAGTTGCGGCGTCGTTCGTTACGAAGGTACGAAGTTTGTTGAGCGAGCATGCCAGCCCAATTTACCATCGGTGCCGGACCGACGCGAGTTGCGACGTGTCGCGGCGGGCGGGATCCGATTTCTTCCACAAGAGCGCGAGGCACTCGATGCACGACTTTCCACTCACGCGGCGGCAGATGCTCGGCACAGCAGCGGCGGGCGTTGCCTTGTCGTTGGCTGGCAGTCAAGTCACCAGCGCTCAGCCGCAGGCAGAGGCCCCCGCATCAGGACCGCTGCGACTCAAGAAGGCCGTGAAAATCGGCATGATTGGCGGAGAGGCGAAAGACCTGCCGCTCGCCGAGAAGTTCTCATTGTTGAAGCGGATCGGCTATGACGGCGTCGAACTCGACAGCCCGAACAAACTCGATGCGAAAGAGGTACTGGACGCGATCGACAAGGCCGGGTTGCCGGTGCATGGCGTCGTCGATTCGGTGCATTGGAGCCAGACGCTCTCCGACGCCGATCCCGCCGTGCGTAAGAAGGGACTCGAAGGGCTGCAAACCGCCCTCCGCGATGCGAAGGCCTACGGCGCGACGACGGTGTTGCTGGTGCCGGCGGTGGTCAGCAAGCAGGTCTCTTACGCGGATGCGTACATCCGCAGTCAGGCGGAGATTCGCAAGGCGATTCCTCTCGCGGAGGAACTCGGGATCAAAATCCTCTTTGAGAACGTCTGGAATAACTTCCTGCTCAGCCCGCTCGAAACGGCGCGTTACATCGACGAGTTCGAGAGTCCCTTCACGGGAGCCTACTTCGACGTCGGCAACATCGTGCGCTACGGCTGGCCGCAGCACTGGGTGGCGGCGCTCGGCACGCGCATCGGCAAGCTCGACATCAAGGAGTTCAGCCGCGACAAGATGAACAACGAGGGCTTGTGGAAGGGCTTCGACGTCGAGATCGGCGACGGGGACTGCGACTGGCCGGAGGTTCGCGCCGAGTTGAAGAAGATCGGCTTCGTCGACGGCTGGGCGACCGCTGAAGTCGGCGGAGGAGGCGAGGAACGCCTGACGAACATCCTCGAACGCATGCGAAAGGTCCTCGACGCGTAATGTTTCTCACGAAGCCCGCCGGCTGCGCCCGGCGGGACGCTCGTCAACGTAAAAAGCCCACGGACCGCGGTCCGTGGGCCTCGGCTTTTCAATCGCGTGTGTCAATCATGTGAGTTGATCACGTAAGTTGATTCGTCTGTCCTGGTACGGGGATCGGATACCAGCCGTCCTTGTCGGGAACGACGGGCGGCGTCGAATCGAACGTCAGTTCTTGTCCGTAAGGATAGATCGTGACGCCCCGTTCGAGGGCGTCCTTCATCGTGATCTCTTTGCCGGAGTAGGTCGCCATCCGACCGAGGATCGCGGTCATGGTGCTCATGGCGCCGTTATAGGCTTCGTTGAACTCCTTATCCTCGCGGATCGCCGCATGCAGGTTGTCATGTTCGACCTGATAGGGATTCGGGTTGTCGCCGCGGAAAGCCCACGACGTCTTGCCGCCCTGTTGAATCCGCATTCGGCCTTCCGTGGTGAGCGTGCCTTTCGTGCCCTGAGCGACCTCAAAAACCCCGCCCCAGGTGTTCGGGATATGGCGGCACTCGCTGATCATCGTGGTGCCGTCTTCGTACTCGTACTGACACGCGAAGTGATCAAAGATCTGACCGTACTTCTTGTCGGTGCGGACTTCGCGGCCGCCCATGCCGCGGCAGACGACGGGGTAGGCATCCTTCCACCAGTTGCCGACGTCGAGATTATGGATGTGCTGCTCGCAGATGTGATCGCCGCACAGCCATGTGTAGTAGTACCAGTTCTCGACCTGGTAACCCATTTCCGAGCCGGCTTCTTCGCGGGTCTTGCGGGGATCCCACACGCCGCCGCCGTTCCAATAGACTCGCATCGAGATGATATCGCCGATGGCTCCGTTGCGAAGCTGCTCGAGAGCCTGAAGGTACGACGCCTGATGATGTCGTTGCAGGCCGACACCGATTTTCAGGTTCTTCTTCTTGGCTTCCTCGGCGGCGGCGAGCACTTTCCGCACGCCTTCGGCATCGACGGCGACCGGCTTTTCCATGAAGACGTGCTTGCCGGCCTTGATCGCGGCTTCGAAGTGAACGGGCCGGAAGCCGGGCGGCGTCGCCAGAATCACGAAGTCGACGCCGCTGTCGATCACCTTCTGATAGGCGTCGAGACCGACGTACTTCTGGTCTTCCGAGACGTCCACTCGCTCCGGCTGGTCTCTGAACTTTTCGCGCAGGCCGTTATAGGTGCCGTCGAGCCGATGGCGGAACGCGTCGCCCATCGCCGTGATCTTGACTTTCGGCTTGACCGACAGGGCCTGTTCCGCCGCCCCCGAACCACGACCGCCGCAGCCGACGAGGCCCACTTTGATCGCATCGTCGCCGTCTGCGTAAGCCCGTGCCATATTCGGCAACGTCGAGAGCAGTCCCGCGCCCAAGGCGGCGACGGAGGAGGTCTTCAGAAAGTCTCGTCGAGAGTTCTGATCAGTCATTCCTGGTCCTTTGCGAGGCTGAGGAAGCCGTGGAGATCGGGGGATCAACAGCCGATCGTAACGGAGCGACACTTACCGATGCAACGATGGCAGGAGCGCGCCCCACACGCGGATCGCTCGACGGTATCCCTCACCGGGATTGGCAGGGCGATTGCACGTTAACGCGTTATCCCAGCAGGACTTGTTCGAGGTAGGCTTGGTCCCGGCCGGCGGTGAGGCGTTTGTTCTTGATGCCGACCTTCAGCGTCGTTTCGTTCTTGAGCAG
>JACCRE010000275.1 GCA_013813775.1 Planctomycetaceae bacterium
AGTTCCCGAGACCACCGCACAACATCCCGCTCCGTCACCTGTGCATCCATCCCGACCTCCTGGGGATGCGCTCAAGAATAACCAGACGGTTTGCAGAAATACAACTGTAATATTAGAGGACGGCCCGACGATGTCGACGGTCAGTGATTGTCGCCCGATCGGAAATCAGCGGCATCTTCTTCCAATGCGTATTCTGCCTCATAAAAGCATCGCCAATACGCGGCATGAAAATGTGTTATAAGCGTCGAAATGAACTTGAGCGTGTCGAGAATATCGGGAGCGAACTCTTCGTCCTGCATAGATGTCAGGACAAGGACGCCCATCGGCACGTCAGAACAAGATTCAGTGATTGGAACAACAGCATACCTTCGAAAATAGACGGCACTCTTTGGATTCGCGCCATCGAAGAACAACTGCTGATTACTTGAAATATGCTGCTCGAATGCGGTTCCTGCATCTCTCGCCAGTTTTGCGGGGGAGCAGCATGCCTCAAGACAAACGCCAGCGCATCGTCCAACGTGTTCCCCAAAAAAGAAATGTTGGCAAAGCCCGCTACTACATACCTCGGTGCGGCCGCGCACCGGCACACGATCCTGGTCAAAGTACGCTTCAAGTGTAAAACGTCTCGTCGAGAGCCCAAACGCAACTTCTGCCTGTTCGATGAATGGCTGAAGAATAGGAGCCAAACCGTAATGGAAGCCTCCATGGCACCACCGCTCCTCGTCTAGGACTCCCGAGATTGTGCACGTTTGCAGATTCAGGCCGTCAAAGGCACCTCTTACAAGGCGATATGTCGCTTCTCGACGATCGAGCTCACGTCTCTGGCGATTGGACTGCTCCTGGAGTTCAAATGCTTTCCCGACAACCATGTGGGGTGATCCCGCAAACTCACTCCAGAGGATATAGAACCCAAGAATCGCATGAATAAATGCAACAACGGCTAGCGTCCAACCGGCAGCCGATTTCGCTTCATTGGGAGCACTCGACCACGTCTCCGTCAGGACGCCTTCCGCGATGGGTAAAACGAGTACGACAAGCGTTAGAATGAAAAGCGATTTCTGAAAACCAACCTTCAAAAGCGACTGCAGCGGCTTCCAAAACGGATTCTCGCGTTCCATGCGGATCTCTTTGATTTGTGACAAGGGATTATGTTTCAACAGACCATCCGCAGTATACACCCGCTCCGCGGAGTTTTACAGGAAACCTCCAGGCAAAGTCTCACCACAGACGCCGTAATCGGCCGCCCGGCTAATCAGGTCGCACACGTACAGACAAGACCACGTCCAGACCAATGCGGCGATTCACGCCGCGACCAGAGGCGATACGTCTTCGGGTGTGAGAGGATCGAGCGAGAGGTCGGCGAGAAGTTCGTTCAAGCCTTCCAGCGTGACGCGGGACGGCGAAGGCATCTCGATGCCGATCGGGCGACCGTCGATGGTCCAGTCGATGAGGTAGCCCGCCCCATGCTCCTGAACCCGTTCGCTACGATCGTTCGCCCTGCGCGGCAGGTAGAGGTACGCTGCCAGCGGCTTGCCGTGCCGAAACGTGATTTCGAGATAGCGCTGTGACATGGCTTCGTCCAGTTGATCAATCGGCCGGATAGGCTGTGATCACGATGAGAACATGATCATCGCAAGACGGTTCGACGATCACGGTCCATCGTCGTCCGTGATGCTTCGTTTCGACGGCGAAACGTCCCTCCTCGTGGTTCTCGTGATAGCCGACGGCGGTCTCGATCATGAGACGCAAATCAACCTCGTTGAAACCTCGATCGACCATCCGTTTGACGAGGTGCGGCGTCAACTCGACTTCCCACGCCCACCATTCCGGCCAATCCATCTCCGACGCACCTCGTTGAGATCTTTCCATTCTAGCAACTGAAGGCACCAGATCGGCGCAAACGCCGGTGTGCCACTGGCTTCGCCAGTGCCTTTCACTGGCAGAGCCAGTGGCACTCGTTTCACGGGGCCATTGACTTCACGCCTCCCTTATAAAATGCGCCGCGTAGCTCCGCACCTCGTGCCCGTTCAACACGTGAAACACTCGCAGGTGTGACACCGTTTCCTGGCTGAGGCGGCTGAGAGGAACATGCACGAGCTTCTTGCCGAACTTGCGGGCGAGGCGGCGGAAGCCGGCGCCGGGGGGGGAGTCGCTTAAGATCGCGACGTGGCGGTGTTCGCTGTGATAACAGCCGGCCGCAAGGAGCCGTTCTTCGAGCGTGTCGGCGAAGTCGAAGCGGGGGTCTTGCCACACGTCGGGCACCGGCCGCGGCGGGAACAGGAACAGACAGCCGCCGTAGGTCGCCTGGCCCACGCCCGGCCCCACGATCTCGTCGAGGTAGTTCGTCGCGAAGAAGCAGAGCGTCGATTCGTTCTGATGCTCGGCGTGCCACGTCATCCGCCAGGGATACTCGCGCGGGTCGGCCGGCGAGTCGAACAGCATCACGGCGGAATCGAGGTTGCCGCGCGACGGGGGCAGCACCTTCACGTAGATGTCGCGCGTGTGCCAGTTCCGCAGCGTCTCGCGGATGTCGAGGCCGTCCATGATGCTCGTCGTGAACTTCTCGCTGCGGGCGAGGTCGGCCCCCAGCATGGCGAGGGCCATGTCTTTGACGTGCGTGCGGAAGTTCTCGATCTTGTTGTCTTCCGGCGGCCAACTGCACTGACGGAACGGATTCCACCGCATCCGCCATTCATCTTGCTGGATCTTGGGCGCCCGACGCGTGAGCGACAGGCTTCTCCAGAAGACCGGCGGCCCCGGCAGGCGGCTCGTCGCTTCGACGATCTCGCCATCGGGCAGTTGCAGCTTACCGAGACCCATCTTGCAGGTCTGCATGTCGACCGGCGGCGGGAAGGGATACTCGCGCGCCGTTTCGGCGAGCGTGATCGCGAGGGCGTCGCCGAAGATCTGTTGGGCCGCGACGATGAGCGTGTAGAGGTCGGGCGTCAGCCGGCGATCGACGAGCGAGAGGTTGCGCACGTACTGGAAGTAAGTCGCCGCGAGCTTGGGCGTGATCTTGCGGGCACGGCCCTTGAACTCGGCCTTGTAACGATCGCGGGCTTCGAGCAGCAACGCCTTGATGCCGTCGATGCTCAGGTTCTCGTCGGGATCAAGCTCGTTGCGAGCCTGCTCGTAGAGTCCGGTGATGTAGGGCAACTCGCCGAGGAAGAACGCGAGCGAGTTCGGCGCGACGGCGTAGGTCTCGACGTCTTCGACCTCTTCATCGACAACGCGTTGCGGCGTGCGGTCGTGATACGCCTCTTTGACCCAGGGCCACTCGGCGATCGAGCAGACGAAGAGAATCGATTGGAAGCGTGCTTCCAACTCGCGGAGCCGATTCGCCATCGCGATGCAACGATCCGCGGCCTGGCCTTCCAGCCGAGGCAACACCGGCAGCACCGCGGCGGCGAAGCGGTCGCTTTGCACTCGCTTGAGGGCGTACGGATCGGGCAGCACCATGCCGACGGCCTCGTATTCGGCCGTCTCGGGATCGACGAACCGCACGGCCATGTGCTCTTGCGACGCGATCCGCAGCGCGGCGATCACCGGCTGGCAAGGATCGATCGGAACGTAGCTCACGCCGGCTCGATCGGACGGTTCGTCGCCGTCTCCCTCGGGCGACCAGTCACCGGCGTCGTACGACCGCGGCTCGGGCTGCACGACGGCCGTGACACCCGGCAGTCGGTTCACGGCCCAGGTCACGGCCTCCTGAAACGACGGCGGCAGCGGCACGGCGAGACAATCGAAGCGATTGTCGAGCATGACCCGCCGCACTTCGACGGCGAAATCACCGCTCCCATGAATCACGGGCAAGCAGGTGATACGGTCGGAGATCCGTAACGCGGCAGGGGTCGGCATGGGAGAAGGCGAACCGCTAAGAGCACGAAGATCACGAAGAAGGGGTACGCACGAAGCGTTTGAGTCCGCTCTTGAGTCGGGGGACGTTGAAATTGATTAGGAACCCGATGTGTTTACCGGTGAGCTTGAGGTGCGTCAGGATCTGTGCGTCGTACAGCGGAATCATCGCTTCGACGGCTTTGAGTTCAACGATCACGAGGTCTTCAACGAGCAGATCCAGACGGAATCCGGTCTCGATGCAAGTTCCTTCATAGATGATGGGCACTGGAACTTGTCGAGCGGCACGCAATCCGCGTCTAGCCAACTCGTGTTGAAGGCACTGCTCGTACGCGGACTCGAGCAGCCCGGGACCGAGGGCCGAAGGCAGCCTGATCGCCGCGTCTACAACTTCTCTCGCGATTTCCTCATCGCGATTCGAGGGCGGCTCGTAAACCGTCATCCTGGCGTTCTTCGTGCTCTTGGCGGTTCGCCATTCGAAGCCGTCACAGCCCGGCAGTCGATCGTCGGCAACAGAATCAGAACCCGGCCACGCCTCGGAGTAAAGCGTCCCTCGTTGAAGAGTCCGAGCGGCGAAACCGCGGATTTGCGTTCGCCTCGTGACGGGCGACAGATTCTACACGCAACGCATCGGCACACGAGAGGCCGACGGGACTGTCATGCACTGCCGACACCGGCTGGTGCGATTTCGCGGCCAGAGTGGCGCGCGAGGTCCGTTGGACACGGAAAAGAACTGCACCCCAGAGGATTCGAACCTCTAACCTTCGGTTCCGTAGACCGTGTCCGCCGATCGGTAAGCCGCACGCAGAAATAAGTTTAAGTGATCGAGCCTACGGGCTGGGAGCGTTTTGGGAGCGCGCCAGCGACAGCGAGTGTCGCCCACCATCAGCGCCTGACGCTCTGCCCGATGCCGTGCTCTACATCGCCGAAGCGTGGCCGATCCTCCAGCCGCACGTGCGAGACGCCGTGCTCCTTCTCGTCGACGCGGCTCTCGCCTCGGGCGTCACGGCACGCGAATAGAACGGCTCCGCCGTATCTCCATCGGTGAAGATCGGCTTCGCCGGCGCCTGTTCGCTTACCACTCTTGTCGCTGCGCGAACCCCTCGCTGCCGGAACTCCAGACCGTTGACGCCACCCCCGAGAGTCTCCCTCCGCCCGAGGGCATATGATGCGAACCATCCATCGAACCTTGCGTCACGCGTTCGAAAACAAGCCGAACAATCCGGAGGAACCGGGAAACGTTCGTAGACACTGGTGGGTGGGGCCATTATGGTGACCCTCGGTGAAATCCCGGGGCGCCATCTCTTTCCGCCATCTCCGGAGCTTCCCCTCGCGGACTGAATAAGCCCATGAATCTCCTTTTGTTGCGGTGCTTCCTCGCCCGAATTTCCGAGCAACTCCGGTGCGGTTCGCCCCGGACTCTCCGACCGCGAGCATTAAAATCCAGGTTCGAGCAACTCGAAGAACGGGTTCTCCTGACGGGCTTTGACTTTTCGGGCCAAGTAGCGCCCGAGTACGCAGTGGGCCGCGGCGCCTGGTCAGTGGTGGGGGCGGATGTGGACGGCGACGGGGCAATGGATCTCGCCACTGCGAACTTTCACTCGAACACCGTGTCGGTGCTCCGCAACCTGCGGGACGAGATCCGCCGCCTCCGGGCCCCAAGCGAGACGTGTTCCAAGAGGCGTCGATCGACCAGGCCGTCGAGGCGTCAAACAGCTGGCTTGAGCCGTCTGCGGGCGGTCCCGCACCCTGGAGTTGGTATTCGCCAATGCGGCGGTTTCCGGGACCACGGCCGACCGCCGCGGCTACCCGGCGGCCAAGGCCGCCATGGAATTGACAACCGGCCTAAACGCTGTATGCCGACGAACTCGGCAGGACGGCTCGCGATGCGATCGAGACGCTGAAGCTCGGCCAGCTGATGTTGGATTCTGCAAGCGGCTGATCGACCCATTCTGTTGTTACCCCGCCTCTCAGTCGAGCAGCCCTAGGGAGAATCGCTAGTATCTTCTGGTGGATACGCCCAGTATGGTGAGGTCCGGTAAACGACCGACGCAGGCAGTCGGCGACCGCCGCGGCGCCGCTCCGCTCCCCCAGCTCGTCGAGTAACTCGACGAGTTCCTCTCCCGTCCGTTCGACACGCTTTTGACGCGACCGTCCGTCGCTTCCGTCGGACTCGTGCGTGAGCCGCGACTCGTCGATGACCCAGATCGCTGGCATCGCATGCTCTTCACCGTCGATCGAGATGACAAGCTGGGCCAGAAGCGGACCATGGCCGGCGAGTGCGCCGTCCGGCACCTCCGCGACGCCGGACCGATCATCCAGTTTCTTTAGGGTGCGGACGACCGACGGCTTCGGGTCGCCTGGGGCGCGCAGTTCGATCCGCATGTGACCGGTCAGGGACATCCGCGCGAACGCCACACGAAGTGCGTCGCCTGAAAGGACGACTGATTCGAGCCGCAACGGATGACCGCTGTGCTCATCCGGCTCAGGGTCCTCCTCTCCAGGGGTGAACTCTTCGAGCCGCAGAGGCCGTCGTTCCACGCCGTGACCGAACATCTGGTCCGGGTCAACGCCGCGTAGGAGCAGACAGGCCTCAGCGTTGTGGCCGTCGAACGCGGCGACGGTGAGATTGGCGCTCCCGACGAGCGCGCCGGCCGTCGTGGAACTGGCCCAAAGCACTAACTTCGCATGCAGGCGACGGGCGCCGCCGGAGAGCATGAGTTCGGAGAGTCGGACGCGGCCGCCGAGCCGGCCGAGAGCACCCTGCGGCAGCGTCGTGACGTTCTGCTGCACGATCAGCTCCACGTCCGCCGTCGGAAACTCAGCGGTGAGCCGACGCAGTAGGGCGGCATCGCGGTCGTAGAACGGCGATACCACCAGGAGCCGTTCCGGCGCGGACTCCCTCAACTCATCAAGCAGCATGGACCAAAGCGGTCCGTCGTATGACTGAACGAGCCGCACCGCGGCACCACGCGACGAAGGTTCGTCGATGAGCCAAGGCCATTCGGCGGCCGCCTCGTCGAGCCATTCGGAGACGATACGGCCGCTACCTGGCTCCGCCTGCCCTGCCGCGCTCCGGAAGAAGCGGTAGGCCCCCCGCGCAACGTCGAGCAGGTCTGAGCCGATGCGGTTGTCGAACGGAACACAATTCGTGAGTTCGAGATTGCCGGCGCAGCCGGCACGGGTCAAGTTGTGGCTCCCGCACACCACCCGGCCGCCTTCCTCTCCGAGCAATAGTGCGAGCTTCGGATGGAAGACGTACGGCGACCGGTCGACGGGGACCATCAGGTAGCGGCGGTTGATGTGCCGCGCCGGGGCGCCGCTCCGGACCAGATCCGCATAGGCGCGGTCGTCGATGAAGACGGCGATCCGTCGCGCGGCCACGAGCGCGGATCGCCGAAGGAGGACGTGCTCGAAATAGTCCGGGTCGAACTGGTACGTCGATAAGAGCGCCAGCCGCGCCGCGGACGAGTCGAAGTGTGACGGCACCTCGACTAGCGAGTCGTGCGCCTCAGGCATTAAGTTCCTCCCGCTCCAACCGGAGCCCTTCGGATGTCGGCGCGATCTCCCCGTCCGTTTCCGCCAACAGGTTCAGATCGATCAGAATCCGAGTCGCGCTTCGGAGCCGGGGATTGCCGAGCCCAATCCTGTCGTAACGGCCCGCCCCGACGAGCCGGCGACCGTCGATCTGAAGCAGACACCGTCCTCCCGATTTGCTCTTCTCGTAGGCCATCGCCCGGTGATGCAGGACGACGTAACGGCCCAAGATCCGTTCCGCCAATTGCCGCATCGGTAGCTCCCACCAAGTGCCGTGGTCTCGTGCCAGGTCAGCCAAAAGCACGGGCGGCACGAGATCGAGGTACCGGTCCGTCGCGACGCCGGCGAGCCAGCGGCCGACGCCCGTGTCGAACCACCGCGCGAAACGGACCAACGTGACCGCCAGCAGCACGAGCGGCACGGCGAGCCCGAGTCCGGCATGCGCGAACTTTCCTTCCCGAACCGACCGCTCCAGTCGATCTTCGGCGAGTGGGTGTTCGGAAGTAATTGCCGCGTCAAACGATTGAGATAGCGCCACGAGCTGCGACCTGTCGGTCTCGGATTCGCGTGGCAAAAGGTCTGCCGTCGTCACCGCTCCGAAGGACTCGCCGGCCTCCCACGCCGTAAGCTCGCCGAATGCGCGGGTCAGCGCCGGCGAATCTAGCGTCGCCGCCAAACCTTCGATCGTGCCACCGCCGAGTTCGAGAGCGTCGAGTTCGCCGAGGAGCCACGAGAACATCCCCTCCAGGCCGACGGACATGTAGTGGTGGAAATAGAACATCCGCCAGCGGTCGGCGATGTCAGCCAGGCTCTCGGGAACTATAGGCGTGAACCGATCGGCGTCTGCCGACACCGCCTCGCCGAAGTAGACGGCCGCCGCGAACTCCGCCTCGCCGAATCGCCAGCCCGCGCTGGAAAACTCACGGCAAAAGGCGAGGGTCAAAAGGAGTGACTTCCGACGAAAGTCGTGCGAACGGCCGCGCCGCTCGTATCGGTCGAAGAAAATGTCTCGGAGCATCCCGCGGTCGGCTTCGGCGACGGCGGAGAGCTCGCAGAGGCCGCCGGTCCGGCCCCACGCGGCGAGTTCGTCCGCGGTGCATCGATGCGGCAAGTGGGCCGACTTTCGGACCGCCGGGAGCGGATCGATCAGAGACCCATATGCATCCGCGAGCCGCTCGCCGAGCGGGGAGAGTTCCACGTCGTCGAAGGTGAACTCCGTCTCCTCGTCGACATCGGGTCGCTCGTCGTCCGTCAGGATGCACCCTAGATTGACGATCGAGTTGAAGTACGCGTCGACCGCAGGAACGGTCGAGAGGCGGATTCGACCGAGATCGACGTCGTTTCGGTCCTCGCCGAACCAACGCTGCGCTTCCAGGACGCCGACGAGACCGCCGCCAACGCACGGCTGGCCGCCGTGATGGACGACGCACCCGAGCGTCAAGGCACGCTCGCGTCGGACGATCGCTTCCCTAAGGCCCAGATCCCCTGGACGGCCCCGTTCGCGGCTACGGTAATCACGGACGCACCACGGGATGAATGAGTAGTAACGGGCCCGGGGGGTGATGCTCGTGATGCAATGGAGCAGGAGACTCGCGAGCCGTGTCGAACCGCGCAGCCCGAGTCCGAGCGGATCTTGTACGTCCGTCAGCGGGAGTCGCTTGCTCCAACGGCAAAGGATCACCTCGTCAGACATGGTGGGGCACCTTTGCCACTGCGGGCGGCTCACGCTCAAAAGTATGTCTTCTCTTCGTGCTCAGATGGTGGTCGGACGGACGGACGCCGTTTTTCCAACTCTGGCCGCGCTTGGCTGCTTTCGTCGCGGCAATCAGCTTCCGGCGGTTTGAGGTCCGGTGGGTTCGATTGCATCGTCGCGAACTGCGAGAGGAGTACGTCGCAAAAGCCGAAGGGGTCGTAATCGAACCGCCCCGCACGGCTGAGATCGAGGCGAACGAACGTATGGAGAGCGGTTGCCGCGGCGGCCGGCGTGTGCTACGGGGATGGGATGATGCAGGCGTGTCTGGCCGTGATCGATCCGACGGGTTTGCGAGGGCTGTTTCCAGAAGACGCCTCCGGCGTGCTCCGCTCGGAGTCCCTCCGCGCCCGCCTCCGCGATTCCGCCTGCTGCTGGGCCGTCCTGCCGGGCGACTCGGTCTGCGGCGCAGCGCAATGGTCACCCTCGGGGCCGCCGCCACCCACGCCGGCCCGGTGTTCCGTCCCCGCTCAATCTAACGACATCGCATGGCACGCCCGTCCTCACGTCTGTCGGTTGACGGCAGATTGATCTCAGACTGACCTCCCGCGCCCCGCCTCAGCGGGCCATAGTCACCTTCGTCCGTCGCGAACCGACGCGGCCGGCGGACGCCTGACGACTGTGCCGAGATCCGGCGAAGCGAGCGCCCCAATGGCGAACCACCTGACACACGGCGGCCCGATCTCGGACCGCGACCGCCTGCTCCTGCGGAACCTGCTCCGCGCCCTGCGGCACGCCCCCGACGATTACGGAGTCACTCTCGACGCGGCGGGTTGGGCGGACCTCGTCGCGCTCGCCCAAGGGGTGCGGGAGCGGGCGCCCGAATGGGCATGGGTCACCTCGGCCGACGTCGAACGCCTTGTCCGGCAGGGGACCGGCGGCCGTTTCGACCTCTCCCCCGGCCGCGTCCGCGCGGCCTACGGTCACAGCGTCCCATGTACGAAAACAGACCGCACCAATGAACCGCCAGAGATCCTCTTCCACGGCACGACGCAGCTCCGGATGCCGGGCATTCGGGAGTTCGGGTTGTTGCCTCAATTTCGCCAGCACGTCCACCTGACGAGCGACGAGCCGTATGCACGTGCCGTCGCCGCCAGGCACCTGGGGCCGTCGCCGGTCTTGCTCGTCATCCGAGCGAAGGAGGCATACGAGACGGGGATCGACTTCTTCCCGTCCAATGAGCACGTCTGGTGCTCGGCACACATTCCCCCGACGTTCATCTCCGAATGGAGCTTGTAAGGGTCGGCGTCGTCTCAGGTTCGAACGTGCCGCGGATGGCGTCGAAGCGATCTCCCTCACCGTGATTCGATCGCATTCGTTACTGGCTTGGTTGCGAGGACAAGCGAGGGGCGGCCGGCACGGGTCGTCGCCCGGGCGTCTCAATTCACACCGACATGAAGAGTGACCCTTGACCGTCTTAGCTGATCCGACTTCGCCCGCGAGCGGCCCGGTCGATGCGGCCGATGTCGCCGCCGCCGAAGTGGACCTCGGCGTCGCCTTTCCGCCCGATCTCCGTGAGTTCCTCCGCACCTATGACCGACCGCGCCCGAGTCCCGCATGGTTCCGTGCGACGGCACCGGTGTGAAGACTCGACCGAAGAGCCGGAGGTTTTCGACGACGCGGACGACAGTCCGCTCTACTTCGCCGTCGGATAACGACGAGCTTCGGCTCAGGCTCGGCAGAAGGGGGGCCGTCCCTCCCGCCTTCGCCCTCGCCTCGGCCTCAGCT
>JACCRE010000282.1 GCA_013813775.1 Planctomycetaceae bacterium
TGCGGACATCTCGTAAGTGTAGCATCGTCTCCAAGACACTTTTCATCACCTGTGGTATCCGATGATTCCCGGCACCGCTACATACAGATCGACCTGCCGCTACAGTCACCAGTGATCCGCATTAGAGCTTCCTAATGCTGCGTCGCCAGCGAGGCGGCACCAAGGCCCACGACGCGAGCACTGCCGCCCCGAAGGCGGTGTAGAGGATCGTGAATGTGCTCGGCGAGAGTTCGAAGAACAGCACGTCGTGCAGCCATGTTCCGATGAAGTCGCCGCCGTAGGTCGCCTGGCCCGCGCGCCGGCGCAATGCGTTCTCCCATGTCGTGAGCGGGCAGGTGATCCCGAACCACGATTCGGCGACGACGATCACGATCGCCGCGAGATGCACGACGCGGAGCCACGGATGGCGGACCCACTGCCAGCCGCGAAGACCGCCCGCCGCGATCGCCAGCAGACCGAGCACGACGAAGGCGACGTACGCGAAATGCGCGGCGACGACGACATCGGCGGCGATGGCATAGAAGGTTTTCATACCCTCTGAGATGCCGCCGGGCCGCTGGGTATTCCCCGCACGGCGTTCCCTACAGATTCACCAGGTCGGAAAACGGGCTGAACCGACCTGCTGCTTTATCACCGCTGAAAGTTTGGCGTGGGTGCCAAGCTGCGTGAGAGACCGGTCAACCGGCGTAGGCTCGCTCGATCGCGGCGAGCTGAGCTTCGACGCGCGGCGTGATCGCGGTTTTGTCGAGCCAGCGGCCTAGCGCTTCGAACACGGTCGGGCAGAGGCCCGTGCCGAGATCCTTCCGCATGATGTCGAGCGTCTTCGCTCGAGGAAAACCGTCGCGATACGGGCGGTTCGCCGTCAGCGCCTCGTAGACGTCGGCGACGGCCAGAATCCTGGCCTCTTGCGGCAATTCGCGCCCCGGCAATCGTCGGTGGTAGCCGCGGCCGTCGAGGCGCTCGTGATGGGCGCTGGCGACGTCGGCGAAGCGTTCGAAGTTCGCCACGCGGCGCAGGATGCGTTCGGAGTAATCGGGATGCCGTCGGATGGCCGCGAACTCCTCTTCCGTCGGATACTCCGGCTTGTCGAGCACGAGGTTCGACACGCCGAGCTTGCCGAGGTCATGCAGCAGGCCCGCGCGGCGCATGTCGTTGCACAGCTCCGCGTCGTATCCAAGTTCCTGCGCGATGCCGACGGCGATCTCGGAGACGGCTTCCGAATGCCGGAACGTCCAGAGGCTTTTCGCATCGACGACCTGCGCGAAACCCAGGCACACGAGGTCGAGCCGCTCGCGATCGACGACGCGCGGCAGGCCGCCGTCGGACTCGTTCGGTTCCCATCGGGAGAGCACCGCCCGCGCGTTCGGCCCGTAGGTGGAAAGCCAGAACGACCGATCGTCGCGGAGCGAGAGCAGCGCATCGACGAGTTCGGGATCGAACCACGTGCCGCGCCGTGCGACGGCGACGTCGAACGCCTCGTCGAGCCCTTCGGTCGTGACGAACACCTCGACCGTCTGGGCGAGACAGGCGATGCGCGCGAGCAGCGGGATCTCGTGACCGGCGACGCCGTCGGGATGGCCGGCTCCGTTCCAATGTTCGTCGAGATGGCGAATCGCGGCCGCCGCGGCTTCCGGCAAGCCGATGAGCTGAGCGATCTCGGCGCCGCGCTCGTAGCGGACCTCGGTCAGCTTGCGGGCGCCCGATTCGCCGGCACGGGCCATCACCGCGAGTTGCATCGCCTTTTGAAGGGGCGACGCTCCGGGAGCGAGATGGCCGAGCGCGAAGCTGAACGCGCTGGCCTTCCGCGACCAATCGACGTTCTTGAGGTCGCGTTTGACGCTGCGATCATCGGCGCCGAAGAGCGCCGAGACCTTCGCAGCATTGCTGGAAGAGCCCAGATCTTTGAGCAACGTGGCGTAGAACAACGTCTTGCGATCGACGGGCGGCAGGCCGATCTCTTCGGCGATCCGCATCGCGATCAGGCAACTGCGAACGGCGTGATTCTCAGGCTGACCTTCGGCGAGGTCGAGGGCCGTCGAGAGAGCGGCGACGAGTTCGGCGAGCGCGATCGGTTCGTCGCCGAGCAGCCGCGACGGAACCGTGACGTCGTCGATTGCGATCGCCATCGCCGAAAACCGCCCTCACTCGTTCGTTCTAGCCAGTCCGACCGCGAGACGAGCTCGTCTCGAAAGTTCGGCGAGAAAGCCTAGATCGGCTAGGCGAGGTTGCTGTCTCGAAATCAGAAGAGAGCGGAACGCGACGGGAAGAGCGTGACGATTGCGCAGCGGCGTGTCGCAAAGGCAACGGCATCACGGCGCGACCGTTTCCAGACGATGCTCGACGCGGTCAAACGCGTTCATGTCGAGGACGCGAACTGTTGTACGGCCAACCGCGGTGATGCCTTCAATAAAGGCGCTTCGGGTACGGAAGTGCGTCATCCATATTTGACGACGCGGGTTGAAAAGCTCTGTCACCTCGCCCGTGACCGGATCAATGCCGGTCAAGTTGGAGCCCTTGTGCAGATTGCAATCGATGCAGGCGAGAGCCAGATTCTCAGTCTCGTCACCGCCGCCGTGCTTCCTTGGAATCACGTGCTCGACCTGCAATCGGGCGAGCGGCGAATGCTGCTGTTGAAGGAGGCAGTACTCACATCGGTCGCCAGCTCGCTGTCGAACGAATGAGCGAGTCGTCTCATCCATCGCTCAGCCGCTTACGAGCCTGCGACTGGAGAATCGCGATGAATTTGTTGGCGCGACTGTATCCCTCGTATTCCTCTTGTTCGTCCGGCGAGAGTTCGCCTTCGTTGGCCTTCCGGCCGAGTTCCTCAATCCGATCCTGAACAGAAGCATCCGGGCGAAATGCCAGTAATCCCCGCGCGAGTTCGGGCGTCATCACCTCCCGGACCGGTTCTACGCCGCGGTCAAACGCTGTTGATCCGATCGTCGTGCTCATGCTTGAATTATAGAGAGCCGCGACGGGGAGAGTGAAGCTCACACCTCGATCAACATTCGCGTCGGGTCTTCGATCGCGTCCTTGATCCGCTTCAGGAACGTGACGGCTTCGCGGCCGTCGACGACGCGGTGGTCGTAAGTCAGCGCGACGTACATCATCGGGCGGACCACGACCTGCCCGTTCACCGCGACGGGCCGCTCGACGATGTTGTGCATGCCCAGCACTCCCGACTGCGGCGGGTTCACGATCGGCGTCGAGAGCAGCGAGCCGTAGATGCCGCCGTTCGTGATCGTGAACGTGCCGCCTTGCAGTTCGTCGAGGCCGATCTTGTTCTCTTTGGCACGTTTGCCGAGGTCGTTGATCTTCAGCTCGATCTCGGCGAACGAGAGCGTTTCGGCGTTGCGAATGATGGGCACGACAAGTCCCTTACCGCCGCCGACGGCGATGCCGACGTCGCAATAGTTCTGATAGACGAGTTCCTCGCCGCGGATTTGCGCGCCGACTTGCGGGATCTCGCCGAGCGCGTCGACGACGGCCTTCACGAAGAAGCTCATGAAGCCGAGCTTCACGTCGTAGCGCTTCAGGAAGGCGTCCTGGTACTGCTTGCGCAGCGCCATGACGGGCGACATGTCGATCTCGTTGAACGTCGTGAGCAGCGCGGCGTTTCGCTGGGCCTCGACGAGCCGCTCGGCGATCCGCTTGCGGATCGGCGACATCGCGACAGCCTTCTCGCCGCGGTTGCCTGAAGGCGCAGCGAACGCCTGCGTCGCTCGCGGAGCGAGTTCGCGACCGCTCGATGCGGGACGCGCCGCCGGAGCCGCGCCTTTGCCGCTGATGTGCCGCTCGACGTCCTCCTTGAGCAACCTTCCGCCGGGACCGGTCGCGGTGACTTGATCGGGAGTAAGACCGTGCTCCGAGAGCAGCCGCGCGGCGGCCGGCATCACGGCGCCGCCTGCTTCCTGATCCGCCTTTGAAGCCGCCGGACCGTTGCCGCCTTTGGAAGGCGGGGATTCGGAGGCCGCGCCGGCGCGGTCCGACGTGGCGCCACCCGTCGGCGTCATCGGCTTTGATGACTTCGCGGGTGCTTCGGCCTCTTCGATGATCGCGATGACTTCGCCGATCTGGGCGGTGTCGCCCTTCTTCTTGAGCAGCTTCTTGACGATCCCGCCGACGGGCGCGGGGAGATCGACGGTCGCCTTGTCGGTTTCGAGTTCGGCGACGTTCGCGTCGGTGGCGACGTAGTCGCCTTCGCCGACGTGCCAGTTGGCGATTTGAACTTCCGTGATCGATTCCCCGACGGTGGGAACCTTCAGTTCGATAGGCATCGGCGAAACGTCCTGCGCGACAATGGTGACGCGAACGGGATAGGCAGGAAGCCGACGGGTCGCATCCCGTCGGCTTCACTTGGTGACGATAACGCGCCCGTCGAACAGGTCAATGTCGGACGGGTTCGCGGAAGGCTTCCGCCAGCAGCATCTCTTGTTCAAACGTGTGGCTGGCGAGCGACCCGGTCGCGGGACTGGCCGAGGCCGGGCGACTCACCCCGCGAACCTCGTACTTGCCGAACAGCCGGCCGCCGGTCTGGCAGAACAGGTATCGCCACGCTCCCATGTTCTCGGGCTCTTCCTGCACCCACACGATCTCGAGATCGTCGGAATAATTCGCGAGCGCCTCTCGCAGCCGGGCTTCCGGGAAGGGGTACAGCTCTTCGACCCGCACGATCGCGACGTCTTCGCGTTCGTATTTGTTGCGGAATTCGTCGAGCTCGTAGTACAGCTTGCCCGTGCACAACAGCACGCGTTTGACCCCCTTCGGATCGCGATCGGTGCCGTCGGGGATGACCCGCATGAACTTTCCGTCGGCGAGCGACGACAGCGAGCAGGTCGCGTTCGGATGACGCAACAGACTCTTGGGCGTCATCACGATCAACGGCTTCCGCCACTTGCGAATCGCCTGCCGTCGCAGCAAGTGAAAATAATTGTCGGGCGTCGAAGGATACGCGACCTGGATGTTGTCTTCCGCGGCCGACATCAGAAAGCGTTCGAGGCGTGCCGACGAATGCTCCGGTCCTTGTCCTTCAAAGCCGTGAGGCAGCAGCATCACGATGCCCGACAGGCGACGCCACTTGTCCTCGCCCGATGCGATGAACTGGTCGATGATGACCTGGGCGACGTTCACGAAGTCGCCGAACTGGGCCTCCCACAGCACGAGACCGTCGGGCCAGTCGAGACTGTAGCCGTATTCGAAGCCCAGCACGCCCGTTTCCGACAGCGGGCTGTTGATGATCTCGACCGGCGCCTGTTCTTCGGACAGGTGCCGCAACGGCATATATTTTTCGCCCGAGACGTAGTCGTGCAGCATCGCGTGACGCTGGCTGAACGTGCCGCGTTCGCTGTCCTGCCCCGCCATGCGAATGCGGTAGCCGTCGATGGCGAGCGTGGCGAGCGCGAGGCTTTCGGCGGTGCCCCAGTCGAGCTTCCGCTCGCCGACGGCCATTTCGCGGCGTGCCGTCAAAACCAGCTTTTCGATCTTGGGATGCGGCGTGAAGCCTTCGGGCACCTGGGCCTGCTTGCGGAGCAGATCCGCGAGTCGCGGTTCGGGAATGCCGGTCGCCACCTCATCGGGCTCGGCGCCGCCCTTGTACGCCTTCCACAGGCCAAGTCCCGTGCGCACTTTGTCGAGATGCCGGTCGGCGCGGGCGGCGTGAAGATGTTCCTCGAGCCAAGTGCGGCTCGTCTCGACGATGGCGTCGGTTTCGTCGCGGGTGATTTCGCCGCGGTCGAGCAGCTTCGCGAGGTAGCTGTCGTTGACCGTGGGCCGCGAACCGATCGTCTGGTACATCAGCGGCTGCGTGAACGAAGGCTCGTCGCCTTCGTTGTGGCCCCGCCGGCGGTAGCAGTACATGTCGATCACGACGTCGCGTTTGAACTCCTTGCGGAAGTCGAGCGCGAGGTTCACGACGAAGGCGACGGCCTCGGGATCTTCGCCGTTCACGTGGAAGATCGGAATCTGCAACATCTTCGCGACGTCGGTCGCGTAGGTGCTGCTGCGAGACTGCTCTTCGGTCGTCGTGAAGCCGATCTGATTGTTGACGACGACGTGAATCGTGCCGCCGGTGCGATAGCCTTCGAGCTGGCTGAGGTTCAGCGTCTCCTGAATGATCCCTTCGCCCGCGAAGGCGGCGTCGCCATGGATCAACAGCGCGAGCTTCCGCTTGCGATCGTAGTCGCTCACGCGGTCCTGCTTCGCGCGGATGCGGCCCATCGCGATCGGGTTGATGAACTCGAGATGGCTCGGATTGAAGCACAGCGACAGATGCACCGACGCGCCCGCTTGCGTCTTCCAATCGCTGCTGAAGCCCATGTGGTACTTCACGTCGCCGCCGCCGACGTGCGCCTCGGGGTCGGCGTCCTCGAACTCGCGGAAGATTTGGCTCGGCGGCTTGCCCATGATGTTGGCGAGCACGTTGAGCCGGCCGCGATGCGCCATGCCCAGCACGACTTCGTCGATGCCCTGCGAACCGGCTTTCTCGATCGCCATGTCGAGCAGCGGGATGAGGCTCTCGGCCCCTTCAAGGCTGAACCGCTTCTTGCTGATGTACTTCTTCTGGATGAACTCTTCGAAGATGACGGCGTCCGACAGACGCTTATAGATGCGCAGTTGCTCGTCGCGGGGCAGCTTCAGGTAGTTGCCCGAACCTTCCATGCGGTCTTGCAGCCATTGCCGCACACGTAAGCTGTCGATGTGCATGAACTGCGCACCGATGCTGCGACAATAGGTGTTTTGCAGCCAACTGATGATCTGGCGGAGCGTGCGTCGCTCGGGACCGCCGAGCCAGCTCGTGCTGAATTTCTTGTCGAGATCGCCGTCGATGAAGCCGTAGAAGGCGGGGTCGAGCTCGGCCGGCATCTCCTTCGGCTGATGCAGCGGATCGACCTGGGCGATGATGTGCCCGCGCACCCGGTAGTTGCGAATGATCTGGTCGACGCGCTCTTGCAGCGAGGCGACCTCTTTGAGCTGCCGTCGGGTCGCCTCGTCGGGTGATTCGACGGGGGCGTTCGCGTGATGAAAGATGCTGCGCCGCGGGAAGACGTCTTCCGGATGCGGTTCGAGCGGCGACTTGCCGGCCGAGGCGAGATCCGCGAAGTATTCGCGCCAGTCGGGGCTGACGCTCGTCGGGTCTTCCTGGTAAGCGTCGTAGACCTGCTCGATGAACGACAGGCTGCCGCTGGGCGGCACTTCGGCGTTCCGAAGCGGCGTCGCGACAGCGGCGACCGGTGCGGGTATCCCGTTCCCGTCACCGGCGTGGTCGTCGCCGTTCGAGATGGAAGAGGGCCGGGCCGCGTGCTGCGTGAAGGTCGGAGCAGACATTGTTTCTTGGCGACCGATCGAGAGGGGCGGCCGGAGTCCTGTTCCGGCCGGTCCGTCGGGGCGTGCGTTCGGTGGGCTCGTGCCTGACGGCGGCACCACGACATCGCCCGACTCGCGAACGAACGGAGGAACGTCGCCGCCCGAATCGCATCGCCGCGATCCGGCAGGACGGGTGCTCCGTCGGTCACCGCGGGGGATGCGGAGGGTTCGACGGCAGGTCGCGCCGGGGCGGCGCGAGGTCTTACGTAAATCTATTCCGAATCCTGTTCCGCTGGCAGGTCAGAGGAGGCCTTTCCGGATTGAAATCGGAAAAAATCCTGCGACCCCGCGAGTCGTCGCTTGCAAAGCCCCACCGACCGGTGCATCCGTTTGCCCCCCGCTGGCCGCGTCGGTACAAGTGGCTCTGCGAAATGCCGCCAGAGCAAGCCATTCCCCGTTCCCCGTTCCCCGTTCGCCCTTCCCCGCCCATGCCCGATCTCGCCGCCCAAAAGCAGGCTCTCCGCGAGCAGGCCTTCGAAAACCGAAAGGCCCAGGAGAACAAAGACGAACTTTCGCGGCGGATCGTCGCCACGTTCATGTTGCTGCCCGACTACGCATCGGCCAAAACCGTTCTGTTTTACGTCGATGCCCGCAGCGAAGTGCGCACGCGCTTCGATCTGCCGAACGCCCTCGCCAGCGGCAAGAGAATCGTCGTTCCGTGGTGTAACGACGCCGGGGAACTTGAACTGTTCCACCTCGTGGACGCCGGCGAACTCGCCGTCGGCATGTACAAGATCCTTGAGCCTCGCGAAGACCTCCGCCGGCTTCCGGAAAAGCAGGTTCCCGTCGCGGAACTCGACCTCGTGATGGTCCCGGGCGTCGCCTTCGACGACCGCGGCGGCCGCATGGGCCACGGCAAAGGCTACTACGACAAGCTCCTCGAAAACGCCCGCCCCGACTGCCCTTTGGTCGCATTGGCATTCGAGTGCCAGATCTTCCCGGACGTTCCCATGGGCGACCACGATATCTTCATGGACAAGGTAATCACCGAGCGAAGGGTGATCGAAGGCCGCGGGAGACGGTGATGCCATCGCTGCTCTTCGTCGTGGAAGAGGTGTTCGACCTCTCTGGCCGTAGCGGTCTGACCCTGGTGCCGGGGTTGACCGCAGATTCTCCTCAAGCTCGTGTCGGAGATCCGATTGAACTTCGGCGGCCGAACGGGACATCACAGAGGACGAGGATCTCAGCCATCGAGTCTCTGACGGCAAACGTCCGCAGGATTCATCCAATCGTGTTGCCGTCGGAGATTGAAAAACAGGACGTACCGATCGGCACTGAAGTTTGGCAGGGCGTGGAATGAGCCAGGAGCCTTCTTCCATTCAACCTTCTCCATTCACATTTCTTCCCTCATGCCCCCCACGATCGACGACACCTACGCCGAGGCCTTCCGCAGCATCTTCGCCGAGGTGCTGATCACGGCTCGCGATCGCAAGTGGCTCGATCACGCCGTGGCGAACGCGACGGGGCATGCGTCGAGCACGATCCTGTGCGATTGCGAAGCGGGGCTCGATCGCTATGTGAGCGAGCCGGGAGCGTCAGCGACCGGAGACCTCGAAACCCCCGATGGTCGCCCCGGCGCCGTCGTGCAATTTCACGTCCCTCGTTTCCACAAAGACCGCGTCCACAAGCTCTACCGCGCGCTGCTCGCCCGCATCAGTCAGAACGTGCTGACCTGCCCGACGGCCCGGGCCTTCAGCCTGCAAACGTGTGAGGAACCGATTCCGCTCGGTCGCAAGATCGCCTACTTCGGCGACGGTTACGAAACGAAGGAAGAACGCTTCGGGCGGCCCGTGTGGGTCATCCCCACGATGGGCGGCGACTTCGTGCTCGATCGCGAGTTCGGTTACGCCGACGGCATCATGGGGGGCAATCTGTGGTTCATGTGCGAGACCGAAGACATCGGCATCACGGCCGGTGAAGCCGCCGTCGGAGCCTGCGGACGTATTCCCGGTGTCATCTGCCCTTTCCCCGGCGGACTCGCGGCGAGCGCGAGCAAAGCCGGCAGCAAGTACAAGTTCCTGTTCGCCAGCACCTACGCCGAGTATTGCCCGACGCTCAAAAACAAGCTCGGCGAGAAATCCCTCGTGCCCGACGGCGTCACGAGCATCTCGGAGATCATCATCAACGGCCGCGACCTCGAAACGGTGCGACAGGCGACCTACGCCGCGATCGACGCCGCGGCGGTCGTACCCGGCGTCGTGCGCATCTCCGCCGGCAACTACGGGGGAAGGCTCGGCAAGAGCTTCGTTTATTTGAGGGAACGGGGAACGACGAGCGGGGAACG
>JACCRE010000311.1 GCA_013813775.1 Planctomycetaceae bacterium
GCTTGTAGATTAATGCCGCCGCGTCTCGCAAGAGCGGTTTTCGTTTGCGAGGGGGTGAGTGGGGGACGGGGAGAGGGAGAGATGCTCTTGCGTCGTCGATCACGATTCCCCCGCTCACCCCCTCTCCCACTCACCCCGTCTGCCGCCTTACTCCCACTCCTTACTCCCACTCCGCCCGCCACAGGTCGCCCAGCGCCTCCCGCTGCAACTGCGTCAAGCGCAGGATGCCGGCGGTCGCGAGATCGAGTTGGGCGTCGAGGAACTCGCGGCGGAAGGCGCGGCGCTCGGCGGTTCCCTGCACTTCGACGAACTCACCACGGCCGTTCATCACGACGTTGCAATCGACCTCGGCCGTGCTGTCTTCGCGATAGTCGAGGTCGAGAGCCGGAACGCCCTCCACGATGCCGACGCTTACGGCCGCGATGCTGTCGGTCAGCACGTCGATTCCGACCGGCAACGTCGCGATCGCATCGACGAGCGCGATGAATCCGCCGGTGATGGACAGCGTGCGGGTGCCGCCGTCGGCTTCGAGGACGTCGCAGTCGATCGTCACGGTGCGCGGGCCGAGAGCCTGCATGTCGACCACGCTGCGCAGGCTGCGTCCGATGAGCCGCTGAATCTCGGTGCCGCGCCCGTCCTTTTCCCGCCGCTTCCGGGGCGTCGTGCTGCCGGGCAGCATGGCGTACTCGGCCGTGACCCATCCGGACGGGTTCTCCTGCCGCATCTTCCAGGGCGGCACCGACTCTTCGACGCTCGCCGTGCAGAGGATAGTCGTTCGGCCCGCCGCGATCAGCACGCTTCCGGCCGCGGAGCCGGTGAAGCGCCGTTCGATGCGGAGAGGGCGAAGCTCGTCGAACTGGCGATCGTCGTGTCGGGGCATTGGATGTCGGTGGTAGTTCTTAGGTGATTGGTGGTAGTTAATGGATTCAAGCGGGATACCCTACCACCGATCAGCTACCACCTACCACCTCCTCAGCAATGCCTCTCCGACTCGCGGTCTGGTCCGGGCCGCGGAACATCTCGACGGCGCTCATGCGGTCGTGGGGAAACCGGGCGGATACGTTCGTCGTCGATGAGCCGCTGTATGCGCATTACCTGAAGGTCACGGGGCTGCCGCATCCCGGCGTCGACGAGATCATCGAGCACCATGAAGCCGATTGGCAAAAGGTCGCAGCGTGGCTCACCGGCCCCGCGCCTCAAGGGCGCGCGATCTTCTACCAGAAGCACATGGCCCATCATCTGCTTCCCGAGATCGAACGCGACTGGCTCTCGAACCTGACGCACGTCTTTCTGATTCGCGATCCCAAGGAGATGCTGACCTCGCTGATCAAGGTTCTGCCCGAGCCGCGCGTCGAAGATACGGGCCTGCCGCAACAGGTGGAACTGCTCGAACGCGTCCAGCGGGAAACTGGCTCGACACCCCCCGTCTTCGATTCGAAAGACATCCTCGACGCTCCCGGACCGATGCTGCGGGCGATGTGCGCCGCCGTCGGCGTGCCCTTCGACGACGCCATGCTGAATTGGCCCCGCGGACCGCGCCCGACAGATGGCATCTGGGCCAAGCACTGGTACGCCGAAGTCGAGAAAAGCACCGGCTTCAAGCCGTTCAAACCGAAGGACGAACCTGTACCCAATCGGCTCAACCCGGTTTACGAGCAATGCGTCGAGCTTTATGACGTGCTGAACGCGCATCGTGTCACCGCCAGCTAAGGCCCCTCACTCCCCTCTCCCTTGGGAGAGGGGAGTGAGGGGAGTGCTGACGCTTCGCTTGTGATCATCTAATCGCGCGGTGGCTGGTTTTCGAGCATTGGTGCCGGGGGGAATTCGGGGACTGCTTTTGCGATGCCGATCTATGTGTCCCCCGCTCTCCCGATCCCGTTTGCGTTCTCCGTGTCTCCGCGTGAGACTTTTCCCATGCTCCAGACATTCGACGAACGCAATCGCGACCTGCTCGTCAACATCAACGGCAGGTTGTTGCATCGCGACGAGGCGGGAGTCAGCCCGTTCGACTCGGCGGTGCAGGGGGGGGATGCCGTGTGGGAGGGGCTGCGGGTCTACAACGGCAAAATCTTCAAGCTGACCGAGCATCTCGATCGGTTGCGGGATTCAGCGCTTGCCCTGGCCTTCAAGGTGATCCCTTCCCATGACGAACTCACCGGCGAAATTAGAAAGACGCTCGCGGCGAATCACATGCGTGACGGTGTGCATATTCGCCTGACGCTCACCCGCGGCGTGAAGATCACCAGCGGCATGGACCCGCGGTTGAACACAGCCGGGCCGACGCTGATCGTGCTCGCCGAGTTCAAGCCGCCGGTTTATACGAATGCGGGAATCACGCTGGCGACGAGCAGCGTGCGTCGCTTTCCGCCCGATTGTCTCGACCCCAAGATCCATCACTGCAATCTCATTCAGTCGATCCTCGCGAAGATCGAAGCGACGGCCGCGGGCGCCGACGACGCTCTGATGCTCGACCGGCAGGGTTTCCTCGCCGAGACGAACGCCACACATGTATTTCTGGTCCGCAAGGGCGAAGTGTGGACGAGCCGGCTCGTCGCCTGCCCTGAAGGCATCACGCGGGCGACAGTGCTGGACCTCTGCCGCGCGAACGATATCCCCTGCGTGGAGACGGACCTCACGCAGGTCGATGCCTACCGCGCCGACGAAATGTTCTGCACCGGCACAATGGGAGAGTTGGTGCCCGTCACCAGTCTCGACGGCCGACCGATCGGCTCCGATCGCCGGCCGGTGTTCGATCGGCTCTCCGCTCTCTTCGCCGATCTGACCCGGCGAGAAGGCATCGTCGTGTGCGAGCCGCTAGGATGACGAGTCGTCCTCAACCGTGGGGTGCCACTGGCTCGGCCAGTGCGAAGGGCGCGATCACGGCACTGGCAAAGCCAGTGGCACCCACGAGTCCCGAAGTGCCTGGCCACAATACGTGAAAGGAGTCCATTCGATGCTGATTCGCTCGATGCTGTCTTCGGCGGTTTGCCTGCTGCTCGCAAGTCCGACGTTCGCCCAGGGTGATGCCAAAGCCGACCCGCAATCGCCCGACACGTACCGGGTCAAGCTCGACACGACGGCTGGCCCTGTGGTGCTCGACGTCAAGCGGGAACTGGCTCCCAAGGGGGCCGACCGCTTCTATCGTCTCGTCAAAGAGGGCTTCTACGACGATCTCCGCGTGTTTCGGATGCTGGACGGCTTCGTCGCCCAGTTCGGCATGTCGGGAGATCCGCGGACGAACGCCCGATGGAGCGAAGCCAGGATTACCGACGATCCCGTGAAGGTCTCGAATAAGAAGGGAACGATCGTCTTCGCCACTTCTGGCAAGGACAGCCGGACCACGCAGCTCTTCATCAATCTCGCCGACAACTCGCGCAGCCTCGACGGCATGGGCTTCGCTCCGTTCGGTCAGGTCGTCGAAGGCATGGAGAACGTGCAGAAGTTCTACGCCGGCTACGGTGAAGGGGCGCCGAACGGCAACGGACCCGATCAGGGACGCATCCGATCGGGCGGAAATAACTACCTCGATCAGCAGTTCCCGAAGCTCACGAAGATCAAGACGGCCCGCGTCGTCGCCGAGAACGGCAAGCCGGTCGAAGAGTCGGCTGAGAAGTGACTCTGGTCGCTGGCAGCGATCGCACTCGTCACGCGGGGAAGCGAACCACTCAGCACCAAGAACACAAAGGAGGTTATCAGGTGGCATCAAGGCCTCCCGATATTCCGATCTCGCCATGCCGGCATGGCGAGGCATCTTCGTGGTCTTTTTGCTTTGTGATTAAATGTGCCACCCTCGCATTTTTGCCGTACCCGTTTTGTAATTCGCTTTCCGCGCTTGAACACGCCATGACGTTCCGATCGCTCTCTCTTGTCTGCCTGCTGGCGCTCCTGGTGGGGTGCAGTTCTTCGACCGACGAGGCTGCGCCGCCGTCGCCGCCCGACGAAGTCGCGGCCCCCACGGCCCCCGATCGCTCGAATCGCGATCCGCAGGTTCCCGACACGTATCAGGTGCGTCTCGATACGACCGAAGGCGAAGTCGTGATCGACGTCGATCGCAAGCTCGCCCCGCGCGGGGCCGATCGCTTCTACCGGCTCGTGAAGGAGAGCTTCTACGACGAGGCGAAGTTCTTCCGCGTGCTGCCCGGCTTCATGGCCCAGGTCGGCATGGCCGCCGACCCCAAGGTCAACGCGAAATGGCAGGACGCAAGAATCCCTGATGATCCGGTGCGGGCTTCGAACACCCGCGGCATGGTGACCTTTGCAACGAGCGGACCCGACAGCCGGACCGCGCAATTTTTCATCAACTTTGGCGACAACTCACGCCTCGACGGCGACGGTTTCTCACCGTTTGGCGAGGTTACGAAAGGTCTGGAAAACGCCGAGAAACTCTACTCGGGCTATGGGGAAGGTTTCCCGAATGGTCGCGGTCCGAATCAAGGAACGATCGCCGCGGAGGGCAACGCCTATCTCGAACGCGACTTCCCCGAACTCGACGCCATCAAGACGGCACGCGTCATTTCCGAGAACGGCGAGCCTGTGGGAGAAGCGGCGGAAAAGAAAGCACCTTCCGAAGAGGCTGCGGAAGAATAGCTTCGCGAGAACAGGGAGAATGGAAGGACGGTGGAACGGACAAGCGTCGCGATGCACGCGTTTTGCTTCTTCACGTCCCAATTCTTCCGTTCTTCCGTCCTCACACGTCCCTCGTCTGCAAGAACAGCGCTTTCTTCTCCCCCGGCAACGTGAAATCGAACCCGCAGGCCCGGAAGAACTCTTCGCTCGAGGTGATCGCCATCACCTCGAGCACGTTTTTTTCACGGGCACGTTCGATGCAACATTCGACGAGGCGTCGGCCGAGACCGTGGCCGCGATAGCCGTCGGCGACGGCGAGGCTGCGCAGCTCCGCGAGCTTCTTGGAATAGATTTCGAGTGCCGCGAAGCCGACGATCCGCCCGGCGTCTTCCGCCACAAATCCGTCGCTCACCAGCACGTCGAGTTCCTCGATCGTGCGTTCCAGCAGGCGTCCGACGGCCACATACGGACGAATGAACGCGTGCACCTTCGGCACGTCGTCCTTCACGGCGGGACGGACGATCGGAGCCGTCGATCCGACGTCGAGAGTGCGTTCGGCAGCCATCCGCGAAGTGTAGAGGCGGCCTCGAAAGCTGACAACTCGGGTGACGAGCGCAAGCGACGAAGGACCGTCAACCGGCTCCCCTCCCCCTAAGGACAGGGGCGTTTGTTCATGCCGCAGCCGCGGTCGTCGTGCGGGCGATCGAGATGTTCTCGCGAATGTGCTCGAGGTTCAGGCCGCCGATCACGAGGCTCGACACGTCGGGGTTCGACAGGACGAAGCGGATGCCGGGGCCGGGTTGCAAGTGACCGGCGGCGAGTCCCTTCTTGACGAGCACGCCCACGCCCGCGGCGGCGGCTTCGGCGATCACGACTTCTTCACCTCGGTTGCCGGCGTGATACTCGGCCATAATCACATCGGCCCAGTCGAGCGCGGCATGATGACCGGCGGCGGTCTTGCCCGACATGCCGATGCAGCGGACGAGACCGTCTTCCTTCAGCCGCAACAGCGAAGGAATCGCGTCGGTCTGGTTTAGAATGAAGACGTCGCGACCGTCGGAATGCAGCAGCAGGACGTCGATCGCATCGGTCCGAAGTCGCGACAGGCTGCGTTCGACGCTCGCGCGAATCGTGCCTTCCGAAAAGTCATAGGTCGAGACGGGTCGCCCTGTTTCTTCGTCGATGCGGAACGTCTCGCCGACCTTCGTGCACAGCACGAACTCTTCGCGGCGACTCGTGATCGCCCGGCCGATGCGTTCTTCGCTCAAGCCGTATGCCGGAGCAGTGTCGATCAGATTGATCCCGCAATCGAGAACGCCGTGGAGCAGCCGGTCGACGGCCTGATCGTTCGGCAGGTCGTAACCGGCCGGGTATTTGACGTTCTGGTTACGACCAATCTTGAAGGCGCCGAAGCCGATCGGGCTGACGGCGAGGCCGGTCCGGCCGAGAGGGCGTGGCGACATGGCGGAACTGCGGAGCGAGGGTTGAGCGGTCAGAAGCATGGGTGTGATCGTCGGGGTAAGCGAGTGTCTGGTCATTTGGGTGTCTGGTGGTCGGTGGTCGGTTCCGGAAGGGCCGCGGTGAACACTGAGGGATTTCAGCGATCAGACACCAAGGCGTCCAGAATCCAGACACCTCCCTTTACGCTGCGACCGGCACGGCGTTTCGCAGCCAGGTCGAAGTTTCCCAGGGTGAGGCGGCGACCTCGGGCCTTGGCCATTCGCGAATCGCATCGCCGGGGAACAGCACCGATTCGTCGGAAGGCTCCACCTGACAGGCAACCGAGCGGGCCAGTTCGGGTGCCAATGCGAGCTTCGTCGGCCAGCAGGTCAGTACGTTGCCTTCGCGGCTGATCTGCACGTCCTCGGGTCGCTTGTTGCCGGCGGTCGCCCCTTCGGCACGATCGACGCGATACGTCGCCCATTCGGTGTTGTGCAGAATGAGGCCCGGCAGAACCGCTTCGAGTTCGGACATCGCATGGGCGATCAGCGTTCGCTCGTTCATGCCGACGCCGTCTTCGGCGATCTGCCCGCCGATTTGCCATACGACATCGCGGTCGTCGAGCCGCTCGCTGGTGATCGTGACGCGGGTTTTCGCTCCGTCGACGCAATGCCCGTTGAGTTCCGGTAGGTTTCCGCGAACCATCGCCATGTGCAGGGGGCGTCGCTGCATCTGCGGCGTGTCGCGACCCAATCGCCGCAGCAGATCGGCGTTGCCGGTGCCGGCGGCGAGCACGACGAGCCGCGGCCGCAATGACAATGCATGCGGACCGGCAGCGAGCCGCACTTCCGCCACCGTGCCGGTGTTCGCGACGCTGAACTCGACGGCCTCGGCATCGACTTTGAGCAGTCGGCTCAGGTTCCGACGCCGCAGCACATCGACGAAGCTCGCCGGACTGATCACCGGCTCGGCCAGCGTCGCGACGGCGCCAGGACAGCCCGATAGAACTTCAGGACGCTCTTCCGCGGGCAGTACGTCGGGCGCGACCTGCAGGCCGAAACTCGCGCCCAGCATGCCGAGACGGCTGGCGAGAGCTTCCGTCCGCCAGAGATAGCAGAAGTCCGACCGCAGCCGCACCCCGGCGAGATTCGGTACCTGCTCGCCAGCGAGACATTCACGCCAGACGCGCGGCATGTCGCGAATGTTGGTCGCGCTGCGCGTCAGCAGGCCCTGCAAGGTGTACTTGAGGCCGCCGTGAATGATTCCCTGGGAAGCGACCGTCTGGCCGGCTCCCAGGGCATTCGTTTCGACGAGCAGCGCTCGTGCGCCGCGGGCGGCGAGCACGTCGAGCGTCCACAACCCCGCCGCTCCGCCGCCGAACACCAGAACATCCAGCGCCACCGATCCGCCCATGCGGGCCTCCTGCCCGATGTGGCCCTCGCGGATGATGCGATCCGCGACTGGCCAGCCGCCGTGTGAATCCTTCACCAAGCCGTCTGTTCTATCAAGCGAACCCCAGAGGGGAAAGAGGGATCGTTTCAATACAGAAAATGATTCAGAAGACCTCGACGACGGTCCATCGACGGGAAGCATGAGGTCAACGCGTGTCCGATCAAGCCGAGTCTCAGTCAGAAACAGAGGGCCTCACGCTATACGTCCGCCATTTGCGTAGGGACTGTCCGGTGTCCAACCCTGGAATTTTCGGATGACAATGCCTCGGGCACTGGATAAGCTGCGCAGATTCCCCCGCCGGCAATGTCGATCGCAAACGGAGGCGTCGATGGCTCATTGCAGCCAGCGAGAGTGTCTCCTCCTTGAGATCCGACGCCATTTCCCCCACCTCATACGATGATTCTCGCGACCGAAACTCCCTCAGCCTGCGCCGAAACGTCAGGCTCCGCGCCGATCTGGTTCGTACTGGACTCGCTGTCGCCAGACTTGGCGGCGGCCGCACATTTGGTGCAATCAGCAGAATCGGCCCACACTGGCTTGTGGCCGCGGAGCAATCACCTCGGCCGGGTCTTCGAGGCTGTGGCACTTGCGCGCCCCGGGCACGCCTCGATCACCAGCGATCAGGGCGGCGTGACGTACCGCGCGTTGCGTGACGCCGCTCATGCGGTGCGGGATGAACTTCTTGCGACGCGCGGCTTCCTTGCGGGCGACCGCGTCGTACTCCTTCTCGAGAACGGGCCTGAATACGCTGCGGCGTTATACGGCACGCTGCTCGCCTGCGGCGTCGTGGTGCCGCTTCCGCCGAACGCCGAGAGTTCCCGAGTCGAACACGCCATTCAGGCAACGGACGCTCGCTGCGTGTTGAGTTCGGCCAAGGTGGTTCGCCGGAGACGACAGCAACTCGCCGCGGAACCGGCAGTGCTTAAGCTCGCGGCGACGACGGATCAGGTCGTACGCAACGAAACGGCGCTGCCGATCGACGACTCGCTGGCGGCGATCTTCTTCACGTCGGGTTCATCGGGCGAACCGAAAGGCGTCACCCTCAGTCACGCCAATCTGCTCTCGAACGCGGCGTCGATCATCGAGTATCTCGGGATCACGTCAAACGAGCGGGCGCTGGGCCTGCTGCCGTTCTATCACGCCTTCGGTAACTCGGTGCTGCAAACGCATCTGCTGACCGGCGCGACGATCGTGTTAGCGGAATCGTCGATATTCCCGGAGACGATTCTCGACGCCGTCCGCGATCACAACGTCACGAGTCTCTCGGGCGTGCCCGATCTGTTTCGGACGTTGCTGTCGAGAACGTCGTTCGGTGAGGTCAATCTGCCGAGCTTGCGCTACCTCGCCGTTGCGGGCGGACGACTCGATCCCGATCAGGCCCAGACGCTGGCCTTTCGGGCGGCCCCGGCGAAGCTGATCATCATGTATGGGCAGACGGAAGCCACGGCGCGGCTCTCCTATCTCCCGGCCGAGGAGTTCGAGGATCGCTACGGCTCCATAGGGAAGGGCGTCCCCGGCGTCACGCTCGAAGTCGTCGATGACGACGGCCTACCCGTCGCACCGGGCTGCGTCGGTGAGATTCGCGCTCGCGGTCCGAACGTGATGCTTGGTTACTGGAACGATGTCGAGGCGACATCGAAAGTCCTTCGTGACGGCTGGCTCTACACGGGCGATCTCGCCACCGTCGATGACGGTGGCTTCATCTACGCGCAGGGCCGCAAAAGCGGCTTGGTGAAAGTCGCGGGTTTCCGGGTGCATCCCGCTGAGATCGAAGATTTCGTGCGACGCGAAGCCGACGTGCTCGAAGCCGTCGTCGTGTCCTACGAAGCGGGATCGCTCGGAACGCGATTCGCGCTGTTCGCCCAGCCGTGGGCGGGCGAGGATGCGCTGACGGAGGAGTCTCTGCGCCGCCTGTGCTCAAGTGGCCTGCCGCGTCATAAAATGCCGCAGCACATCGAAGTGCTGGAGCGATTGCCGCTCAACGACTCTCACAAGGTCGATCGCCGCAGTCTGCAGTGCCGCGCGGAAGCGGCGGCAATCACGAGGTGACGAGCATGACGTTCGAATCACAGACGCGGCCGGATGATCCGCCGTCGCTCAATGGACTCCGCAACGACCTTCTGAACTTCGTCAGCGGCCGCGTCCCGGAGGGCGAATCCGTCACTGTGGAGACCGACCTGCTGGAAACCGAGTTGCTGGATTCGCTGCTGATCATGGATCTCGTGGCCCACATCGAGTCGGCGTACGGCGTGAAGCTGGAAAACGCCGACATCGCCCCTCGCCACTTCCGCACGGTCGATTCGTTAGCCAGGCTTGTTGCGGAGCGCCGATTGTGACTCATTCCGCTCTCGCACGAGAACCGGTCGATCGAGATGTCGCCGAGACACGCGACGAACCGTCGAACGCGATTTCTTCCGCGGCGATGTCATCCGGCGAACCGCTTCCGGAGCCTGCCAGTGCGCGACGCCCGCCGCTCGTCGATGAGCCGCAGCCGCTCGAAGCGATGTCGCTGTGGAACTTCTACTACCTCAACCTGTGCCCGCCGCAGCGCGACCCGACGATCGTGTGGGGCACCGACGTCGATTGCACGGGCTTGCAGGCGTATCTGCGGCAACTGAACGCCGAGAGTTCGGTGATCGTGACGCCCGCGCACGTGCTGATCGCGGCGACCGGACGCGCCCTTCAGGCGCACCCGCAGTTCAACCGGCGCATCCTGAAACGGCGCGTGTGGAGCTATCGCGACGTCAACATCGTCATGCCCTTCCGGCCAAAGACGGGCCTCGACGTGATGTTTTTCGCGAACGTCGATGAAAAGTCGGTGACGGCGATCGCCGCCGAGGCCTGGCGGAACTCGCAGAGCGTCGCGGGCGATCACGAGGGCGTTCCGCAGCCGATCTACATGCGTTTCCCACGCCGCCTGCAAGCCGTATTGCAGCGGTCCCTTCACGTGTGGCTCGTCAACCACGTGAATCTCAAGGTGCGGGGCACGAACAACCGGCAACGCGGCGCCTCGACGATGGTGAATTACTTCGGCACGCGCGCCATGGCTCCCATGCGCAGCTTCAAGCCGAGCCGCCTGCCCTATGAGAGCATTACGCTCACCGTCACGATGGGCGCGATCGAACAGCGGCCCGTCGCCGTCAACGGCGAAGTCGTGATTCGCCCGATCGCGCCGATCTTCATCCGAGCCGATCACCGCATCGTCGATGCGCACGAGATCGGCGCCTTCGCCGAGACGTTGCGGAAACTGATCGGCGACCCCGCGTGTCTCGACGGACGGCCTCTCTGAGAGTCTCTCCGGAAAGTGATTCCATCGTAACATACGTTCTTCGGGAGGGTTGCATTCCGCACGCCGAGGAGGACGCGTCATGTCTCGCAAGCCGTATCAGACTGATCTGACCGACGCCCCATGGAGCCTGGTCGAGCCGCTGTTGCCGCCGGCCAAGCCTGGCGGCCGGCCTCGCACGACGGACTTGCGGGAGGTCATGAACACTCTGCTGTACTTTGATCGTACCGGCTGCCAGTGGGATCTGCTGCCG
>JACCRE010000315.1 GCA_013813775.1 Planctomycetaceae bacterium
TATATATCCAGGTGTATCGTTCTGTGCGCATCGTCTAGTTTTGTTGAAACTCCTGCATTTCTGATCGTCCGACGATCGACGTAACTCCTTTGTTCGCCGTTCCTTTATGTTTTGAAACCACCTCTAGTTCTCGATCTCCAGCTCCTTGAGCCGCTTCGCCTCCTCGGACTTCATTCCGGCGTACTGATTCTTACCGTCAACGGATGAGCCGACCCATTGAGCAGCTTCCAGCGGGCGACTCTCCATGCGCGATCACTGCACCCACGCAATGATTGGGCAACTCAACTGGAACTCGTCACGCCGCCATTCAACATTACGCTCACACGTCACGACGAGTTCGCTAACGACTTTACCTGAATAGTTCGAATCCACGACTTTCGCATCGAAGGAAACGAGCCAGTCGTTTTCGTGAATGGCCGGATGCTTACGGCGATGCTCGGCCGCCGAGTTTGTCGTCACGCGTGTGAATTCCACGTTTGAAAACTCGATGGCCCTTGGAGCTGCGAGAACCGGTTTCACAGACAGGAGGCGGAGAGAACCATCGCCTGGGTCTCTCACAACGATCGAGGTTGATTTCACTTCCGACGGCCGCAGATCGCCGAGCGGGAGTTCCCGGGCTGAGAACTCAACGGCGCCGATCACTGTGCCCGCAAGTGTGACACACCACTCACGGCTGCTCGCACCAGCCTGCGACGTGAAGCGAACACGCTCGCGAAAGGGACCGCGCTTCTTGCCGAGATCGACGAACGCCGTCAGGACAGTCGACTCTCCTGGATCCACCTCCGGAATGTCGAAGGCGGCTGACGTGCATTCACAACTGGTGTGCACGATCTGCAGGACGGCGCGCTCCGGGTAATCGTTACGGACAGGGACGACGAATCTAGCCTGTTGCGAGCTGTCTTGCTGGCCGACATCCACCCACCAGCGATCGACGGCTATGCCACCCCCGGGAACCTGGGGTTTGACAGTCAAAGCCAAACCATCCCAGCATCCTTCGAGCTGTTTCCGGCTCCACCAGCTAGCGGCACGGCTTGGATCGTAGATGCGAATCCACTCTCCGCGCACCGAAGAACCGTGGGGGCTCTCTCCCGGATCTGCGGTGACATAGTGAGTCCCATGGACATGAAGTACGACCGGCGACGAATGATCCGACAGCTCTTGCCAGCCCCACTGAACCCGACGGATGTCAAGACCGTGATCGGCCCCGAGCTTCACGAGATCGCCGGGTGAAGCCCCTTTGGATGTGAGTCGACATTCCCCAATCAGCGCTCCCGGCTCCATGAAAGCACCGGAAAGTTGCGCCGCCAACGCCACGGCAACCGGTCCGCAAGCGACGCGGGAGCGGTCGTCAGCACTGAGTTGGTCCAGCTTAAATTCTTCAGCCGGATTCTGCCGCCCACTCCAGTACCACAACCCCGAAGCGATGCTCGTCGATGCGAGGATCAACACCGCCATAGCGGGAACTGAACTCCATCTACTCATTATCGCTATCCTCAGAGATCCGCGACTCGCGCTGGAATGGGAATCAGTCGGATGCTGGCCTTTTTCGCAGCCTGTGAAGAAACCAATAAAACAGGACGGCGCCAAGCAACCCCACGTTGATCAGAAAGATCATCCAGGGCCAGGGATTTCTATCTGGAGGTGCATCGACCCTCTCGGCACTCTCCCGATTGATCGTGCCGTAGATGGTCTCCTTCCCACGAGAATCGGCCGCCAGGGAATGCAGGGGGAGCTCTTCATCAAATTTCTCGCTGACTCTCTCAAAGAAGCCTTCGTCCATCTCCAGCAGCACACGATGATTCTCAACATCAACAGACGATTCCGCGCCTCCGTGGAACTGGATGTACTGTCCGGCTGCGGCGAACTCGACGGAGGGGTCGGCTGGAGACTCGGGGCTCAACAACCCGGATGTCCGCACGCGTAGCATCGGCCGATTCTCCCCGTCACGAAGAAACTCCGCGTCCCGGACGAGCATCGCGTGGTCCGGGTCAAGTGTCAGGCGCCATGTCCCCAACATCGACGGCGTAAAGAATCCAGAACCGGACGCGTGCAACAACCCGTCGTCGTCCGTACGCCCCGGCTTCAGGTCCGTCAGATGCTCGCTGAAGCCTCGCCCGAGCAGCCACTTCGGCATGAAGATGAACATGGTCTCCGAGACGTCATCGGGACTGTAAATGTGCTGAAAAATCTGGGTCGGTCCATTCTTGTTGGGTATGCCAGCAGCATCCTGTTCCAACGCCGTCACCTGTCGACTGGCCGACTTCTCGGAATCGAAAAGATAGTATTGCCAGAGGGGGACCGACGGCAGCCCGCCGATGCCGCGCCCTCCTGAACTGGGAGGCGGAGAACCTCGATCCTTCAGGACTTGGTCGAATTCCACTTCAATAGCATATAGCCCGTTACGACGCGTGAACTTCAATCGCTCTCGACGAGGGTAGGATTCGGTCCATTCCGTCGGAACAACCCGCGAGCATTCTAAGTACAGTTGCTCGACAACCTTGTCTTCTCCTCGTAGTTCGGCCAGGAGGTCGCCGGCACCATTCGCATTCGCATGCGACATACCCGGCAATAGAAGCAGGATCAACCCGTAAGCACAGCGACGCTCGATTTGCATAACGGCTGCTTGCAGGATCCTAAGAACCAAACAGAAAATCTCCTCCGATTCGTCGGAAACCGCCTGATTCAGGGAGTTTATGGCATTTCCTGGAGGTTTTCTAATGGTTTCTAAGGTCGGGATTGGATCGGACCCTCGACAGGACCGAACTCGACCAGGAAACACACGCACCAATCTGGCACGACGCGATGCGCCGAGCTAGCACACCAACATCAGAGAAGGCACTAATAATGACGACGCACTAATTCAGTGACTGCAGTAGGAGAGATCGCCTTGACGCGTCAAATCGGCTGCCCATTTTGCCCCATCACAGGATCCAGTTTCACATCGGGTTTCCGCATGAGAATGCCATTCACAGGCACCCGGGTCGTGGGAAGTCCACGTCGTCGGGTTTGCAGTAGTGCAATTGGTCGCGATCCGGCGCTCCTGTGTCACCCAGGTTCCGGGAAACGGCGGGGTGAAGAGGCAATCTGTTCCCTCAGCAATTTCAGAGCATTTCGCTCGAAAGATGATGTTTTTCGTACACTTGTCAGCTTCACAGTCGTTCGGGGGTGTGTCGTCGACATTCAGGTGACGGCACTCGTTGAGGACCAGCGGATCCTCAGTGCAATCCGAATCGCAATTGTCAGCCCCATAGACGGACCGCTGCCCCTCGGCCAGACCCGCTGCAGAAAAGCCTATGCAGCTGACGGACGCAACAAGCAGCGCGGCAGACTGAATCCAGCTTGAGACGTCCATGATCGTGCTCCGGTACGGAGGAGTGAGGTATCAAACAGAAGTTCATATCATCTGAAGACAATCTACGGTGTCAAGCGGGATGCAACTGAAGGTGCACAGGATTTTTCCGCAAGGAGGCATGCAGGAAATTTGTGCTTACCCCACCGGCACGCTCTCCACCTTCCCCGGCGGGCCGGATTGCTTGGAGGCTGCCGGTTATACCCTGCGGCTTCGCGGGATCAAGTTAAATCTCACGGTAAATCAAGCATCGGCGCTTTCGTGGCGCGCAATTGGAGAATCGTTGGGCTTGGATATGACGCAACAGCATGGCCATTTTGCCGCGCCAACCAAGTTGAGACAAAGTCAACATACCTCCGGCGTCGCTCCGGGGCTTCGCACTTGAGCGCGGACAGCGAAATCACCAGTATTTGCGCATCGTAGTTGCCGAGACGAACCGCGGAGTTCAACAGCTCGACATCGTCCGGAAACAATGCCGCAATGTCTGACTGATGCTCCGTCACGAGCACGGCGCGGCCGGGCGAGGACTCGTCTAGCGCCCTTCGAAAGACATTCCACTCCAGCGGAATGTCCTGCCCCCAATCGTAGTTGCTTCCGAGCAAATGTTCGGAACCACGTCGTGATCCTCCGGAACCCTCGTTGAAGTAGGCCAGCTGGTGAGGATAATTGAGAAGCATGGACAGTGCTGTCGCGACGACGCAGATCATCGAGGCCGCTCGAAGGGATGGGCGTTCAACAGTTGCCAGACCGCCCATCAGCACTGTGAGAAAGCCGAATCCGGGAAGCACGTATCGGAAGTGGTGGCTGAACTCGCATTGGGAACTCGCCAGAACGAACAGGGTCGCTGCGGGGAGAAGGAGCACGACAAGGTCGAGCGAGGAGCGATTTGTGGCCGCTAGCATGTGGTTCGAGAACAATAACGCCATCAACACCAGCAGCTGCGTCCCGTGCGGCACCTTGACGAGGCAGCCGTAGAGATAGTAGTACCACCAGCCGCCGTCCTTCCATTCGCCCCGCAGGTAGCTCGGCTGACGGTAGTCCTCGAAGTCCCGCTTCTGGGTGTCAAGGCCGAGGACGTACTGTTCAGGCAACGGGACCGGCAGCGAGCCGAGCCACGTCCCCGCGAAGCGATTGCCGGCCTCCTCTTGTCCCGCCAGAGTCTCACTCACAAAGGTGAACTCTTTCAGTTGCGTGAAGCTGCCGTCGAAAAGATAGCCGAGATTGAGCAGATAGAGACCACCCACAAGAATCACGCCCATCTGCAATCCCTGCTTCCGCCACGCCGACCAGAACCAGCGATCCTTATGACGCGTCAGACGCCAGAAGACCCACAGCAGCGGCCAAAGTCCAAACAGGAACAGCCAACTCATTTTCGACAGTTCTGCTAATCCCAACAGCAGAGCCGCACAGCCGGTCCGTTCCCACGTCGGCACCTTCAACCAGCGCCAGAACATGTAGCCCGCGCCCATCCCAAAGGCTGTCGCGGCGGCGTCGGGAGTGATCAGCTCCGCATGGGCGAGAATGTTCGGCGAGAAGCACCAGAGGGCCAGCGCCGCTAGCCCAGCCAGTGTACCATAAAGTTCCCGCGCCCAGACGAAGCAGAAGATGCCGCCGATGAGACTAATCGGAATGCAAGCCCAGCGGGCGATCGTGAATAGCCAGATCGAACGCTCGCCATTGGCCTTGATGAAGTCGGAACCCATCGCGAACTCGGGCCGGGCGCCTGGACGGTCAGAAAACCGGTCCCAATCCGCTTCGTAACCGGCAGCCAAGACTGGCAGGGCGGCGATCAGGTGCGTGAGCGGCGGATTGACCCGATAGACCTCAAACCGCCTGAATTCCCAGTAGCTCAGTCCCGCCACCAAATGCCCCGGCTCGTTGAGCGTCGGGCTGTGACGGGTCGCCGCATAGGCCAACAGCCCAGCATGGATCGAGAGCAGCGTCGCGACCGCTACCGGCACAGCAAACAGGCGGACCCGCGACGTGCGGAAGACGGCGACGTGACCGCGGCCGGCCGCTCCGGGGGCGCTCGCCAGATCGGCCGTATCGCGGCGGACGGCCGCGTCCCGGATCCGATCCTTGGCCAGCATGCTGTCCAACATCCTTCCTCCGATTGACAAAGCGGGAGGAGGCGGCTCGGACGCGCGAGAACGGCGTCGATCTTAATCGGCGGACAGGCGGTATCAAGCCTCAGCCTCCCGAGTTTGAAAAGAAGGCCGCGATTCGCTTCCCGGGACTGCTCCGGATTCGCCGAAGCCGCCGGTCACTGGATCCAGTCGATCGCCGCCCTGACGAACCGGGCCGGTTCTCGAATCCCGCTTATTTCCTAGTACTTCTATGGGATTCGTTCGCGTGTCAACAGGTTGCTTCTCGAAGAGACCCGTTCGCGCCCATTCTTCTATCCGAGCGTGGGGAATCGGCAATTCGTTTCCCCTGCCCAAGTGGGTTGGTTCCGAGCGGGTGACGGCTGCCCCATCTACAGACGAGCGGGCCGCAGAGAGATGCCTGTGGCTTGCCCAGTACTAGTGCGTACCACCCCGGTCTCTAGCGCGATCTAGGCGGGATGGGTAACCTTCCGTTGTTCATCAAAAACGGAGGGGGAAGGGATGCAGTCGTATTCCTCGGAGATGCGGCGGGACGTGCTGGCGGCCAGCGAGTTGGG
>JACCRE010000317.1 GCA_013813775.1 Planctomycetaceae bacterium
TGCCCGACCTTCCCAGCGTCGAACTGCTCGAGCAGACGCACGTGTTCCCCGGCGCCTACATGTTCAAGGCGATCGGCGAAGACGATCATACGTTTTCCGGCCGGGTGGTCGCCGCCGTCCGCGACGAGATCACCGACGACCACGAGCCGGCGATTCGCATCCGCAAAACGGCCAGCGGCCGGCATGTGTGCGTGACCATCGAGCCGTACGTCTCCGACGCTCAGCACGTGCTCACCATCTACGAAAAAATCTACGCGCTCGTGATGGTGTGGTGATGGAAGAGAACGGGAGAAGCGAGAATTGAGCTTCAACACGTCCGACGCGTGACCGCTGAATGAGGAGCAAGTGCGATGGAACGCTCGAACAATTCGGTCGCCTCGGAGGAAGTCGAGGTCGCCGGGCACATTATCGACAGCTTGCTGCTGCCGAAGATCCTTGATGAAATCGCCTCGCTCGGAGGGCGATTCGACATCCAGGAGGTGCGCGTCGGCCATCGGCGCACCGATCCGAGCTATGCCCGGCTGCTCGTCGAGGCCGACGACGAATCGCAGCTCGACCGCATTCTGAGCGAGATCGGTCAGCACGGGGCGATCCCTGTCCGTCAGGGGGATTGCCGCCTCGAAGAGGCCGACATGGACGGCGCTTTTCCCGAAAACTTCTACTCCACGACGAACCAAGAGACCGAGGTTCGGATCGCAGGCCACTGGTTGCCGGTCTCGCTACAGGAAATGGATTGCGGCATTCGCGTCGCTCCTGCCTCGAACTCGGCCGAGTGCGTGCCGATGGTCGAGGTCAGAAAGGGTGACTCAATCATCGTCGGACGCGCCGGTGTGCGCGTGAAGCCCGTCGGACGCGACCGCGAGCGACACGACGCCTTCGGCTTCATGAACAGCGCCGTCAGCAGCGAAAAGCCGAAGCACGTCACGGTTCGCGAAATCGCGGCGGAGATGCGTCGAGCGAAAGAAGGAGACGGTCGGATCCTGCTCGTCGGCGGACCGGCGATCGTGCATACGGGCAGCCGGGATCACGTGTCGGCGTTGATCCGCAACGGCTACGTGAACGTGCTCTTCGCCGGGAACGCCCTCGCGACGCACGACATCGAGCAGAGCTTCTACGAGACCAGCCTCGGCATCTCGATGAAGCACGGCGGCGGCATCGAAGAGGGACACGAACATCACTTGCGGAGCATCAATCGCATCCGCCGCATCGGCAGCATCAGGCAGGCCGTCGATGAGGGTGTCCTGAAAAGCGGCATCATGTACGAGTGCGTGAAGCACGACGTGCCGTTCCTGCTCGCCGGCAGCATCCGCGACGACGGGCCCTTGCCCGACGTGATTACCGATACGATCGATGCGCAACGGCGAATGCGAGAAATGATCGGCGGCGTGACGCTCGCGGTGATGGTGGCCACGACCTTACACTCCATCGCCGTCGGAAACCTGCTGCCGGCGCGGGTGAAGGTCGTTTGCGTCGATATCAATCCCGCGACGGTCATCAAACTCGCCGACCGCGGGACGTTTCAGACCGTCGGGCTTGTCACCGACGTCGAACCGTTTCTGCGCGTGTTGACGGGTGAGCTTGGCCTCATTCAGTGACCATCTCACCAGTCACCGCGGTGGGTGGCATGCTTTCGGCCGCAGGGCCGTAAGCATGTGAACGTGTGACATGCCTACGCTTTTGGCGAAGGTATGTCACACGACGTTTTCGACAGATCGCTCCACCACATCCGTCATCGGCCGTTCGAGACTTCATGCCTTTACTTCGAGATGACGCCCGTGCGATCTGGCAAGCCGGTGTGGATGCCGTCGATTCAATGCGGCTCGTTCGAGACACGATTTCCATCACTTCCGACACCATCGTGATCGCGGGCGAGAGCATGCCGCTCTCCGGGATCGGCCGGATCTGCGTCGTAGGAGCCGGCAAGGCCGGCGCGGGCATGGCCGAGGGCGTCGAGCAGGCGCTTGGGCCGGAATTGCTCGCACGTACTTCGGGGTGGGTGAACGTTCCGGAGAACTGCGTTCGCCCCCTCCAGAAGATTCGCTTGCATCCGGCTCGCCCGGCAGGCGTGAACGAGCCGACGGTCGAAGGCGTCTGCGGAACCGAGGCGATCCTCGACCTCGTTTCCGGGCTAGGCCCCAATGACTTGTGTCTCGTACTGCTTTCCGGCGGCGGAAGCGCACTCATGCCGGGGCCGGCGCCGCCGGTCACTCTTGCCAAGAAACAGGAGCTCACGCGAAAGCTCGCCGCGGCTGGGGCGACGATTCAGGAGTTGAACACCGTTCGCAAACAGCTTTCGACGGTGAAAGGCGGTCGTCTCGCCTCGCAGATCAAGGCAGGACGCACGGTCTCGCTGATCATTTCCGACGTGATCGACGATCCGCTCGACGTGATCGCCTCGGGCCCCACGGTCGCCGACCTTTCGACGCCTGCCGACGCCGAAGCGATCCTCCGCCGCCTGCTACTGCATGACGATGTGCCGGCATCGGTCTGGGAGCGGCTGCGCACCAATAGTGGGCCGCCGATGGTGCCCGAGACGGTTCGCAACGTCGTGATCGGTAACAATCACACCGCGATCTCGGCTGCCGGAGAAGAGGCCCGTCGGCTAGGCTACACCGTCAAAGACATCGGCTCGCGCAATGACGGCGATGCCGCGGAATGGGGCCGCAACCTCGCTGAGGCCGCCCACGACGCTCGGCGACGACACCCGAAGCCTTTGTGCCTCATCGGCGGCGGCGAGACCACCGTCGCCCTCACAGCGACCTCTGGCAAAGGCGGGCGGAACCAGGAAATCGCATTGGCCGCACTCGTGGCGTTCTGGAACGAGCCCGCCGAAGGCGTGTGCGTACTGTCGGGCGGAACCGACGGCGAAGACGGCCCGACCGACGCGGCGGGGGCCTTCGTCGATGTCGGCGTGATCGCCGAAGCGCGCCGCAAGCGGCTCTCGCCGAGCGAAGCTCTTGGCACGCACGACAGCTACCCGTTCTTCGATGCGACGGGCGGGCTGATCAAAACCGGCCCGACGCACACCAACGTCATGGACCTGCACGTCGTCATTGCGGTGCCGAAGCCGAAGCGGCAATGGGTGCCGACTCAGGAACTGATTGCACGTCGCGAGCAAGAGGAGGCCGCCGAGCGCCCGCCACGGCGAACCGCAAAACCAGACCGCCGAGGATGATGCCGCCCCCGATCCAGGTGGCCCACGCCGCCTGCTCGCCCCACACCAGCAGCACCCACAGCGGGTTGAGCACCGGTTCGACGAGCAACAGGATCGACGCCTCGCGTGCCGAGACGTGCCTGACTCCCGTCGAGAACAGCACGTAAGGCAAAGCGAGCTGGAACGCTCCCAGGAACGCGATCCAGCCGATCTGAGTCGCCGTCAGGTCGATCGGCTTGATCAGAAACCAGGGCAGAATCACCGCCGCGCTCACGATCTGGTTCAGAAACGAGAGCCAGATCGGATCTTCGTTGCGAAGTGCTCTCAGACTCACGACGACGCCCGCATAGGCGACTCCGCTCGCCAGCGCAAGACTGTTGCCCAGCGGCGAGCCAGTTTCGTTCGCAAGAATCACGCCGATGCCCGCGACGACGCACAGCACCGCGATCGCGTCCGGGCGACCCGGCCGCTCGCGCAAGAGCAGCCAGCCCAGCAGGCAGGCCCACACCACGCTCGTGTACTGCAAAAAGATCGTCGCAGCCGCCGTCGTGGTCATTAGCGCCGAGATGAACAGCACGCTCATCGACGCGAAGCAGGCCGCCATCGGAATGAGGCCGAGTCGCCAGCGAATGCGGCGGGGCCGAACCATCGGCAACAGCGCCAACGCCGCGAAGAGTGCCCGCAATCCTGCGATCGCCGGTCCACGTCCGTCGGCAGGCAAATCCTCGAACGCCGGCGCTTTCAGCACGACGCCGCTCAGGCTCCACAGCACCGCCGCAGCGAGCACGAGCAGACGGAAGCGCCAAGGATTGACCGGAGAGGGAGACACGAGAGAACGAAAGGAGCGAGGAGGAGTGGCGTCGAAGACACGAAACGGTCACCTTCTGTCTTGTTCTTCTCGCGTCCTCCGTTCTTCCGTTCGTCCGTTCTCCTCGTCCTCCTCCTCCATCGCGACCTGAATCGCCTCGGCGAGATCGAGTTGGCCTTCGTAGAGGGAGCGGCCGACGATCGCGCCGCTGAGCTTCGGGTGATCGACCGCGAGCGTTCGCAGCCGCCGGACATCATCCAGCGTCGTCACTCCGCCCGAGGCGATCACGGCGTGCGAACCCTGCGCGAGTTCGGCGAGATCCTCGAGCGTGCCGTCGTCGATCCCCTGCATCATGCCGTCGTTGGCGATGTTGGTATAGATGATCCCGGCGATCGGCACGTCGTCGAACTGTCGGGCCAATTCCACAGCCGACGTCTTGGACACGTCGAGCCAGCCTTCGGTGGCGACAAGTCCGTCGCGGGCATCGAGGCCCAACAACAGCCTGTTCGGATAGCGTTTCGCTGCGGCCCTGAACCAGTCAAGATCTTTCAACGCGGCCGTGCCGATGATCGCACGATCGATGCGCAAGTCGTGCAGCACTTCATCGAGCGAACCGTCGTCGCGGATACCGCCGCCGAGCTGACAGGGGATCGTGACCTCGGTCACGATCCGCCGAATCACAGTCGAATTCTGGGGCTGCCCGGCCTTCGCACCGTCGAGATCGACGAGGTGCAGCCGCGTTGCGCCGGCCTCGGCCCAACGCCGGGCCATCAGCACCGGGTCGTCACCGAAGACGGTCTCGTCGGAATAGTTCCCCTGCCGCAGGCGGACGCACTTCCCTCCGCGCAGGTCGATCGCCGGGATGATCTGAATCACGAAATTTCATCCGTCCGAAGTGGCATGTCGTGAAGCGTCCATCCTAAAAGTTGGGTGGCACGCCCAGACCAACGGGATGGGCGTGGGCGTGAGATGTCTCGCCACGCCCTTCCTACGTCAGGGCGTGCCACCCACCGTAAGCGTGCTAACTCATCGCCGAGACGCCGGTGTTCAGTTCCGCGAAGTTCTTCAGCAGCGCAAGCCCGTGCCGCTGGCTCTTTTCGGGGTGAAACTGGACCGCGAACAGGTTGTCGCGCGCCACCGCCGAAACGAATGGAATGATGTAATCCGTTCGTGCAGCGACCACCGCTTCGTCGTCAGGCACGACATGGTAGCTATGCACGAAGTAGAAGTATGCATCGTCGGGCGTGTCGCTGAACACCGGGCAGTTGCCGCTTCGGTTCAACCGATTCCAGCCCATGTGCGGAACCTTGAAACCGGCGCGATCCGGAAATCGTTCGACGCGCCCGCGCAGCACCCCCAGTCCCTCGTGCTGCCCGCCTTCGTCGCTGACCTCGAAGAGGAGTTGCAATCCCAAGCAGATGCCCAGAAACGGCTTTCCAGCCGCCAGGTGATCGACGACTGGACCGACGAGATCTTTCCGTCTCAACTCGGCGATCGCGTCGCGGAACGCACCGACTCCGGGCAGCACAAGTCGCTCGGCCGTGGCGACCTCGCGCGGGTCGGACGCGATGACGGCTTCGGCACCGATCCGCTCGAAGGCCTTCTGCACGCTCCGCAGATTGCCCATGCCGTAATCGACGATCGTGATCATGCTGGGAGGATGCCTGAGAAGGAGTGGTCGCGTTGATGAGAACGGAAGGACGGGAGAATGGAAGAACGGAGGAGAAAATGAGTGGCCGGGAAACGCCATTTCTCATTCTTCCATCCTTCCGTTCTCCCGTCCTACCATTCTCCCGTTCTTAGAGAGACACCCGACCTCCTGATGCGGTTCGACCTGCATCGTATCACGGTTTCCGTGGAACCCGCCACCAGTCCGAAGGGGGTGCTGACGCACGCCATCGCTGCTCACCAAGGCTGCCCCGGCCGCTGGCGAGACCCGACCATTCGTGCCCGTCGCGACTTCGCCAGCGGGTCTGCGAGTCTGCCGCGTTCTCCTGGCTGAGGTAGAGCAACTGATCGGCGCTCGTCCAGTGCTCGCTTCGATCGACGTGCCAGTATCGGTCGCCGCGGATCAGCCGCATCCCGCGCAGCAGAATCGCGAGCAGCAGCAGAATCGTGATTCCGACGAACGGCATCAGTCGTCCCATCAGGAAGAACCGGCCTGCGAACGGCCAGATCACCTGCCAGGCGACGAGCAGCAGAATGGCGGCGAGACTGAGCCACGGTCCGAAGGGAAACTCTCGCGAGGTTCCGCTAAGGACGGCCAAAAACACGACCACGATGGCGCAGACAGGAGCGAGAAAGAAGACCGTCAACACGGGCTGCCAGCCGACGAAGGCGCCGATCATCGCCATGAGAACGACGTCGCCGAAGCCCATCGCTTCGCGGCCGAGCGCCCAATGGCCGATCCAGCGGACGGCCCAGACCGTCCCGCCGCCGACGATCAACCCCGCCAACGAGACGAGCAGGCCATGCGCGTGAGGGTGCGCCGTCAGCCAGGCCGGAACCTCGACTCCGCCGCCGAAATGGTCGCTCATCCCCAGGATCGCCAGCAGCCCGGCGTCCTCGTACCAGAGCGGCACGAGCCAGACGCCTCCGGCCGCCGCGCTCACGACCAAAGCGAGCAGCATCGCCGGCACGGTCGCGCCGTCGGGAATGATCATCTGGCGGAAGTCGATGACCGTGGCGACCAGCAAAGACTGCGCGAGAATCAAATGCAGACCCAGCCGCACGAGCTGCAACGTCACCGAGGTCGATGCCGGCGAGGGCAGCCACATGCCCTCGACCGCGAAGGCATCGACAGGCGGAGCGGGCAGAAATCCATTCGGAAACTCCGCCCAAAGAATCGCCGCCAGCAGCAAACCGTTCACCAGCTCGACGGCGGCGTGCCGCACGTCCGAACGCCAGCCGCGGCTCAGCGGGTTGCCTCGCACGAGCCAACCGACGACCGGCACGTAGTGCCACGGGCGACGAGCGGCTCGCAAGGCCCGCTCCGCCGCACTCGCGCGAAACGGGGATGCCAACTGGTCGCGCAGCGACTCATGTCGCGGGAAGTGATCGATGCAGCGATTCAGAAATCGACCGACGACGGTCCCGACGACGAATACGATCGCAGCGGGCACCCACGGCGGACCGGCGAGCCACGTCACGTCGCCGCCTCCCGGCGATATTCGGCAGGCAGGAGCCGCATCACCTCGTCCGCCAAAGCGGAGACCGTCTTCGCATCGGCATCGAGCGTGATCGTCGCGCACTCTTCATACAACAGCGCTCGCGCAGCCATCGTGGTTTCGATTTCGGCGCGACGCGGAAGGTCCATCAGCGCCGGCCGACGCTCCGAGGTCGTCACGTCGCTCGCGATGCGTTGTTCAGCGACCCCCGGTGAAACCTTCAGGTAGATGACCGGGCCCGCGCACTTCAGCCGTTCGCGCGTCTCCGCCGACAGAATCGCTCCGCCGCCGGCGGCGATCACGAGATCCGATTCCGAGAGCAATTCCGCCAGAACCTGTCGCTCGATGTCCCGGAAATGCGACTCGCCCTGTTCCGCGAAGATCTCGCGGATCGTCCGGCCGGCACGGCGCTCGATTTCGACGTCGGCATCGACGAACCGCCAGCCGAGCCGATCGGCGACACATGCGCCGACCGCGCTCTTGCCGCTGCCGCGATATCCGATGAAGATGATGGGCATGGCGAAAGTGAGAACGGATGGAGCCGCGCTGCCCCCCTCTCCGCTGGGGAGAGGGGTCGGGGGTGAGGGGATGTCTGACGCGTCGCTGGTGCTGTTTTCGGTTTCGTCTGAAGCAAGTCCAGGTGCATGACGGCGCGGCTTGATTCTCGTAATCGCCGCCTCGTCCCCTCACCCCTCTCCCGAGGGAGAGTGGTTCCATGCCGCGGCCGCAGCTTCGTGTTAGTAATTGAGCTTCACCGGCGAAATGCCCCGTCGCAACGCCTCGCGCATCGTCTCGACCGGCGCGGCTTTTCCTGTGAACAGCTCGAACTGGGCGGCGGCCTGGCGCACGAACATCTCGAGTCCCGACACCGTCGCGCAGCGTCTGGCCCGCGCCTCTTTGAGGAACAGCGTGTTCTCGGGGTTGTAGATCGTGTCGAACACGAGCATGTGCTCTTGCAGCCAGTTCACCGACATCGGCGTTTCTTCGACGTTCGGGTGCATGCCCAACGGCGTGCAATTGATGATCACGTCGATGTGACCGCCGCCCCGCTTCTCCCAGCGAATCGCCGAGGCGTCGAGCGAACGGGCGAGCTCGATCGCCCGCTCTTTGGTGCGGCTGGCGATCGTGAGCACGGCCCCGGCCTTCACGCAGCCGTAACCGATGGCCCGCGCGACGCCGCCCGCCCCCAGCATCAGCACCTTGAGGCCGTTGAGCGACGCGTCGGGATTCCGCTGCCGCAGGCCGTCCATCAGCGTGGACATGGCGGCTTCGTAATCGGTGTTCGTCGCCGCCCAATCACCGGAGTCGTTCCGATAGAGCGTGTTCGCCGCTCCGATCGCCAGGGCGACGGGGTTCTTCTCCTTCGCGACTTCGATCGCGGCTTCCTTGTGCGGAATCGTCACGCTGTAGCCGCGAATGCCGATAGGATCGAGATCCTTCACGGACTGCGGGAACGTGTGCTTCGGCACCCGCAACGGAACATAGATCGCGTTCAGGCCGATCTCGCGAAAGGCCGCGTTGTGGATCAGCGGACTGTAGCTGTGCGCGACCGGGTCTCCGGCGACGGCGTAGACCTCGGTCTCGGAGTTGATGTCGTCGTAGCGATACGGACCTTTCATCTCATCGAACGAAAGCTGTCCGGGCGCCAGCTCGCGATCGCGGCTGAAGGTCGCATAGCTGAAGGGCGAGCCGAACTTGCCGCACAGCAGTCGGCTGACGACACCAAGTTCTCCCATGCAGAAGCCGACCGTCGGCACCTTCGCCCGGCGCACGAGATCGAGCATCCGTGCGTTGTCGCCCGGCCAGTTCGCCATCGTGACGAGCTTCACGATGTCGGGATCGCATTCCGCCAGCTTCGCGTGGATGGCGTCGAGATCGGCCGGGGTGTCTTCGAAGTTGTGGTAGCTGACGATCCGCTTGGTCGAACCGTAACGGGGAATCGTCTTCGCGACGTCGACCTCGAGATCGACGTACTCAACGCCCGCGACGATCGCCTCGCGCAGCACGGCCTGCCGCTTCTCTTCGCTGCCCGACCATCGACCGCGGTCCTCGCGGCGACGGCAGGTGGCGACGACGGGCGTGGGGCGATCTTTCAGCAATTTCGCCGGGTCAGGCTGCCGGCCGAGCCAGTCGAGCCGGTACTCGACGAGCTTCGCGCCGCGTTCCGCGAGCGCGCGGTGCTCCTGGACCATCATCGAATGGCGAGTGCGGCCGATGCTGACGCAGATCATGGAACCGGTCGGAGAGTCGAAACGAGTCGGGCCGGTTTACCGGCCCTCACGGCAATTTACAATCGCGAAGCGATCGCGGGAACGCCGGGAGAGGACCACGAAAGAGACGAAGCACACGAAAATGAGAATTCACCACGGAAGGCACGGAAAACACGGAACGGCGACGAGGGGCGGCATCGCTCGTTCCGGAAAGATGCTTGCCGTTCGACGTTCCTTGCTTCGTTACTTTGCTTCCGTTTGGTGGTGGGAGTAACCAAGCTCTCCCCACCATTGCGTGTAAGCGTCATAGGTCTCATCAAGTCCAACCGCCCTCGCCCGCGGATTGACTCGGCGCATAGACGCTCTTCCAGTCGCGCATCGTGATCCAACCACGACCGAGGAGATACTTTCCTGGCCCGCCGCTGAAGGGATACGCGACCACGAGGCACAGGACGGCCTCCGCAGTCCAGCGTGTCCACGTCCATCGCCGCTGACCGGGACTCATTCATCACCTTTTTCGGTTCCGTGTCTTCCGCGCTTTCCGTGGTTGAACCTTTCGTGTCTTTCGTTTGATTCGTGGTCTCGCGTTTCCGTCCACCCTTATCCCAGCCGGCCGAACTGGCGATCCAACTGGTCGCGACTCAGCACAAGCGCCGTCGGGCGGCCGTGAGGGCAGTGGTGGGCGTCGTCCACGAGGTGGCGCTGCGAGATCAGCGACTGAATCTCGTCGTCGGCGAGCCGCTGCCCCGCCTTGATCGCCGCTTTGCACGACATCATGTGCAACAACTTGTCGAGCAGGTCGCGCCGGTTCGGACCGTTCGCCTCGGCAAGCCCATCGGCGAGGTCGCGCAAGATCGCATGGTGATCGGCCTTCGCGAGCATCGCCGGGTAACCCGACAGCAGCACGGTGTTTCGTCCGAACTCGTCGAGCACGTAACCGATCTGCAACAATGTTTCGCGATGCGCGATCAGCAGCGCCGACTCCTGCGGGGAGAGCTCGACCGGCTCCGGCGCCAGAAGCCGTTGCGTTTCGACGGCCCCCGCGAGCGTCTTGCGGCGGAAGTGCTCGTACATGATCCGTTCATGCAGGGCATGTTGATCGATGACCGTCAGCCCCCGGTCGGTCTCGACGACCAGATACGTATCGAGAACCTGCATCGCCCGCGATCGTGAGAACGGACTGGGTGAGGGCGGTCCATGTGAGACGTCGTTGATCTCGGGGCTTGGCGCAGCATTCCGTTCGGGAAACGACGTGCCGGTCGAGGCGGGTGGCGCGACGATGCCGGAACGGTCCACCGACGAAGCGTCGGTGGCTTCGTGGGGGGCAACGTTGGCGTCACTCAGATCCGGCGTCCATGCCGACAGTGCCGACTCGGCCCACGAAGAAAACTCGGCTTGCAGCTCCTGGCGACGCTCCTCGGCAACGGGTTCGGAAGGCGTGCCGTGTCCGGCGGGAAGGCGGGCGACGGTCTCGAAATCGAGCGACAGGAACCGCGTCCGCAGCGTCGACAGCAGTTGCCGATAGACCGACGAACCGTCCTCGAACCGCACTTCGGCTTTCGTCGGATGGACGTTCACGTCCACGAGTTCAGGCGGCAGTTCGATGAAGAGATACGCGATGGGGTAGCGTCCCACCATCAACAGTCCGCGATACGCCTCGCCTAAAGCATGTTGCAGCGACCGGTCCTGAATCCAGCGGCCGTTGAGGAACAGGTACTGACCCTTCCGACTCGGTTTACTGAGACTCGGATGACCCACGTAGCCCCAGACCTTGATGCCGTTGGCGGCCGATTCGACCCAGATCAGCTTTTCGGCGAGTTCGCTTCCGTGAAACAGCACGAGACGATCGAGCAACCGCTCGGTCGGCGGCAGCTCGAACACGACCCGATCGTTGTGCCTCAGAACGGCATGCAAACGCGGATTGGCGATCGCGATGCGCGTGAACTGCTCGCAGATGTGACCGAACTCGGTCGAGACCGACTTCAGAAACTTCCGCCGGACGGGCGTGTTGTGAAACAGGTCGCGCACCTCGACCGTCGTGCCGATCGGACCGCCGCAGGCGCGCGGCGGCTCGACGACGTGATCGCACGAGGTGACCTCGAAGGCGTTTTCGCTCGATTCGGTGCGACTTCGCAGACTGAAGCGGCTCACTGAGGCGATCGACGCCAGCGCTTCGCCTCGAAAACCCATCGTCCGCACTCGAAACAGGTCGGCCGGGTCGGCGATCTTGCTGGTCGCGTGGCTGGTGACGGCGAGCACGAGATCATCGGGGTCGATGCCTTCGCCGTTGTCGGTCACGCGAACAACGTCGAGACCGCCTCGGGTGACCTCCACGGAGATCCGCGTCGCCAGCGCATCGACGCTGTTCTCGACGAGTTCTTTGACGATGCTCGCCGGCCGTTCGATGACCTCCCCGGCGGCGATCTGGTTGACGACCCCCGCAGGCAGTTGACGGATACGCGGCATCGGCTCAACGACAGGGAAACGGCAGCGGACGCGGGGATCGGGGCATTATATCAGCCCTCCGTGCGGGCCGCGTCCGTCACCCCGCCTTTTGCGCCGCTGCTGCTGCCAGGTTCGCCGCCGCGCCTTCCGCCTTGACGACCGGGGCCGCCGAAGGCGCTTCGACGTCGAACTCGTCGATCAGCTCTTGCCGGCGAATGGCGACCTGTCGGTCGAACTCGCTGAGGGCGTCGAGGGCTTTGTCGCGCGAGGTCATCAGTCCGATGATCAGATACTGCGTGATCGCCAGGCCGTAACAGACCCAGCCCACGACCCAATGCGTGTGCTGGCCGTCGTCGTTCGGATCGCCGCCATGATCGCCAGCACCGGCGAGGAACGGTTCAGGTGCTGGCACAGGGTGCCCTTGAGATAGGGCCAGCATTGTTCTTTGAGGCCGAAGCAGGGGACGCCGCGGCGAAACTTAATCGCCGACGGTCCGGGATGAATGATCGCGAACAATGCCTGATCGGGCATCGACTCGATGACGCCGATGGCGAGCAGCAGTCGGAAGCCGACGGCGACCCAGGCATGGTCATCCTGCAGATTGAGCGTGAAGACTTCCGACACCCAGCCGAACAGCACGTGTTCCATGTTCGCGGTCGCGACCAGCAACAACAGCGATCCGCGAAACCATTGCTCCAGATCCTTTTCCAGCTCGCGATCCAGTTCCTGCAGCCGCACGACCCGCCGCAGGAACAGGCGGAACAGCGGGATCGCGAGCGCGCCGATCAGCAATCGCGTCACCGGTTTGATCACCGGCCGCAGGATCTGCATCGGCAGCAGCAGGCGAACAAGCCAGCCCATCTTGAATCCTTGCGGACCCGCCGGACGCGGCCGGCGGGCTTCGTGCCTTATCCGAAATCGATCGCCTCGTAGAGACGCATGAGCTTCTCGCCGCGCACAGAATTCAGCATCGCGGCATGGGCGATGCGGCCTCGCAGATGGGCCGCGAAATCGGGATGCCCGTTAGGGTTCTGTGACGCGGGACCATGCTTCGCGGAGTTATACAGGATCGCCTTGAGCCGGTCGAAGTCGTCTCGACGGATGTTGGGATGCTGATTGACGACGACCCCGGCGACGACTTGTCGCTGGCCTCGCCGAATCACTTTTCGCTTCTTGGCGTGAACGTGAAAACGCTCCTGCCGGATCACTTTTTCGACGAGCGGAATCACGTTCTTGAGCTGTCGAGCGAAAGCATCATCCCCCGAAATCGTGAGGTCATCGGCATATCTGGTATACGCGCCGCCGAACGCCCGCGCGAGGCCGCTCAACCGCACGTCGAGCGAGAAGGCCGACAAGTTCGCAAGGGCGGGCGAGGTTGCGGCTCCCTGCGGCAGATGCCGTCCCAGATAGGGACGCAACGCTTGCGGACCTGATTCAGGGAACGGCAGATCCGCGGCGATGGCCGACGTGGTCAGCGAGGCCAGCCACAACGCGACCTCGCGACTGAAGCCCAGCGACCGGAAGATCGCGACGACTCGGCTGTACCGCACGGAGGCGTAAAAGTCGGTCAGATCCCATTTCACCACGACGACGCGATCGCAATGCGGCTTCGCGTTCGTCAGAATCGACCGCCCAGCCACGAAACCGTGGGCCGCGGCGTGCGGCGGCACCTTGTCGAGAATCTCTCGCAGAATCTTCGTTTGAACCTGTCGTAGCAGCGGTTTCGGACTTTCAATGAGCCGCGCACCGCCCGATCGCTTCGCTTTCCAGCGGAAGACGTAATGCGCTTCCCGCGTGGAAGGCGGTCTGTTGCCGGAGACGAGCCGCCCCGAAAGCCACGCGAGCTTGCCGACGGGGATTTCCAGCCAGTCGGCGAGTTCGTCGGGCGTCGCGAGCGGCGGAAGATTCCAGCGGTCGAGGCGAGTACGGTCGAGGTCGGTCGCGAGATTGAGATAACTGCTCCGCCCTCGCAGAGACTCCAACATTCCCGCGACGCCCTGTCGGGCGAACCGATACGCGGGCTGCGGAGTCGTGGGCGCCGGAGTGCGGCGGAGGGGCGGCGATACGGCGTTGCGCCTTATCGATGACAACCGCGGCCGCCGCCAAGGCCGTCCAGCCGTCGAGCGCAGGGCTTGATCCGTCCACGCCTTGGCGACTGCGGTGCCGGAGTTCGCTCCGAACAGGCCCAGCAGCCAGCGGAGCAAACCCATCGACCGACCCTCAAAGAAGCCGCAACTCCAGGGTGCGGCGTATCTGTAAATATGACCCGCGGGTCGCCCAACCGGTCCTGTGCCGAGCCAGTCTGCGGTCCCAGCGGTCCGCGGATTGGCTCACGCCTCGAATGGTGAGCAACGCGTCTGCCGCGGGGTAGCCCCGCGGTGCCGGGGGCAGTCTTTCAGCCCCGGGCGATGCTTGGGCGGCCCACGGGCCACGGCGTGGATGTTAGGAAAGCCGCAGCATGCGGTCAATCGGCAGAAGACGACTGACGGAGCCGCGCCCGTCTGGAAGCGTTTGATCGGGCAACTCGCGTGGAAGCGCCTCCTGACGGCCCGGCTCTGATCTCACGTTTCCGAGGCGCAATGCGCCTCGTACGCCGCGCGATCCAGGAGTTCGTCGGAAAGGCCGCCGGAGAGGCGCACCTTCATGAGCCAGCCGGCTCCGAAGGGATCGCTCGACAGAGGAGCGACGTCGTCGTCGAGACTGGTGTTCGCTTCGATGACCTCGCCCGAAACCGGCGAGTAGAGATCGCTGACGGCTTTGACGCTTTCGACTTCGCCGAATCGCTCGCCGAACTCGACCGACGTGCCGACCTTGGGCAGTTCGACGTAGGTCAGGTCGGTCAGTTGGCTCACGGCGAACTCGGTGATGCCGACCGTCGCGACATCGCCATCGACGCCGACCCATTCGTGAGACTTGAGATACCGAAGCGAATCCTGATCCATCATCGCCGATCCACACAGGTCGTGTCTTGGGACCACTTCGATTTCGATCAAATCGTAGGTCAGGCTGTGCCAGACAACACGATTCGTCAGGCACAGCCTGAACGACAAAGTCTGAACCACCATCGTCGGCGAGGCCGACGCGACGCCCTCATTTCGCCACTCAAAGCCCGCTGGCCACGCCGGTCGCCGGAGCGCCGTTGGTGGGCTGGACGGTCGTCGGCGGCATCCCGTCGGCACCCGCCTGGGGATTCTGCTCGTATTCGGCGATCTTGGCCAGACGGCGTGCGTGGCGTCCGCCTTCAAATTCGGTCGCCAGCCAGATCTCGATCATGCGATTGACGAGCCGGTCTCCCAGCAGGTCGGCGGACAGGCACAACACGTTGGCGTCGTTGTGCAAGCGGCTCATTTCCGCCGTCAGGTCGTCGTGGCACGGCGCCGCTCGCACCCCGGCGAACTTGTTGGCGACGATGCACATGCCGACGCCGGTTCCGCAGATGAGGATGCCGCGATCGACCTCACGCTTCGCGACGGCGCGCGCGACTTTCGCCGCGTAATCGGGGTAGTCGACGTTCTCCGGCCCATCGGGGCCATAGTCGAACCCCTCATGGCCGAGGGAGCGCACGAGCTCGATGACCCGCCCCTTGACGGCGTAACCTCGATGGTCGCTGGAAACGGCGATTCTCATCGGAAATTTCAACCCCGCATCGGTTGAGGGTCGATCGGCAAAGTGTCCAAGACCACCAGGAGCTCACGTTCGATTTCGGCGCGGCAGCGTTCGTATTCGGCCGGTCCACCACCGATCGGATCGGCGATGTCCAGACCTTCCCGAGACAGCAGATGAATGCGGCCGGCAAGATCCGGCCGGACCGACAGGATCGAGTCGCGATGTCCGGCCGTCATCGCGAACACATGGTCCGCCCGACCGAGCAGTTCGTCGGTCAGCGGGCGGCTGCGGTGCCGGGCCAAGTTCAGCCCGAACTCCTCAGCCAACGCCAACGACTCCGCTGCGGCCGGCATATCGTAACCGGCGGAGATCCCCGCCGAAGTCACAAAAATCCCGTGCCGCGTCAGTTCGTCTTCGGAGCAGTTTAGCCGTTCCGCCAGCATTTTGCGAAACATCGCCTCGGCCAGAGGGCTGCGGCAGGTGTTTCCGGTGCAGACAAACATGATTCCGACGCACATTCGCTCACGAATGGCCGCTTCGTCAAGCAGGCCGGTCTCGGTCACCGACCAATCGCCATCGCCAAGTCGAACTGTCGTGCAGCGACCCGCATGGAGCGGCGGACCGTCGTCAATCACCACGGGAACGTCTGCCGGATAGCGTGCGAGCAATGCCGAAGGACTCGCCAGCGGCGGGCCTTCCGGCTCAGGAGACAGCACCAACGGCGAGGCCGTGAGCCGCTGAATCGCCGCCAGAATTTCCTGGTCGGGCGCTCGAAGCCGCACATATCCTTCGCGTTCGACGGCTTTTCGCACGGGCCTCGAGAGCGCCGTGACAAGCCCTGCCCCATCTTCGCACTTCGCTTCGATCACGACCGGCCCGGGCAACAGCCGCTGCAGCAATCGCTCGCCCTGTTTGTCGATCACCGGGATCAGGTCGAACGCCTCGTGGGCACTTTTGACGGCAAGGACCAGCGACTCACCGCAAAGCTCACGCAATCGCGCCACAGCCTCGGTCTGCGAGACCTGCGTGGCCAGCACGTACCCGGTTTCGGTCGGCAGTCCGACGAAATCTCCGGCAGCCAGCCGCTCGACAACACGATGGATGGCGTCGCGAGGGTCGTCGCAGGTCCGGATGTCGATGATGTCCGTCATGGCCAAACTTCGCCTGCGGGCATTGGGTAAGGTTCTAACCATAAGCGGCAGAGTCGATTCGGGCAACGGCGGGCCACGGAATGGCAGTCTGCGTATGGCTCGCCGGCAATTCCCCCTGAGACGAGACAGGGAGCCGCTCTGTTGACGGATCAGCCTGTCCGGTCGATTGTTTGGTGGAAAATGAGGTGCTACAACACGTGGGGGTCGTTCCCGATTCCCGCCCTATGTGCCGGAAACCGCCATCGTGACGCTCCTGCCGCCGACACGCCCCCGTCCTTCACCTCAGCCGTTTCAGCGATTTATCGAGTTCAAGGACATCCGTTCGGGCGATCTTGGGTTCTCGCGGCGCGTCAGCCGCAAGGTCTACGATGGCCCCGCAGGCGCGGTTCTCGCCTTTGCCAGCGTGGTGTCGCTGCATGAGCCGCTTCTGGGAGCGTTGCTGCGTCGCGGCACGTTCGGCGTCTCTCGCTTCGGACGTATCCTCGACATCGGCAGCGGCGCCGGACAGATCTTGGGACATCTACTCAAAGAGGCCCGGCCCGACGCGACCGTGGTCGCCGCCGACCTTTCGCATCGCATGCTGCGACGGGCCCGCAACCGCCTTAAGACGAAGCGGGCCTCCTTCGTCGCCGCCGACGTGACTCGACTACCCTTCGCCGATGGCAGTTTCGACTGCGTGACGTGCGGCTGGGTCATCGAGCATCTTCCCGACCCCGAACCGGGCTTGCGGGAGATGCGTCGAGTGCTGCGGCCGGGCGGCAGCCTGCTGTTGCTGGCGACCGAAGACACCGTCACCGGCGCCCTCAACAGCCGGACGTGGAAATGCCGCACGTACAACCGTGCCGAACTGCGAGCCTCGTGTGAGCGCAGCGGACTCGCCTGGACCCGGCAGTTCTATCTTTCGCCGGTGCACCGGCTGCTGAAGATCGGCGGCATCATCGTCGAAGCGGTCCGCGTCGACGAGCCCGAAGCACAAGGCGAGATCGAAGAAGCACAACAGTTGATCTCGCTTTGATCGCTTCGCCGTTCTTACATTCTGGCCTGGCGCCACGGGTGGCAAGTGTGCGATGCAGAGACACGGGTGGCGCGGTGTGCAGAGACACGGGTGGCGCGGTGTGCAGGGACAGGGGTGGCGCTTGGAGGATGGATTCAGAGCATGGTATCGCGT
>JACCRE010000338.1 GCA_013813775.1 Planctomycetaceae bacterium
TCGTCTTGGCGACGACCGACTTGGCAGTCCCCGCAGCCTTGCCGGCAGCTTTCTCGACCTTTGCCGTCGTCTTGGCGACGCCGGATTTCGACTTCGCCGTCGCCTTGGATCGGGTCTTGGTGCCGCCACCGAAGATGCGATCCCAGTTGTCTCCGAAGGCGGGGGTCGTCCCCGTCCGTACGATCGGTCCGCTCATCTCAACGTGCTCTCTGCTGGCGACCCGATGAGCCCACGCGTTGCTGCGTGGGTCTCGGATCGAGACATGATGACGAATGCCGTCATCGGCAAGTCGTCGAAAGGGCGGACGAAACAGATCCCAACGCGCCCGCCCCCGGGCTTTGATCGACGCAACCACACATTGCATCGCGCGCCGATTGTGGACCGGTTCGCCAACGCCGTCAAGATTCGTCGGAAATGGCCGAGGGTTGATGGCTCATTGCCGATGGCAATCTTGGGCCATCGGCAATGAGCCATCGGCCATCACTTCGTGCTGATCGACTCCAGCATTTCGGTGGCGACCTCTTCGTCGAAGGCGTCGCCCGGCTGTTGCAGGATCAGGAAGGCCGTGCCGTTCTTGCCGGGGAATGCCCCCGAGACCTGCCGCCACTCCGAGTTGTCTTTGGCGTTCGTCGCCGTCGAGAACAGGAAATCGACGTCCTGCCCGTCCACCTGCACGGTCTTCGTTTCGGAGTTCTTGATCGTGAGTTGTTCGCCCATGTTCTGCTGCTGCATGCTTTGGCGAAGCTGCTGCTGCATCTGGGCTTCGTCCGCCCCTTGCGGCGCCTGCACCTGAGCGATCATCAACATGCCGCTGCCCTGACCATCGTAAAAGGCCATCTGCATGGTCATGACATACATGTTCATGTCCATCGCCATCACCGGGCGGAATCCTTCGGGAACCGCAATATCGGCGATGGCCGCGGTCTTCTCCTCGATCTCGGCGGCGTTGGACGTCGTCTTGAGCGGCGGATTCAAGTACGCGATCAAGCCGGCTCCGCCGCAACACAGCACCGCGCCGATCACGATGATGGCCAGCACGATCAGCAGGATCTTCGCGGTGTTGCTCTTACGAGCCGGCGGGGCGTCGAGTTCCCCCTGCGGACCTTCATCGTTCGTCGGCCAGCGATCCGGTTCCGCGGAACGGCCTTGGCCGTGGGCATCGTTGAAGAAGTCATCTCGATCGTCGGCCATCGGAGAGATCCATCGAAGATTGAACGGCAACGGATGCGATGCTGGAACGCATTCTGAGTGCGGCCCTGGTCACCGTCAACGAGAATCGGAGGCCGGCGGATCACGAGGGATTCGTCGCGACGATCAGGCCAGCGACCTGTCGCGATCCTTCATCGCCTTCCGCATCTTGCGGCGTTCTCGCTTGCTGAGGCCGCGCAACTCCTCCTCGGGGCCGTCGAGACGCAGCTTGCGGCCCTCGAAATCGACCATCTCTTCCGAGGAATCATCTTCATCCGGGTCGGACGCTGACGGCTGTTCGACAACCGGCGCGGGTTTCGGCGCGGCCTGAACTGCGACAACGGTTTCTTCGCGAGGCGTCTGAGTCAAAGGCTCACTCTTCGCCGCGAAGTGCGGCTTCGCGACCGGAGCTTTCGCAGCTACGGGAGCTTCGTCCTCCATGGGCTTGAGCGAAGTCGCTTTCGCCGCCCGAGAGGTTCGCCGGCTGGTTTCTCGCTTCGGCTTTTCTTCACCTGCCGTGGTGGTTTCGGCCACTTGAGTGACTACAACGACGGCCTTCTTACGGCGGACCGGCTGTTCGGGCGGCTCGACGGATTCGTAAACGACGTGGCGGGCATGGAACAGCAGCCCTGTGAAGGCCGCCGCCGTCCCCGCCAAAAGGATTCCAGGCACTACGAGAAGGATCGGGAGATCGAAGCCCGCCCGGGCAAGCGTGTTTTCCAAAAACGCTCCGCCGACGAACGCCGTTCCGCCGACGGTCCAGAACGCGGCTGCGAGGAGGATCAGACTTCGGCTCGTGGCGCAGCCCCGCATGTCGCGCTGTAAGGCGGGCACGAGCAGCGCCGTCACCAGGAACGCCGGCAACATACGATAGGTCGCATCGGAGCCGAACGGCAGCCGGCCAGTCAGCCAGGCCATCGTCGAAGCCAGAGCGACGTGAGCATCGGTCAAGATAAGCGCTCCCGCTGCGATCAGCGCAGCAGAGGCCCACCACCAGACGCGATAACCACCGCGAAAATCTCTCAAGCTACGGGCGCGCGCCCAGCGGATCAGCCAGGCGAGCTGCGCGGTCGCGATCAACAGCAACCCCGCAACGGAAGACGTGAGCCTGCCGTGCTCGGCGTCGAAGAACGAAGCCAGCCCCGGCCCGTAGCTTCCACTGCGGATGCCGCTCAACTGCCCTGCGACGAGCGTGAAGCCGCAGAGAGTGATGACCACGAGGCCGGCCGAGGCGACCTTCCACCGCGAACGCGGAATGATTCGCCTCAGCGGAAACCGCGCCGTCGGGCGACGCGTCGGCAGCGGCCGGTCGTTCACGGGCTGAGGCGATGCGACGTCGCTGGCGTGATTGTTTTCTTCAGAGACGAGTCGCCTCCGGCGTCGCTCGTCGAGCGACTTCGATCCTGCAAAACGTCCCGACATGCGCGCGTGGTCCATCACAAGGGCGCGGAATCCGTCCCTTGGGATGATCGACTTGCGGGAAGATCGCGTCCGCGAATTCTTGTTGAGCCCGCAGCGTTTGCCAGCCTTCCGCCACTGCCGGCCACGCCACTATGGCGCCTTCAGTACGTTCCGCTCGCGGTCAGTTCTTAGAAATGCCGTTTCGGCAGCACACAGGCGAATCCATACTCCATGAGAATCCGAGACGACGCGGAATCGGTCGAAGTTCATTATGCGCAAGTTATTTCAGGTCAGTGATTTACATACATCGATCCCAGCGCATTCAACAAGAACTCGTGAGCGCCAAGCCTGAAATGATCGGCGCGACAGTTGCTCATTCTTCGGCGTATTCGAGGGCGTCTCGCAAGAAGTGGCAGTGTCTCGCTTCGCTTCTCTTTCGGAGGGGCGCGCTGCTGTTATGGCGGTCGCCATTCGTGTCGTATGCCAGAAACCTTATCTCCAGTGGCTCGAACACAAGGAGCAAGAACGATGCGTAGCCAGATGACTTGGAATCCATGGCAGGAACTCGATGGCTTCCGACGAGAGGTGTCGAGCCTGCTCAATGCGGCCCCACGCTGGACGTCCGAAATGGCCCAGCCGACGGCGTTCAACGTTTACGCCGGCCATGAAGGCGTGGTGGTGACGGCCGAGCTGCCGGGTTTCGACCCGGAGTCGTTCGACGTCAGCGTTCAGAAAGATCAGGTGACGATCCGCGGCAAGCGATCTGAAGCACCGATCGAGAACGTCCGGTATCACCTCCGCGAGCGGGGACTGGTCGAGCTCGAGAAGTCCTTCCAGCTCCCGTTCATCGTGGATGCGGAGAAGACCGAGGCGACCTACGAGCGAGGCGTGCTGACGGTACGCCTTCAGAAAGTCGAAGAGGCGAAACCCGCGAAGGTGACGGTTCGCACCGCCTGATTCGCGAAAAATCACGTCAAGATTCTTGGAACGAGCACAGGCTCTTGCCTGAGGAGACCCAAACCATGAGCGAAACAACTTTGATCAAACCCTCGAATCAAGTCACGTCGACTCAAACGCGCGGGTATCGGCCGCAGGTCGATGTTTACGAAACCGAGGACCAGTTCGTCGTCGTCGCCGACGTTCCCGGCGCCTCGGAGGAAGACATCGATCTCGCGATCGAGAAGGATGTGCTGACGCTGCACGCCAAGGTCGCCGAACCGCACTTCGAAGGCTATGAAACGCGGTGGCGAGGCTACGGGGTGGGCGACTGGAAGCGGTCCTTCCGCCTGACGGAAGCGGTCGATCGCGACGGCGTCGATGCGGCGGTCAAAGACGGTGTGCTGCGTGTCACGCTGCCGAAAGGCAAGGAATCTCTCAAGAAGAGCATTCCCGTGAAGCGGCTCGATTGACCGATGACGCTGTTCAGAAACATGAAGCCGAGGGATCGCAGCCCCTCGGCTTCAATCGTTTAAACGTCCCGCCAGGCAGGATCAGATCATGAAATCCGTCGAGCGGCCGAGAATGCGATCGATGAGCTCCAGCGGCAGATCGATGCTGATTTCCGCGGGGTTGAGCAGATCGGTCGGATTGATGCCGCAGTATTGCGACCAAGGGCCAAGGTGCCGCCACCGGCCGGCGCGTTTCGGCTCCGTCGGCAACACCGGCGTCGTGCAGCGATTGCAGCCGATCGTTGCGTAACCTTGCGAATGCAGCGGATTGATGTGGATGTCGTTATCGGTGATGTATCGCTCCATCTGCTCATCGTCGAAGTTGACGAGCGGGTTGATGCGCACGCTGTTCGTTTCCGCGTCGAGCGACAGCACCGGCACCCGCGATCGGGCTCCACCGTCGCTGCGTCGCAGGCTGGAGATGAACGCGTCGTACTGGTCGGCGACGCGGATCAGCGGCTCGTTCTTCCGCATGAAGCAGCATTTCCGCTGACCTTCCGGGTCGAGGTAGAGCACTCCGTACTTTGCGGTTTGCTCCTCCATCGTGAGTTCCGGGTCGAGCGTCACGACGTTGAGGCCGTAGCGTTCGACGAGCTTGTCGCGGGTGTCGAGCGTCTCATGGAACAGCACACCGGTGTCGACGAACAGCACCGGCATGTCAGCCTTCAGTTCGTAGAGCATGTGGCAGACGACGTTGCCGGCCCGCTGCATGCTCGTGAGAGCGGCGATACGGCCGTGGAACGTCTTTCGAGCCCAGCGGATCAGATCCTGCGGCGACGTTTGTTCGAACGAGGTATTGAGATCGGCCAGGTCGGCCTGCGTAAGACGCGCCATCGAGGGAGGTGGTCGGTGATAGGTGATCGGTGGAAGGTCGCGCGGCGAGGCGAGCTATTCTAGGGGCACGCTGCGGAACACGGAATGGCAACGAGAAAGGCCGGCCGGGTTCGCCCCGGCCGGCCTTTTTACTTCGTACCACCTATCACCTTCGCTGACCACCTACTTCGCGTCCCACCACCACCGGGTCTCAGGGGCTGGCGTCGCCTTGACGGAGGCGACCGCTTCGCCCGTCCGGATAGCGGTGCGATAGACAGTCGTGTCTTGCAGGAGCGACATCAGGTCGCCGCGGACACCGCCCGCCACCTGCACCACGACTTCGGAACCGTTGTAGACGCGATGATTGACGGCCGTCGCCACGCTTTCGGCGGGTACGTAGCTCGCCGGCTGGTAAGCGCCATTCGCGGCGAACACGCCGCCGTTCCAGTCGGCACGCTCGTCGAGCCGTTCCGATCGAATCAGCGCAGCGGCCAGGGAGAGATCGAACACGTTTCGCAGTTCAGCGAAGACCGGGTCCGTCGACGCCAGTTCTTCGTATCCTGCGGTGAACCGATCCGCGAATAGCCGGTTCGTCGCTTCGGCTCGGCCCGTGGAGACTCGCTCGCCATCGGCGTTCAGGAACTCGTCTTCACTCAGGCATTTGACGGCCTGTCCGACGAACTCGAAAGCCGTTTTATCGTTGCTGTGCAGGACGGCCTCGTAATTCATCGTCAGCCACCAGCGAAGTGCCTTCGTGGCGACGGGCTCAGCGGACGAATCGACCGAGAGAAGATCGAAGAAGCTCGGTAGACTTGCGGCCTGCAATTTGTCGATGCCGATGAGCTTCATGCGGTAGTCGGCTTCGACGATCACTCGTGCGACTCGGCTATCGACAGGAACGCCGCCGACGTAAACGTCTTGCTCTCCGAGGAGCTGTCCCAGCCGATTCGCGAAGTTGCGGACGCCGGCGCCGGAATTGAGCGGTCCGCGAGCCGCACTGTTCGCCGCGTACTCCTGAACGGCCTTCATGCCTTCGGCACGCGGGTCGATCGAGCACTGGAAGGCGCTCGCCCCCTGCGGACCGAAGGTTCGTAGGACCGTCACAAGGTCGTCGAGATGCAGCACCGGCTTGCCGGTTTCGGCACCGACCGCTGCACCACTCTCGTCGTAACGCCAGCCCTCGGCGGGTCCGGCGACCAGGATTTCGCGAGTCGTTTCGTCGAGAAAGACGTACTGCACACGGGTCAGGCCCGCCAGTTGTCGCATTGAGGTCGGAACGGCCTCGCCGCGTGCCAGCCGCTCGGCGACTTCCCGTTCCAGCCGGGTCAGCGAGACGACCCGCAGGTCGCTCGCGTTCGCCATATCAGCGTTGAGATCTGCGACGCGTGCCGAGAAGGCGAGATCGCGAAGCCGAGCTGTCGTATCGGCTTTCGCCAGCAGCATCATTTTGCCAAGCGGATCGACGCTGACGCCGCCGGGGTTCTGGTTACCGATGCCGAACGGCGCGATCGTGCCGCCGGTTCCGTCGATGTCGAGCCAACCGGTGGTGGGGGGACCACCAGTCGTTTGCTGAATGAGCTGAATCAACTCTTGTAGACCCTGAGCACCACCGGCCAGATCGCCCGCGGTCGCTTCGTCGACGACAGCGTCACGGCCCGCCACTTCGGGAAACCGGCTGGCGATCAGGCCCGCCGCGAGGAACTCGCCGGCAGCGGTCTCGGCCTCGAACACTTGTTCGATGAGCGTGCCGCGGATCGCCGGGTCGGCGTTCGCAGCGAGCTGTGCCGCGGCGGAAAACTCGCCCGCCGCAAGATGCGCGTCGACACGTTCCGCGGTGGGTGGAATCGTCGTCGAAGCAGTTTCGGCGGCACAAAGCGGGGCCGCGAGCAGACCGGCGGCAACAAAACCGCGGGCAAAACGGCCGAATCGGATCGGACGCACTGGGACTCTCTCCTGCGGCGGCTCTTGGCGCGGACGGCAAAAAGGGCGATCGGCCTTGGTTCCAACCGTCGGGCGGAGCGCAAGGCGTCTCTCAGACTTACCCAGTTTATCACCATCGTCATTGGGACCGCCTCCGTCAAGCAGATTTCTTGTGAACGTGGGCGTAGAAGAGTTCCTCCCGCCCGTCGGCGAAACAATGGGCACAGGCCGCACATCAGGTCGCGAGTGCGGAATCACTGCGTAAGATGGCAGGCGTCGATTTCCGTAACTTGTGTCGTTCCCTTCTCTTTCATGCCCGAACTACCTGAAGTTGAAACGATGGTTCGCGGGATTCGCCCGCATGTCGTCGGCCGGACACTCGCCTCCTTTAGGCGCTCAAAGTGCGGTCTCAAGGTGATCGACGTTAGCCCCGAACCGAAGCGTCTCGCTCGCATTATCAGGGGACAAACGATTACATCGGTGCGTCGCTTCGCGAAACGAGTCGTGCTGACGCTGTCGGAAGGGGGCGACTTCGTCATCGAGCCGAGAATGACTGGACTGATGCTGCTCTCCGACCCGCCAACAACCGCACACTTACGTGTCGAGTGGCGCTTCATGAAACATGCCACCAGCGCTTATCCGAGCCTCTGGTTCTGGGACCGTCGTGGGCTTGGAACCGTTCACTATTACGGTCCAGGTCAGTTCGAGGAACTGGTCTGCACGAGGCTCGGTCCCGACGCGCTTGCGATGAACGCCGAACTCTGGACCGAGCGTCTGGCACGCACGGCTCGCCCCGTAAAGGTCGCTCTGCTGGATCAGACGCTCGTCGCAGGCATCGGCAACCTCTACGCGAGCGAGATTTTGTATCTCTCGCGAATCCATCCCGCGCGGCCCGCAAACGCCTTGTCGCGGCGTGAGATCGCCCGACTCGCCGCTGCGGTTCAGGAGGTGCTCGACGACGCGATTTTGCACGAAGGCTCGACGCTTGCGGACGGAACCTATCGGAATGCCCTCGCCCAGAACGGCCGTTACCAGAACTCACATCGCGTTTACGCCCGAACGGGCATGAAATGCCCATCCTGTGACGCGGCGATCGAACGGATCGTGCAAGCGCAACGCTCAACTTTCTTCTGCGGCCGCTGCCAGCGATGATGGTGGCAACAAGATCTCACGCTCATCGCACAGCCTTCCGCTTTGCTTGGACACAGAAACCAGTCACTGCATAACACGTGAGGGAGCCGCTGGCTTTGCCAGCGC
>JACCRE010000012.1 GCA_013813775.1 Planctomycetaceae bacterium
TCTCCCTCGGGAGAGGGGCCGGGGGTGAGGGGCGAGGTTGACGTCCCACGTCGCTTGCGTTCGCTTACACGGTGGTCGTCGAAGCTGAAAAACACGGGGATGACACCGCAAGACATCCCCTCACCCCAGTCCCCCTCTCCCCAGAGGAGAGGGGGACTGGATACGTAGACCGCAGCAACGAGATGCTGGTTTTGTCCCGGCCTCTAAGAACTCTCGCGACGGATCGCCTTCGCCCATGAAGAGAGCGCATCGCATTCTTTCCGCCGTCGCCGTTCTCGCCGCATGCGGTGCGAGCGTGAGCGCGGCGGACGATCGCGAGGGCCGCAAGTCTGCGCCGTCGGTCAACCCTTCGCTCGAATCGTCCGCCGAACGCGGTTATGAGGTCCTGCGGACGCGGCCCTTCCTTCCGCCCGACTTCGACGATGGAGTTTTCGAGAGACTCTGGACGGTCTGGCCCGACGAACTGCGGAAGGAAGCGGAAGCTGCATCGCCGACGGTACGACGGCGGATGACGTTCGACCGCTACGGCCTGCAAGAGCCTCCCGATGTCCCCGAAGATTACGACGGTCCCGCGATGGGCTATGTCGACGACGGCGCACACGGCTGGGTGATGAACTGCTTCGCCTGTCACGCCGGGCAGGTCGCGGGGCAGGTCATTCCGGGTCTGCCGAACACCGATATCGATTTGCAGTCGCTCGTCGAGGACGTGCGGACCGTCAAGCTCGCGCAGTTCAAGCCCTTCGCGCATCTCGACCTCGGTTCGCTCAAGGTTCCGCTCGGCGGAACGCGGGGCACGACGAACTCGGTCGTGTTCGGCATTTTGCTCGACGGTTTTCGCCGTCCCGACATGTCGGTCGATCTCAGTCAGCGGCCGGGGCGGCTGTTGCATCACGACATGGACGCTCCCGCGTGGTGGAACGTCAGCCGCAAGTCGAAGCTCTACGTCGACGGCTTCGCGCCGAAGAACCACCGCATCCTGATGCAGTTCATGCTCATCCCGAAGAACGACCGCGACGTCATCTACGGCTGGGAAGACGACTTCCGCGACGTGCTCGCTTACATCGAATCGCTCGATGCGCCGCAGTATCCCGGTCCGATCGACGAACCGCTCGCCGCCAAGGGGAAGATCGCGTTCGTGGCGAACTGTGCGTCGTGTCACGGGACGTATGGTGATCGTGATCTCGTTTCACTCCCCTCTCCCTCGGGAGAGGGGCCGGGGGCAAGGGGATCACGGCCAGCGCCGCTTGTTCTTGCATCCTTTGATCGTCAAGTGAGTCAAACGGTGCAAGAGGCTGGGAGACCCGCAGCACGCCCCTCACTCCTTTCCCCTCTCCCGAGGGAGAGGGGGACTGGAATCATCGCTGAACAAGACACTGCGGCTCGGCGGGAGCCTCGCCCGTCCATCGCGAAAGACTTCTACCCCGAAAGGATCATCCCGATCGCCGAACTCGGCACCGATCCCGTCCGCCTCGAAGCCCTCAGCGTCGAGCATCGCACGCATCTGCAAACGACGTGGATGACCGACTACGGTCGCGATGAAACGATCACCGACCCTGGAGGCTACGTCGCTCCGCCGCTCGACGGCGTATGGGCGTCGGCCCCCTACTTCCACAACGGCAGCGTGCCGACCTTGTGGCATGTGCTGCGTCCTTCCGAGCGACCGAAGCTCTGGCGTCGCGACCGCCGCGGCGACGGCTACGATCATGAACGCATCGGACTGGCGGTCGAAGAGTTGAAGACGTTCCCAAAGAACGCGCTCGACGCTTCCGCACGCCGCGAGGTTTTCGATACCTCGAAGTCCGGCAAGAGCGCCGCCGGACACGATTATCCGGATGCGCTCTCCGAAGACGAGAAACGGGCCGTGCTGGAGTATCTGAAGACGCTGTGATGGCAAGAGAAACCATTCAGCGGGCTGTGCTTTTCCTACATGATTTCGTTTGAGCCGTCTTATCTTAGTCTCAAGCAAGACTCGACGTCGCGCAGAGCGCGTTTGGCGGGCTTGTCCTCCGGGTCGATACGCAGTGTTTCTCGAAAGCAGTCCGCAGCTTCCGCGAATCGCTCTTGGGCACGCAGCACGAAACCCAGATTGAGATAAGCTTCGTCGATGCAGCCGCTGGTGCATTCGGTCGCGCGTCGGTGAATTTCTTCGGCCTCGATCAGTCGTCCCTGCTTCGCAAGCATGGCCCCCAGGAAGAGATATCCGCTGGCTTCATCAGGAGCGGCTTCGATTGCCTTTCGATACCAATCGACGGCTTTTTCGTAGTCGCCTGCTTCGCGATAGAGACGCCCCCAATAGGTGAAGAGAACGCGGTGCGCCGCCGACGGACAAAGCTCGATCGCCTTTGCGAGGGCTGCTGCCGCCTCCTCGTAACGGGCAAGGGACGTGAGATCGACGCCCAAAGCGCACCAGGCGAATCCATCCTCGGGATAACGCACGAGGTGACGGCGTGCCCGAAGAACGGCGAGTGCGGCACAGCCCCGGTCCGAGGCGCGTTCGATCCAGTCACGACTGGACTGCTTTGATCGCGCCATCCGCGTTGCCTTCACGATTGATGACGTTACATCCGCCGAGCAACGGACGCCTGTCACGTCTTTCGGGTTCGCTTCGCCGTCGACGATTTCTTCGCTCGTACGATCTCCGGCTCGAACGCCGCCAGCCGCTTCGTCATTACCTTGACGGCTTCGGCACTTTCGTCCACGAGCAAAAATCGTCGCAAGTGCTTCGCGGCGGCTTCGCCGAGCGTGCCGCTGCCGGCGAAAAAATCGAGGCAGAGATCGCCCGGCTTCGAGTGGACCTTCACGATGCGCTCGATGATCGCCAGCGGCTTTTGCGTCGGGTAGCCGGTCTTCTCTTTGCCGCTGGGGCTGACGATCGTGTTCCACCACACGTCGGTGGGCGTCTTCCCCCGCGCGGCCTTCTCGGGCGTGACGAGTCCGGGGGCCATGTAGGGCAGACGATCCATCGCGTCGTAGTTGAACGTGTAGTTCGCGGGGTCTTTCACGTACCACAGAATGTTGTCGTGCTTCGCGGGCCACTTCGACTTCGATCGCGCGCCGTAATCGTAGGCCCAGATGATCTCATTCATGAAGCACACGCGGCCGAAGATGCCGTCGAGCAGCACCTTGCAGTAATGCACCTCGCGACAATCGACGTGCAGGAAGAACGCACCGTCGGCCGCAAGCACGCGATAGGCTTCGACGAGCCGGGGCCGCAGGAACTCGAGGTAGTCATCGAACTGATCGGCGTAACCGCTCGTCGCGAGCTTCTCGGTTCGATAGCGATGCCCGCCGAAGCCGACGCGATCGCCCTCGGCGTCGCGCACGGTCTTCAAGCGAGTCCGCGCCTGCGTCTTGCCCGAGTTGAAGGGCGGGTCGATGTAGATGAGGTTGACGGTCCCCGCATCGAGGCTCCGCAGCACGTTGAGATTATCGTCGAGAACGATGCGGTTCATGGCGGCGGTCAGGCAGGCGGCAGGCGATGTTTTCGTCGGCTCGTCTCGCTGTCAGAAAGTAACCGTGGCGTCCGCGAATTAAAATGCCAAGTGCCGCATCGACGGAAGGCTGAGGAGCGTGTGCCACTCAAGGGGGCCAACGAATGGCTCGAATGAAACGACTGAAGTTTGGGGTCAGCCCGCGAATCACGCGAATAGACGCGAATAAACTGAAACAGGTGACGCGACACGAAAGTTGACCGTTCCAAAGGAGAGCACCGTCAGAAGGCCGTTCCTCTTCCGGCACGTCTGACGAGGCCACTCCCGATGGTTCTCGATCCATTCGCGTCCATTCGTGTGATTCGCGGGCAACATATTCGTTTCCATTCGAGTCGTTCGTGGGCCGCTTGCAGCGTCCGCTGTTGTCACGCTCCGAATCGTTCCAGTCGCTCATCACGCTGTCGCTTGGCAGTCACTTCGCGACCCGGCTAGGCTGAACCGCATCAGCCTTCCGTCCTGCGGAGACTCTTTCGATGCGAATCCTTGCTGCGCTCGCTCTATTGCCTGTCGCGACCTTCGCGCAAGATGCGAAAGGACCGCGCAACGTCGTGGTCGTCGTGGCCGATGACATGGGCTTCCAGGCCGGCTGTTACGGCGACACCGTGGCCCGCACGCCGAATCTCGATGCGTTCGCGGCGCAGGCAACACGCTTCACGCGAGCTCATTGCACGACCGCGAGTTGCAGTGCGAGCCGCAGCGTGATCCTCACGGGGCTCTATAACCACGCCACGGGTCATTACGGCCACGCGCATGGCTACAACCACTTCAGCACCTACGAGAGCGTGCCGACGTTGCCGGTGATGCTGTCGGAGGTCGGTTATCGCACCTGTTCGATCGGCAAGTATCACGTCGCCCCCGAGATCGTGTACCACTTCGATGAGTATCGCAACGAGGGCATCCAGGGGAGCCGCAACAGCGTGCGCATGGCGCGGAACGCGAAGGAATGGATCGCGGAAAGCGACGATCAGCCCTTCTTCCTCTACTGGTGCTCGACCGATCCGCATCGCGGCGGAGGCCCCGATAATTTCGCGAACTTCGACGGCGAGAAGTATCCCGGCGTGAAGCCGGTCCACTTCGATCCGAAGGCGATGACCGTGCCTTCGTGGCTGCCCGATACGCCCGCCGTGCGAGACGAGCTCGCAGCGTACTATCAGGCGATCAACCGGCTCGACCAGGGCTTCGGCGAATTGCTGAAAGCTCTCGAAGAGACCGGCCACGCCGACGACACGCTCGTGCTGTTTCTCGCCGACAACGGCCCGCCCTTTCCCGGCGCGAAGACGACCTCGTATGAGCCGGGGATGAATCTGCCGCTCATCGTGCGCGATCCCTATGCCTCGAAGAAAGGCATCACCTGCGACGCGCTGGTCTGCTGGGCCGATCTGACGCCCACGATTCTCGACTGGTGCGGCGTGACGCCTAAACCGCATGTGCCGATTCGCACGACCGAGAACGACGGCGAATTGGACGCCGGTCCGAAGCGGCCTGTGACATTCCAGGGCAAGAGCTTCGCGGGCGTGATCGAGCAGGACCATCCGGAAGGCTTCGACAAACTCTTCACGTCGCACACCTTCCACGAGATCACGATGTATTACCCGATGCGGGTCCACTTCGACGGCGACTACAAGCTGATCTTCAACATCGCCCACCAGTTGCCGTATCCCTTCGCGAGCGACCTGTTCGACTCGCCGACGTGGCAGGATGTGCTCAAGCACGATCGTTTGTACTACGGCAAACGCCGGACGGAGGACTACTTGCAGCGTCCGCGCTTTGAACTCTTCAATCTGAAGAACGACCCCGACGAACTCACCAACCTCGCCGACGACCCACAGCACAAAGGCCGTCTCGAAGCGATGCAGAAGACGCTTCAGGCCTGGCAAAAAGAAACCGGCGACCCGTGGGAACTCAAGTGGCGGTATGAGTGAACGATCCTGTCACAGGATCATGAACCGCGAAGAGCACCAGGATCACGAAGAGTTGCTTGATGGCGCGATGGTGCGAAAGCCTTCGCGCTCTTTGTGATCTTCGTGGTTCAATTCCGGCGTGAGGAATCCCGATGGACTATGTGAATCTCGGAACGACCGGCCTCAAAGTCTCGCGGATCTGCCTGGGCTGCATGACCTACGGCGTGCCCGAGCGAGGGACGCATCCCTGGTCGCTCGATGAGGAGTGCAGCCGGCCGTTCTTCAAGCGGGCGCTGGATCTCGGCATCAACTTCTTCGACACGGCGAACATGTACTCCGACGGCACGAGCGAGGAGTTCCTCGGCCGGGCCGTGCGCGATCTCACCAGGCGCGATGAGGTCGTGATCGCGACGAAGGTCTTCAACCCGATGCGGCCCGATCCGAACGGACGCGGCCTGTCGCGGAAGGCGATCATGACCGAGATCGACGCCAGCCTGAAACGGCTCGGCACCGACTACGTCGATCTCTATCAGACCCACCGCTTCGATTATGAAACGCCGATCGAGGAAACGCTCGAAGCCCTGCACGATGTCGTGAAGGCCGGCAAGGCGCGATACATCGGCGCGTCGAGCATGTACGCCTGGCAGTTCTGCAAGGCGCTGTATCTCGCCGACCGGCACGGCTGGACGCGGTTCGTGTCGATGCAGAACCACTACAACCTGCTACAACGTGAGGAAGAGCGCGAGATGCTGCGTCTGTGCGCCGATCAGGGCGTCGGCGTGATCCCTTGGAGCCCCCTCGCCCGGGGTCGGCTCGCACGCGACTGGCGTGAAGAACCGAACTCCGAACGCTGGACCACCGACGAGTTCGGCAAGACCCTCTACAGCAAGCCCGGCATGGTGGAATCGGATCGACAGATCGTCGATCGCGTCGACGAAGTCGCGAAATCTCGTGGCGTGCCTCGAGCGCAGATCGCGCTTGCGTGGCTGTTGAACAAGTCGATCGTCACGGCCCCGATCGTTGGCGCTTCCAAGATGGAGCACCTCGACGACGCGGTCGCAGCGCTGTCGATCAAGTTGACGGATGAGGAAATGCAGCGGCTGGAAGAACCCTACGTGCCGCACCCGATCGCGGGGTTCGCGTGAGGGTGGGATATTCCCGCCGGCGATCAGCTCTGCGAGATGGAGGTGAACCGGATACCGTCGTGATAATTCGCCGAAACATTCCCGAACTCGACGGACACCACCTGCCGGAGTTTCATCGCTCTTCGGACGTGATCATTAATGTCTTGCCGTCTCTTACGCAGTCCAAGATGACATTCCGGCTCGCCGCAACAAAACGGGTGATCCGTCGGCATGAAATGAAGCGTGGCCCAGACGGTCAGGCGTTCTGTCGGCTGGCCTGAAGCGAGGACTTCTTCGACGCAGAACCAGAGTCCGCGGCCCTTGAGATCACATGCGGCCTCGACCGCCGCTTCGACAAGCCGTTTGAGTTCGTGCGCAGACCGCTTAGAGGGCGTGTGGCGCGTCATCGGAGAGCCGGGAGTGCGGTTCAGGCTATAGAGGAAAGAAGGACAAGGGTTCGCTGAGTGACTTGCACCATCACGTCGTGCGGCACCGACCCGACCCGCTGTGCTTCCCGGACCCGCCAATCGACGCTCTTCACCTGATCGGCGAGCACTACTCCGGTGAACTTCGATCCTGCGGGCAGCGCCACCTCGAACGGATAGCCCTTCGCCTGATTTGTGATCGGGCACACCAGCGCCAAACCGACCTTGCTGTTATAGGACGCTGGTGACAGGACGAGCGCCGGGCGACGCCCCGCTTGCTCGTGACCGGCCTGCGGATCGAACGTTAGCCACACCAGATCACCTTGATCCGGAATCCGTTTCGCCCGTTGCTTCTTCACCATATCTCGCGTCCGACGGCCGGGCCAAAGTCCACTTCGCCGTGCAGATTGTCCGGCGTCACCTTCTCAAGCAGGTCCGCCAGGCTGACTTGCGGACCTCTGACAGGACGAACGACAAGCCCTCCCTCCTCCACGGTCATCTCCACGGGAGTCTCCTGCTGAAGACCGGTCTCGTCCGCGAACGCTTTGGGAATGCGAACCGCGAGACTGTTGCCCCATTTCTGAACCTGCGTCTTCATGAACTCCCTCGCGTCCCCATCGAGATTGAGCAGTGGCATGTATCTACATTAGATACACACGTCGCCCTTTGTCAATCGATGCCGATCACACCGTTGCAAGGCATGCCGCCAGAATCACCACCCACACCACCCCCAGCGCATGCCAGCAGAAGGCGCACGCCGTCAGCCCAAATCGGCACTCGTGGTCGTAGCTTCCGGCGAAGCCGCGCAAGGTGACGTAGATCAACCACAGCGCCGCGGCGGCGACGTGCAAGGCGTGCAACGCGACGGCGGCGAACACGAACGCGGTCGGTTCGGTGGCCGATTCCGTCGGTGCGATCTCGCGAACGAGGCCCGTCAAGGCGAGGGCCTGAACGACGAGGAACGCCAATGCCGCGGCGAGACTCGTCAGCAGCGCCCGTCGCAGCTTCGCTTGCCGCTCACGCTTCGCGTAGCCTTCCGCCTTCGCCAGTCCCGCGCTCACGACGACGAGCAAAGCCGTGCTGGCTAAAAACGCGACCGGCAGGTCGCGCCGACCGGGCATTCCAAAGAGCGAGGTCACCGCCAGACCGACCGTGCCCGCGATCGCGACGACGGCGATCGTGACGCCGATCCAGCCGAGCATGAAGCGGCTCGGTCGCGAGGTCATCCGTGCAAGGGAGTTCATCAAGGCGTTGAAAAGGTGACAGCGGAAAGGCCGAAGGCGATCGGTCTCGCCGGCGGCAGCCGGCGGGCTTCGAGGGAATTGTAACCGCTGTCCGCGGCCGGGTTTCGCGACGTTGGGCCAACGCCTGACGCGTTCGTCTAAGACACGCGCACAGGAGTTGCGACGGCAGGAATTACAATTCTTGCGCCGACGTTTGAAAAAAACTGGACGCGCCCCGCCCCCTTCGACTAAACCTCCGCCCTCCTCTCTGACGGTTCACTTCTCGCTGCTCGCTTCTCGCTTCACTCCAATTCTTCACGTCGCCGGTTCGGACTCGCAGGCTGATGCCTGCGGCTCGCCGCGCCGTCTCTCCCCTTCTGAACTCACTTCTTATCGTCGCGCCATCGAGGATGTTCCTCGGTCGGCTCACGGAGATCGTCCGTCATGGCATCGCCGCGTGCGTCACGCAGCAGGTTCGCCGGCAGCACGGGATTCGCCTTCCCGGTGCTGATCGTGTCGGCCTTGCTGGTCATCGTGACGCCGCTGCCGGCTGCGATCATGGACCTGCTGCTCGCCGCCAATGTGACGGCGGCGGTCGTCATCCTGCTGACGACGATCTACGTCAACAAGCCGCTCGATTTCAGCGTGTTTCCCTCGATTCTGCTGGGCACGACGCTTTCGCGACTCGTGTTGAACGTTGCCAGCACGCGATTGATTCTGACGCGCGGCGCGACCGACGGAACGGCCGCGGCGGGCGGAGTCATCGAAGCCTTCGGAAACTTCGTGAGCGGCGACAGTCTTGTCGTGGGCCTGATCCTGTTCGTGATCCTCGTCGCGATTCAGTTTCTCGTGATCACGAAGGGTGCGACGCGGATCAGTGAAGTCGCGGCTCGTTTCGCCCTCGACGGCATGCCCGGCAAGCAGATGGCGATCGACGCCGACCTCAACGCCGGCCTCGTCACCGCGGAACAGGCGAAGATCCGCCGGCAGGAAGTCTCGCAACAAGCGGATTTTTACGGGGCGATGGACGGTGCCAGCAAGTTCGTTCGCGGCGACGCGATCGCCGGCATCGTCATCACCGTGATCAACGTGCTCGGCGGCCTCTACATCGGCATGGTCGAACAGGGCATGCCGGTCGCGCAGGCCGCGAAGGTCTTCACCACGCTGACCATCGGCGACGGACTCGTCTCGCAGGTTCCCGGCTTCCTGATCTCGCTGGCGGCGGCGTTGCTCGTGACACGCACGAGCGCCGACAGCGAACTCTCCAAAGACGTCATCGGGCAGACCTTCCGCCATCCCGAAGCGATGTTCCTCGCGGCGACGTTCCTGGGTGCCCTCGCGCTGACCGGGCTGCCGATGCTGCCGATGTTCACGCTGGGCGCCGGCTGTGCGATCGTCGGCCTCACCCTTCGCAGCGGCCAGAAAAAGGAAACGGTCAGGAAGCAACACGCGGAGCAAAAGGAAACAGCCGCCGCGAGGCCCGAGGCCAAGCCCGAAGACCAGCTTCTCGTCGATCCGCTCGAACTCGAACTCGGTGTCGGACTGATCCGACTCGCCGATCCCGCCGCCGGCGGCGACCTGCTCGATCGCGTCACCCGCGTCCGGCATAAGGTCGCGCAAGAGATGGGACTGATCCTGCCGAAGGTTCGCATTCGCGACAACATTCGCCTCGACCAGCGCGAGTACCGCGTCAAGATTCGCGACGTCTCCGTCGCGAAGGGCGAAGCGTATCCGGAAGGTCGCTTGGCGATCGACACCGGCGCCGTGAGCGGCCGCATTCCGGGTCTTTCGACGACGGAACCGGCGTTCGGCCGGCCGGCCGTCTGGATCGATCCGGCCGCCGCCGAACGGGCCGAGTTGCTGGGTTACAGCGTCGTCGAACCGAGCGCGGTACTCATCACGCACCTCACCGAAGTCGTTCGCGAGCACAGCGCCGAACTGCTCACGCGGCAACAGGTGCATCAACTTATCGACCATCTCAAGCAAACCAGCCCGAAGCTCGTGGAAGAGCTCGTGCCCGACGTGCTCAAGGTCGCGCAAGTCCATCAGGTGTTGGCGAACCTGCTGCGCGAACGCGTGCCGATTCGCGATCTCGAACAGATCCTCGAGACGCTCGGCGATTACGCCGACCGCACGAAGGATCTGGGTCTGCTCACCGAATACGTGCGACACGGACTCGCCCGCACGATCTGTCGGCAGTATCGAGATGCCGACAACGTGCTGCACGTGATCACGCTCGACCCCGCCGTCGAGGACATGGTCGCCGCGGGGACCGAATGGAACGAACGCGGCTTGTCTCTGAAACTCGCACCGCAAACGAGCGACGCCATCTGCCGTGGGATCGCCGAAACGCTCAAGTCACTGGTTTCGGTCGGAAGACCCGCCGTCTTGCTCTGCGGTCCGCAAGTGCGAGCCGCATTGCGGCTGATCACGCAGGCGTCGCTGCCGAAGCTCGCCGTCATCAGCCTGAACGAAGTCACGCGAGACACGCAGGTCGAGGCTCACGGCCAGGTCGATGCGGCAACGGTCACGAAGAAGGGGTCAGGGGCCGGGGGTCAGGGGTCAGGGACAAAAGCTCAGGAGGTCGTTGCCGCACGATAGTACGATCCTTTCTTGATGCATTCTCACTTCTCAATTCTCCGTTCTCACTCCTTTTTCCATGCCCGACGTTCGCACTTTTCGAGCCGCGACGATGCGAGAAGCCCTCGACCGGGTTCAGTCGGAACTCGGTCGCGAGGCGGTGATTCTCGCGACGCGCCAGGTGCCGGTGAAGCGGCTGTTGCCGTGGGGCAATCGGGAAGAGGTCGAGATCACCGCCGGCCTGGGCATTGCGACGAAGCCGTTGCCGACTCGAATGACACAACCGATGCCGCGCGCAACTGTGCCGCAACTGAATCCGCAAGAGCGACGCGCCGCGGACATCATCGAGGCCTTGCAACAGCGCGGCGACGACGTGACGTTCGAGCGGACTTTCGGCACCCGCCACGACCCACGCAACATCGAGACAGCCGCTCGCGTCCGACCCGACTTCCGCACGCATGCGACCTCGCCTCGTCGCACCGTTGATCAGCAATCGGCCGCTCACCGGCCTGCGAACGACGTCACGCACAGCAACGAGATCTCGAAGCGGCTCGATGTCATCGAAAAAATGCTCGCTGATCTCGGCCGGCGACATCGCGGCGCCGCGGAACTGCCTGCCGATGTCGTGGGCGTCTACAACCGGTTGCTTACGACGGACGTCGATGAGCCGATCGCCCGCGAACTCGCCACGACGATTCAGGAGGAGTTGTCCACTGTTCAAATTGCCGATCCAGCGGCGGTGCGGATGAAGCTCACGCAGCTCGTCGAATCGGAGTTGCGCTGCTGCGGCCCCGTCGCCGTCGAACGCGGCGTTCGGAAGATCGTCGCGCTCGCCGGGCCGACGGGCGTGGGCAAAACGACGACGCTCGCCAAGCTCGCCGCGAACTTCCGGTTGCGCGACGGCCTGCGAACGGGGCTGGTCACCATGGACACGTATCGCATAGCGGCGGTCGATCAACTGCGAACCTATGCCGACATCATCGACCTGCCCATGAAGGTCGTCACCACTCCCGCCGAGATGCGTACCGCACTCGACGAGCTCGACGGATTGGATCTCGTGCTGATCGACACCGCCGGTCGCAGCCCGCGAGACGCCGAACAGATCGCCGAACTCAACGACCTGCTCGCCGCCGCGAATCCCGACGAAACGCACCTCGTGCTGAGCCTCACCGCGGGCCGCAAAACTCTCGCACAAGCCGTCGAACGATTCAGCGCGATCTCACCCACGGCGATCATCGTCACCAAGCTCGACGAAGCCGATGCCGCGGGTCCGATCCTCGCGCTCTGCCGCGACGGCGGTCTGCCGATCAGCTACATCACCCTCGGGCAAGACGTTCCCGACGACATCGAACCCGCCCGCCCCGATCGCATCGCACGATGGATCGTGGACGGGGGAAGGGATCGGGGGTCAGGGACCAGGGGTCAGGGGGCGGAGGTCAGGGGCCGAACTCCGACATCGTAGACAAACTCACCGACGCACGGCTTCCCATTCACTACTTACTACTCACTATTTCCTCCCTACATCCCATGGACCAGGCCAACCGACTCCGCGGCATGATCCGAGACCGGACCGGCGACTCTCCACGCCGGTCTGGTCGGATCATCGCCGTCGCGAGCGGGAAAGGCGGCGTCGGCAAGAGCATCACGGCTCTGAATCTCGCCACCTCGCTGGCGAGTCGCCGACGGCGAGTCGCGTTGATCGATGCGGACCTGGGCCTCGGCAGCCTTGAACTCCTGTCGGGGCTGTCGGCCGAGTGGAATCTGTCGCACGTCGCGACGGGAGCGAAGTCACTCGAAGACGTCTTCGTCGAAGGTCACTGCGGCGTGAAGATCGCGACGGGAGCGAGCGGACTCACCGACCTCGCCGATCGCGCGACGCAACTTTGCGGACGACTCCTGGAACAGATCAACGACGTCGCGACACGTTTCGACGACGTGATTCTCGACTTGGCGGCCGGACTCGACGAAACGGTGAGAGCGTTCGCCGCGGCGGCCGACGAAACCGTGATCGTCACCAGCCCCGAACCGACGGCGATCGCCGACGCCTACGCACTCGTCAAGTCACTCGACGGAACGGCGGGCCGGCTCAGCCTGCTCGTCAATCTCGTCGACAACTCCGAACAATCGGACCATGTGTTCGGCCGATTCACGGTCACGGCGGCGCGATTCGCCGGCGTGACCGTTCACGACGCGGGTCACTTGCCGCGCGATCAGGCAGTCGCGCGGTCGGTGCTCGCTCGTATTCCCTTCGTCGTCGCGTCGCCGCGTTCTCCCGCGGCGAAGGCGATGGCGAGACTGACCGAACGGCTTCTTCAGACTCGTCACTTCGCTGAACAAGCTGACTCTGAACTGCCTGAACCGTTCGCTTCGGTTTCTCCGACCGTCGCGGCGGCCTGACGATGTCACTTCACGGATTGCTGCACGTCTCTCCTTCCTCTCTTCGCTGCTCTCACCTCACATCTCTCCACCCCGGACTGCCGTAAGGGCTTTCCGTCCGCTTCGCATTCGCGCGGCGTTCGGTCGTCGCTCGCGGTGCGTCCACAGAATGGGCCTGCCGATGCTCCTCTCCACGCCTCCTCCCGCCGCCGCAACCGTCAAGGTTCGCCTCATCCGCAGCGTCGATCCTGCCGATACAGACGGTAGGGCCGCGCCGCGCATTGAGCGGGCGTAGCCGACGCGGTTTCAGTCCGTCCCGCGAAAGCCGCCGTGGCCGAGCAATTCGCCCCCCGTTTGGCGTTGATCGCCGTGATGACCGTTCTCGGTCGGGGCATGCTCGGCGGCAGTGACTTCGCAGGCACGGTCAAGACGGCGGCGGTCGCAGCGGTCGTGTTCTTCGTTCTCGGTCTGCTGGTCGGCGAAATCGCCAGGCGACTCATCGAAGAACACGTTCGAGGCGACGCGGCCGGTGATGGCAAAGGCTCAGGCGCTCCCGGTTCGGGGTCTCCCGCTTGATGCCGATGCGGCAGTGACGGTTCCGACGACAACGACGTCTCGATTATCGCTGCCGGCGAGTTCCCCCGGCGGCTGGCAGGACCACGGAGGGTTGGATGATCCGGACGGGCGACCCTACGATCGACCAGGCCGGCACGGCCGGTCACACCACTCTCGCGATCGAGCCGCAAGGCCCGACCGCGACGGCGACTGTGACCGTCGAGCGGCCGACTGGTGATGCGATCGCCGAAGCGACCGAGGCGCAACCGGTTTCGACCGGGCCCGCGGTCAGCGAGGAAATGATCGCGATCTGGAAGACATATCGGGCGGACCAGTCGAATGTGACGCTTCGCAATCGACTGATCGAGCGGTACCTGCCGCTCGTCCGCTACAACGCCGAGCGAGTCTGGCAGAAGCTGCCGGAAGGCGTCGATCTCAACGACCTCATGAGCGCCGGCGTGTTCGGGCTGATGGACGCGATCGATGCGTTCGACCTCGAACGCGGCGTGAAGTTTGAAACCTACTGCGTGCCCCGCATCCGCGGTGCCATGCTCGACGAACTCCGCACGATGGACTGGGTGCCGCGGCTCGTGCGCAGCAAGGCCAGCAAGCTCGAAGCGGCCCGCAAGGCCGCCGAAGCCGAGTTCGGCCGTCCGCCGAGCGACGCCGAGATCGCGGCCCGCATGGGCTTGCCGATCGAGGAGTTCGACAAGCTGAAGACCGAAGCGAGCGCCGTCGGCCTCGTGAGCCTCAACAAGAAGTGGTACGAGACCGACTCGTACAAAGACGTCCGCGAGATCGACATTCTCGAAGACTCGAAGGGCGAAGATCCGACGCGCGGCCTGCAGAAGCGAGACCTGATGCGTCTCGTGACCAAGGGCCTCAACCGCAACGAGCGACTCATCATCATCCTCTATTACTACGAGGAGCTGACGATGAAAGAGATCGGTTCGACGCTCGGCCTGTCGGAAAGTCGCGTCAGCCAGATGCACTCGAGCATCGTCGTGCGGCTGAAAGACCAACTCCGCATCCGCCGTCCCGAGTTCGATTAGTCGTTCAAGATGTCAGCACTTCGCAGCCCGGCCGATTGATCGGCCGAGCTGCTTTCGTTTCAACGTTGAGAGATTCAGTACACTCGCTCCCCTCTCCCTCGGGAGAGGGGCC
>JACCRE010000027.1 GCA_013813775.1 Planctomycetaceae bacterium
CGCCCCTCATGCCGGGGATCGTCGTCGAAGAATTGCCGCTGCGGCTGCCGAACATCAACAACCTGCGATTTCGGAACGACGGACGGCTCACGGCTCTGGGATACAACGGCCAGGTCTATTTGCTCAAGGACGCCGATGGCGACGGTTTGGAGGACGCCGCCGAAGTCTATTGGGACCGGCCCACGATTCGCGTTCCCGTAGGCATGGCCTGGACGGAACAGGGACTCTATGTGTCGTCGCAAGGTAAGGTGTCCCTTCTGCAAGACACGGACAACGACGACCGTGCCGACGAAGAGTCGATTGTCAGCGACGGATGGCCTGCCACCGACGTCGCGTCCGGCGGGGTCGACGCCACGTCCGTCATCGTAGATCCCGAAGGCCGCGTCTTGTTCGCGCTGATTTGCGCGAACTACGCGAATCCCTACCGGCTTCAAGACGGCAAGCCGCAGTACGACAAGCACAGTCCGCGCGGAACGATCGTTCGCCTGGGGACCGATCACGGTCAACGCGAGATCCTCTGCACGGGCATGCGGGTGCCCTATGCGATGGCCTTCAACCGGCTGGGCGATTTGTTCGTCACCGATCAGGAAGGCGAAACTTGGCTTCGCGGCGCTAATCCGCTGGACGAGTTGAACCACGTCGTTCCCGGCAAACATTACGGCTTTCCTCCGCGACACGATGAATATCTGCCGGCCGTCGTCGACGAACCTCCCGTCGTCGCCTTCGGTCCACAGCATCAGTCCACATGCGGCTTGGTCTTCAACGAAGCGTCACCTTCGCAAGCCGCATTCGGACCGGCCACTTGGGAGGGAGACGCGTTCGTCGCCGGATTTTCACGCGGCCGGCTGTGGCGCGTGCGACTCGTTAAGACGGAGCATGGCTATGTCGGCCGTCAAACACCGATCGCAATATCGTCGATGCTCTTGGCCGACGTTGTGCTCTCCCCGAAAGGCGATTTATACGTCACCTGTCACAGCGGTCCACCTGATTGGGGTACAGGCCCGCGGGGCGAAGGACGACTGTTTCGCTTGCGGTTCGCCGACCAAGACGCTCCCCAGCCGGTGGCGGCGTTCGCTTCCGGGCCGCTGGAGATGCAGGTCGTCTTCAACAGAGCCGTTGATCCCGCCGTGATCGACGCGCTTCGAAATCAGACGATCAGCTACGGCGACAACGTCCGCGCCGGCGACGGCCTTGAAACGCTAAAGCCGCCTTACGCCGCCGTGGAGCGGCAAACCAAGGCGTTCCGGGGTCATTTGCCGATCCTGTCCTCGAAACTTTCCGAGGACGGCCATACGCTTATTCTCAAGACCGCGCCTCATCCGGCTCGAACGACTTACGCACTCGCAATTCCCAAGGTTCGCATTGCCGGCGGATCGCAGTCAGCCGCGGCCAACGTCGAAATCGACTACGACCTGACCGGTATCCACGCGGAATGGACCGCGAAAAATCACGACACGCCGGCCTGTACGGCTTGGCTGCCGCATGTCGATACGAAAATCGCGAAGTCCCTTTGCGGCGAGTCGCGCGCCCATCGCCCGCTGTTTGCAGCGCTCGAACAACCGGGAACATTGAAGCTGACCGGGCAAATCCGATTGCCGCGAGGGCATGTCACGCTGCGGCTCACGTCGGCGGCACCCTGTCGATTGTGGTACGACGGCAACGAAGGCGAGACCTTCATTAAGCAGGGGGGCGTTCACGTCGCGGAAATCGAGACCGATTCGCAAGCCGCGCCGCGCCGATTCGAAGTCAGCGCCGAAACGGTTTCGACTCAGCCTCCTCGCTTGCATCTCACCTATCAGCGCCAAGACGAGGAGACCGAGCGCGTCGTCGAGTTCGATCGCCTTTCTGTTCCCTGGGCGCCGCCCGAACTGCCGCCGACCGTGGAAGAGGCGTCCCCACAAATGACGGAGGTCTCCGGCGACGCAAGACATGGCGAGCAGATCTTCTTTGGGAAAGTCGCTAGATGCGGCGATTGCCACACAATTCACGGACGGGGCGGAAAACTGGCACCCGTCCTGAGCGCCCTTTCGCATCGCAGCGCCGACTCTATTCTGCGCGACATCATCGAGCCGAGTGCCGCAATCAATCCGGACTATCTGAGCTACTCGGTCGTCCTTAAGGACGGACGTGCGATGACCGGGACCGTCCGTGCTGCCGAAGCAGGATCGTTGCAGATCGCAGAGAACGAGATCAAGCAGACGACGGTGTCGATCGACGCGATCGAGCAGATTTCGCCCAACGCCGTTTCGATGATGCCCAAGGGACTGCTCGACTCCCTGGACGAGTCGGCCGTTCAAGACCTGCTCGCGTTCCTCGCGTCGCCGCCCGCCCCCGCGAAACAGGAACCTGCTTTTCCGCAAAGGTCGGCCGACGAAGTGCAAGCCGTCATGGCGTCGCTTCCGGCGACGACTGTGAAAACCGACTCGAAGTCCATCGTCGTCACGCTCGTGGCCGGCAAGCAGGATCACGGACGCGGTGAACACGACTACCCCGCCTGGCAGGCGAGTTGGACCACGCTGTTGCAAGCGGCGAAGGGCGTCGCGGTGCAGACGGCACACGAGTGGCCGTCACCCGAGCAATGGCGTGATTCCGACGTTCTCGTGTTTTACTTCTGGAACCATGACTGGTCGGCTGAGCGTTTAAAGCAGCTCGATGAATACCTGGCACGAGGAGGCGGCGCGGTGGTGCTGCACTCTGCCCTGATCTCGGATCGCGATCCCGAGGAACTGGCGAAACGTTGGGGACTTGCCGCCCAACCCAAGCGAACGAAGTACCGACACGGTCCGGCAAAATTGCTCTTTGAAACGACGAAGGCCGAAAAGGAAAACGCCTCCCTACTCTCCTCCGGCTTCGCAACACTGTCATTGGTCGATGAAACCTATTGGCCGATGATCGGTGATCGTCGGAAAGTGACGGTCCTCGCCACAGCCGTCGAAGACGGCGCCGAATGGCCGATGCTCTGGACTTACCAACCGGGGCCGGGTCGGGTCTGGGCGAGCGTCATCGGACACTACACCCTGACACTCGACGATCCGCTATTCAAAATCCTTGTTCTCCGCGGTCTTGCCTGGGCAGCCGATCAGCCGCTGGACCGTTTCCAGCACCTCGCGACCGAATGATTTCGATGAGGCTTGGTCCGGGGAATGGGGCCTACGAATTGGGCGTTTTGTCTCAATTACAACTCGGCTCCGCCCGCCAGAGACCGGCATAGGGAGTACTCGGCAGCTTTCCAGCCCGCCAACCCTTTCAGAAAAAGTTCTATTGGCGTCCTGCCGCCTCCACTTGTGGAACAAGAAGCCCCTCCGGCCCAAAAGTCGAAGGGCTTTTTTATTGTGGCGACTAGGAATTTCGGCAAATCGGCCGGAGTTCAAATGCGATCACGGAATCGCAGAGGTGTTTCTCGAATCGACGCAACTTCTTGGGGTGCTATTGCTTGCAGGCGTTCAATTCCAAAGTGATCGCGCATGAGATAGAAAGACGCCGTCCGCAAGATCAAAACAACCCGCGCAGCGCGGGTTTGCAGGCTGCGACTTTCGCGTTGGAAGTCAGATTGACCAAATCGGCGTGTGAGAACCGCCAAAGGCAAACGAATGTGATGGCGAGTTCTCTGGCGGTCGGGCCGAACGGGCGGTTGTGGTTGGCGGCTGATGACGAAATCACCGCTGCCGCGGTTCCGGAACCCCTGCTGCGGCAGTTCCAGTCGTCATTGGCGGAATCGAATGCCGCGGGCCTGGTGATGTTGGTGTCGCCGGACTGGCCGGATGAATTGCCGGCCTCGTTCGCCTTCTGGCGGAACTGGGCTCGCGTCTTTTATCGCAGCGTGTGCCACGCCGATGCAGAACCAGGCGATGGCTGGCGATCCTTGCCGTGGCCGGCTGAGGACGAGCTGGCTGCTTTCGTAAGTTCCGCTCCTCCCATGGTGGGCTTGGAATTTATCACCGAGACCTTCTTGCAGCAGACGTGGGCGGAGCTTCGCGACTATGTCGCCGACGTATCGACCGCCGACGCCGACGGACCGCTGGCATGGCTCAATCGCGTTAATCCGCTGGCCCACCTGATCGGGAAGGTGACGTTTCATCTCGCGGAGCACAAACGTAATCCGCATCGGCCCTTCGCGTTTCTGGCGACATTCACGCACAAACTCTCTCCCCGGGCGAAGCCGCAACACTGTCCGTTGGCGGTGGCCTTGAAACAGTCCGTCGCCGACGGGGACCGCGAGCAGTTGGACAGGTTACTTGAGCCGGTGCGACGGGCGGCGGAGCGGTCCCCCTTGGCAGCCGAGTTGTTGAAGTCGAAGCGGCTGTTTTCCCCCCAAGCATGGACCGCCGAGGAAGCGTACCGTTTTCTGCGGCAATCCCCCGCGATGGAAGCCGCGGGAGTGATCATCCGGCTGCCGAACTGGTGGTCGGCTCGGCGTCCCCTGAGGCCGCAGGTCCAGGTGCGGCTGGGAAAGCAACAGCCCTCTTCACTCGGCGTCGACAGCCTGCTCGATTTTGATTCGGACGTCGTTCTGGAAGGCGAGCCGCTGTCGCCGGAGGAATTGAAACGACTGATGCTGGAGCCGGTCGGGCTGGCGCTGCTGCGAGGCAAATGGGTAGAAGTCGATCCGCAGCGTATTCAGGAGGCGCTGGATCACTGGCGAATGATCCGTCGGGAGCACCCCGATGGCATCGACATGATTGAAGGGATGCGGCTCCTGGCCGGGGCGCCGATTGGCGGAGACTCCGACGCACAAGAACCTGTTGCCGATTGGTCCGCCGTGGTGGCGGGTGATTGGCTACGATCGACACTGGAGCGGATGCGAACGCCCGACCAACAGAGCGACTGCCAGCCGGGACGGGATCTCCAGGCGACATTGCGGCCCTATCAGGCGGACGGCGTCCGCTGGCTGTGGTTCATGACAGAATTGGGGTTAGGCGCCTGCCTCGCCGACGATATGGGATTGGGCAAGACGATCCAGATTCTAGATCTCCTGTTGCAGCGGAAACGGGCCGCTGGGCAGCGACGTTTGCCACCGGCCCTCCTGATCGTCCCCGCGTCGCTGGTAGGCAACTGGAAGCAGGAAGCCGAGCGATTCGCCCCGTCGTTGCGCATTTGCCTGTTGCACCGGTCCGAAATCGATGCGTACGAACTGGCACGGCGGGCGCAAGATCCGGCATCCGGGTTTTCCGAGTTCGATCTCGTCGTGACCAGCTACGGGATGGTGCGGCGCCAGCCCTGGCTGGAACAGTTGAAATGGTCGTTGATCATTCTCGACGAGGCGCAGGCCATTAAGAATTCCGGCGCCGCACAGACGCGGGCCGTGAAACGTCTATGCTCCGACCGGCGGATCATCATGACCGGCACGCCGATTGAAAATCACGTCGGCGAATTGTGGTCGCTGCTCGATTTTTCCTCGCCGGGACTTCTCGGTTCCGCAACGGAATTCAAACGCTACATCTCACGGCTGAACCGACAGGAAGGGGGCGTGGCCTATGGAGGACTGCGGCGGCTCGTTCAGCCGTACATCCTCCGGCGGCAGAAGACCGATCCGGTGATCGCCCGCGATCTCCCTGACAAGATTGAAATGAAAGTCGAATGCGGGCTGACGATACAGCAGACGGTCCTCTATGCGCGCGTCTTGAACGATTTGCAGCAACAGTTAAGAGACGCGGATGGAATTAAGCGGCGGGGACTGGTGCTCGCTGCCCTGCTGCAATTCAAACAGATTTGCAATCACCCTTCGCAATTTCTGCGCGAAGCCGCTTACCCCGCGGACCACAGCGGAAAATTCGCCCGGCTGAAACAGCTCTGCGAGCCGATCATTGCCCGGCAGGAGAAGATGCTGGTGTTCACCCAGTTTCAATCCTTGTGCGAACCCTTGGCCGGCTTCCTGGAGACGGTCTTCGGTCGGTCGGGGCTGGTTCTACATGGTGGAACGCCGGTCCGACGCAGGACGGAACTCGTGAAGGAGTTTCAGACTCATGCCGACAAGCCGTTTTTCGTCATTTCGATCAAAGCCGGAGGGAGCGGACTGAACCTGACGGCGGCCTCGCATGTGGTCCATTTCGATCGCTGGTGGAATCCGGCGGTTGAGAACCAGGCGACCGATCGCGCGTTTCGTATCGGCCAACTGAAGAATGTCCTGGTTCACAAGTTCGTCTGTCGCGGCACCATTGAGGAGCGGATCGACGCCATGATCTCCGACAAGCGCGCCGTCGCCGAGCAGATCCTCGATGCCGACGGCTCTCCGAAGCTGACGGAAATGTCCGACGATGATCTGCTGAAATTTGTCGCCCTCGATCTGAACCGGGCGGCTTCCGACGGCGAAGCGGAGACGCCGGGGGACGCCAGGTCACTCTCGAAGCCTCCGAGAAGCCGCCCGTCATCGAGGCAGACCCCTTAAGCTCCCGAACCTTTTTCGATGGTCGAATTCTTTCGATGGTCGAATTCGACGTCGTCCTGCATGCGTCTCACAGGGAGGCGACAATTGCAACATGCTCGCATGTTGCTTTATCGTGAAAGGGTAGGCCCGATGGCGGATCTCGGCTGCCCGTCACGGATGTTGCGAAGTCCCGTCTCACCAAAGGAGTGGACAATGTCCTGGTATGGAGACTACGCGTTCTGGGCGCCCAGGGTTCCTGTCGCGACGAAGATTGCTCGCGGTCGTGCGGCGGCCAAAAAACTCGCCGCAAGCGAGGGGCGGAAACCAGAACCCATCGCCGTCCAGGGCCGCAAGATCGCAAAGACGTTCTGGGGCGTGAAATGGTGCGAGAATCTCGAGCGCTATCGCGACCTTTCCAATCGCTTGCCGCGGGGAGCGACCTATGTCCGCAATGGGTCGGTCGCCGACCTGGTGATCGAGCCGGCTCGCGTCCGAGCCGTCGTGGGGGGGACGGAAGCCTATACGGTGAAGATTGACATTCAGACGCTCAAACGCGGCGTCTGGGAAGCCATCTGCCGCGAGTGCGCTCAGGCCGTCGATTCGCTGTTCGACTTGCTGCAAGGCCGCTTCAATGACAACGTGATGCAGCGGCTCACCCAGGCCGACGGAGGCCTCTTCCCCCACAAGACTGAGATCTCGATGACCTGCAGTTGCCCGGATTCCGCGAGCGTCTGCAAGCATATCGCGGCGGCTTTTTATGGCGTGGCCGCGAGGCTGGACCAGCGGCCCGACCTCCTGTTCAAACTGCGCAACGTGGATCACCTCGAGTTGATCGCGCATGCGACAGACGCGGCCAATCTCGATCAAGCACTCAGCAGCTCCGGAGAGTCGCTGTCCGACGCCGATCTGGGAGACATCTTTGGAATTGAATTGGAATCGACGGACATCTCGTCGGCCGTGCCCGGCAAGCGAACGCCGAAACAG
>JACCRE010000038.1 GCA_013813775.1 Planctomycetaceae bacterium
GGCAACGTGATCTTCGTGACCTGACCGTCGAGGCCGTACTCGTAGACGGTGATCCGATTGCCGGGCGCAATTTCCTTCCACAAGCGGCCGTTTGAATCGTAGACGTACGTCGTTTCAAGACGTGCCAGCGGACCGCCGCCGTCGGGGTCGGGGCTCGTCACTTTCTCGAGTTGACCGGTCGTCCCGTTGTACGAGTAGCTCCAGACGGGGGCGGCGAGCGGTCCGTTGCCGTCGGGGTCCGGTCCCGTCACCGACATCAGGTGGCCGCAAGTGCAATAGTTATAGAGCCAGACGGCCGCCGATAGGGGACCGGTGCCGTCGGGATCGGGCAGCGTTTGCGTCGCGAGATGATTATAAACGTCGTAGGTGTAACTCGTCGTGTAACCGCGCTCGTCGGTCTCGCTCGTCAGCGTGTCCGTGGTCTGGTTGTAGACCGCCGAGCGGAACGTTCCGTCGGCGTAGGTGACTTTCGTGACGTTGCCGCGGGCGTCGTACTCGAACGTGGTGACGAGGTCATCGGTCGACGACGGCGTCGCGCCTTTCTGCTCGATGAGCTTGTAAAGCAGGCCGACGGACGAACCCGACGTGTAGTATTCGTAACGGGTGATCCGCCCCGTCGGATCGGTCATCTTCGTGCGATTACCGGTCGCTGAATCCACTTCGTAGAGCCAGATCTTGCCCCGCTCGTCGCGCTCGCTGAGCAAATCAAGTCCGTTGGTCGCGTAGGTGTATTCGCGGTACGTGGCGTCGGCGTCGGCGTTCGTGACCTTGGTGATGAGGCCGCGGCTGTTGTACTCAAAGAGCGTGACGAGCGCCGTCCCGCCGGCCGGATTCGGTTCGGTGATCTTGATGATCCGACCATGACCATCGCGAAGATAGTCACGGGTGACGGTCGCGATGCCTGTGGGATCGGACGGATCGGGAAGCACTTCGCGGACGACAAGACCCCGAGCATCGATCGTCCCGGTCGAGAGAGCCCCAGCCACCGTGATTTCGGAAGTGATCTTCGACCAAGTGTCGGTGGAACTGCCGCCGGGGTCGGCGGCGGAGACGACGAAGCCGCCGAGGCCGGCAATCTGAGACGGCGTGCGCGTCTCGGTCAGACCGTTCGCATGCGTCACCGAACGAACGCGGAGGTCGCTATAGTTGTAGTCGATCGTCGTCGTGCCGCTCGCCGGATAGGTGTGGGACGTCAGCAACAGCGTCCCGTTCGTCGTGTCGTAGGTGAACGTCGCCTCGGCGACGAAGCTCATGCCGTTGCTCGTCTTGGTCGGGCCGTACGCGCGCTGGAGCGTCTTATCCGTGTTATGCACGTAATTCCAAGTGACGCCCTCGCTATCGGTGATGCTGCTCAGCAGACCGCTCGTGTAATTGAACGTCGTGATGCCGCCGAAGCCGTCATTGAACCCGATCAGTTGATCGGTGCGACCGTCGCCGTCCAGATCGTTGACGTCGTAGGAGAGCGTCTGCTGCCGGCCGGACCGGTCGAGGATCTTTTCGAGCAGGCCCGTCGTCGAGTTGAAGTATTTCTGGAGACCGCCTCGGGTCTCGACGACATAGCTGCTGCCGACGAGAGTCAGCCCTTCGAAAGTGCCGGCCTCTGCGAGGTAATCGGATCCGGCGAGATAGAAGAAACTCGACGTCCCGTCGCCTCGGACAATGCCGACACCGCCGCCCGTCGTGGTGGCTTCATCAACATCGATCCGGTCGAGCACCGGCAGCCACCAGCGGTTGCCGAACTCGCTGTCCTTACGGTTCACGATCGACATGCGACCGGTGAGCACGTCGGCGGTACCGACCGCGGTGCTTCCATTGCGGGCCTGAAGCGTCACCTGATAGTTGTGGTAGCCGGTCGCGAGGGAATATGCGGAGGCGTCAAATAGAACGGAGAGCCGCTCCGTGCGGTTGCCGCTGGTCGATGTGAGGCTCTTGGTGGCGGAATAGACGGAGTAGCCGCCAACGGTTACGTCGACATCGTAGGATGTGATCCCCGATCCACTTGCGATCGGGATGTCGATGTGAAGGATCGGATGCGGATTTCCGTTATTGCTATTTCGGAGGGTCGTTGGACCACCGCCGCATGGCTTACAGGGGTTGAAGTCCAAGTCGTGGTCGTAGCGGCCATCGTAGGGAGAGGCCTCGGCCAGATAGGGGCCTTCGTCGATCAAGATCGAGATGGGGATGGTGGTGTGATGACCATGATCATCTGCGGCGTCGATGGCGATGTGGTAGTAGCTGATCGGCGCATCCAACAGGTCGCCCGTCAGCGTAAGCACGCCTCCCTGGCTGACCCCGAACACGCCGGTCGCTTTGGTGGTTGGGTTTCCACCGTAGGCATCGAGCAGCGAATAGGTAATCGGATCACCGTCAGGATCCGTCGTGTTGATCGTCGCTCGAAAGTCGGTCTGACCGCGCGAAACGTAAAACAGACTTTGGCCGGTATACGTGTTCGGCTGCACGTTGTTGGGGTCGAGCGGATCATGGGACAGCAAAATACGATCTTCAAGCGACTCAAAGGCCGACGAGATGCGCGAAGGTAACCGGCGAGATCGCGGAAGACCTTCCGCACGACGCATTGACGGCGACCGATACCCCTTGAGCCAGTCGATCAGCATGGTGTTTGCTCCGTGCCGGCAAGAACGGACTGTCGGTCCTTGCCTGAGGTCAAAGATGAGAGTTGCCGTAGAGTTTGTGCCGCCCAGCCGTTATCCGGAGAGATTGCCAAGAGCCTGCGGAGGGTTGTCGCCGCTCGTGCTTTGTCTTCCAGATTCAACAGAACGTTCGCCAGTAACTCGTAGAGAATTGGGGCACTTGGGAAGGTTTCGATCGCGGTCTCAAGCGTTCGAACTGCTGAGTCTCCGTCCTGGGTCGCGAGCTGCACCCGTGAGCGGAGCATCGCCGCGTCGACGCACATGTTCGGAATATGATCCAGCCGCTCGGCGAGAGTTTTGACCTCTGGAAAGCGGCGGGCGATCAAAAGTAGATCGCCGAGCAGTTGCCAAGCCGTCGCATGTGATGGCTGCAACTCGATGCAGCATTTCAGTAGCCGTTCAGCCAGTTCCAAGTCGCCGAGGCGCTTTTGAGCGACAGCCTCCACGAAGTACAGGTCTGCATGGTCCGGACGATCGCGTCGACCGTCGCGACAAACGTGAACCGCCTCCCGGATATGACCTGCTCGCACGGAGGCGCGGGCCAACGCCGCGAACAGTTCCCCGGCAGGAGGCACGAAGTCTGCGCGGATGCATCGTTTGCGGCTCTCATCGAGCATTCGCAACGCGTCATCGTGCCTACCCAAATCGGCGGCAGCGATACCGGCTGTAAATAATGCCCACGGATCATGCGGACGCTCTGCCACATCAAGAGCGGCGAGTCTCGCGTTGCGACGCCGCTTCTCTCGCAGCGTCTGGCCGTCCGCGTACCCATCGTGGCGTATTTCGATCGGACAATCACCAATCATCCCGTGCGGCTGGAGCGAAGGGGTAATTTGCTCATGCAGCCGATACCGCCAACGAACGTCTGGTCGATTTCGGAACAACCGGATCTGGCGCACTGTGGAGAGTCGCGATTCGACTGTCGTCGAAACTTGCCCAAAACGGAATCCGACGAGATGGGGCTGCGTGGAAAGCGCAGAAAAAAGAGCGACGAGACTTGCTCGATTCTCTTCATCAATCCACTCGTCGGCATCGACATAGAAGATCCACTCGCCGGTGGCATGCTTCATGCTTTCGTTACGCGCCGCCGAGAAGTCGTCGCACCACGGGAACTCGACGAGCTTGACACCGAAAGCGCCAGCGTCGCGTTTCCAACTCTCCGTCGCGCCCGGCTGGGTGACGACGACGATTTCATCGACGAGATCGGCCACGGACGCCAGACACGGACCGAGCGTGGGGGCGTCCTTTTCGGCGAGCATCGTCAGAGAGACCCGCGCGGTCATGCGGAGCCTCTTGCGACAGAGAGTCGGAGGGGTTGACGGATCCCCACGCGCTCGTCCTCCATGGCGACGAGACCCGAGCCACCCCAAGACCGGCAAGCGCTTCACCGGTGTGACAGGGGGTGGTTCGCCCGTCGAGAGACCGACCTTGCCCCAGTCCGCGAGTGGATTCAAATTCCTTTCCGGCGATTTCGAAAAAAATCTCAAAGTGAGAAGTAATTTACTGCAGCCCGGGTCTCCGCATTTTCCTAAAGCACCTATAGGAACAGTCGCGATGTCGGTCAGCCATCGTTTTGGAGGCGACTTCCAGTTCGTGAACTCGTCGTTGTCCGGCTCAAGCCGCGACGCGGGCTGAGAGACGATGCCGATACCGATGATTCACGTCGCTGTTCGAAAACTCGCTCGGTTTGACGGTCAGACGAGCGGCTGGCGAGTCCTCCCCTCAGCTCGTCATCCCGCATGAGGCAGCAGGAGACGACGATGCGGATCACTTTCTCGATGATCTCATCAGGTGTCACGATGCCGAAGTTCGCCATCGGGTCGTTCAACAGTGGACTACGTCACCGATCGTTTTCTTCGATCTCGGTCGAGGTTTCAGTCGGTTGCTCGTGACCGTATCGCGAACCTTTATCGCCGCTCGTTCTCGATGCCCCGTTTCAGGAACTCAAGTGCCGCCTCGGCAGCCTTTGCAGCCTCAGTCGTTCTGTTGCGTTGACGCCGTTCTTGCGTTGACGACAGTTGTCGTTGACCTGACAGAGAGTTCTCACAACTCAGCACGTGACCGATCAGCAGTTGCCGTCGACGCACAGCGTCCGCCACGGCTTCGAGACCCGTGGGAAACGTCTCTGGAAGCTTCGGTGGCCTGCCACCGGCATGGAATATTTCCTTCCATCGACGTCGCTCCGCTTTGAGCTCGGTGGCCGTCCAGCCATTCCTGGCCGCTCGCTGCTCAAGCTGTCGCCTTTCCTTGCGATCATCCACTCGAAGCAGCCATTTCACGGTCGACCAAGAGAGCGGCGTCTCGTGTTGGCACAGTCTCTCAAGATCGTTGTCCGTGAAAAGAAACGCAAACCTGCGACGCTGATGTAGCTCTTGCAGCGTGATACCAGATTCCACGGCTCGCAACTCAAGTGCACCACCGGTGTGGTATTGCGGCCGCCGCGGCCATCGTTTTCCGGTCTCGACACCGACGGGAAATTCAATGAGGAGCTGTCGGCCATGGGCGTGTCGAAATCGCAACCCCTGAATGGGATCTCGTTTGGTTGCAGGATCGGCTGCCGCCGAAGTGCGTCGAGAGGTATCCCGTTTCTTGCGAATGGCCAATAGAGTTCCCAAGGAAGCGACGAGCGTCTGTGGTCAAGTTGAGTATGTCGGTCAAATTGAGTATGTCGAGGCTTGCTGCAGATGTCAGCCTGCCATTGCAGTTATGTGAGTGCAGCGAACGAGTTGACGAGAATCACCCCAGCAGGCGGGCGTATCCATCGGGAACAATCATCACACTTGCTGCAGGCGACCTGAAGAACCCAAGAACTCTGCGGCATTCCTCAATAACTTCCGATCTCGTCGACGAACGGCCTGTCTTCCGGCTCCACTTCGAGCTGGTTCGGGATTCTATTTTCACCGGGTACCTGCATCCATGGCGCGTGAAGGCGAGAACCCCGACGGCGGATCACGTTTGCTTTTCGAGCTGGGTAATGCTTCCAACTCGTTTCGAATCTCCCGCCTGTTGGTGCTCATTGCGGCGATGTGGGTGCAGATACTTTCCAATTCTTGGTCGGCGACGCTTCGGGGCTTTCGTGGTCGACCACCGAGGCGGCCATTTGCGGCCGCACGAGCCTTCCCTGCAGCGCTGGTAGGCCCCGTGCTCAATCGCCAGGGCTGGCGCTCGAAAATAGATTCGCGGACCCGCTGCAGGCCTCCAGCACTGAGCCTCGACATCGACGTCTCCACCACGCTTGATCGGGCTGGGCTAGTTCGGTTTCCGCAGCTTCTTTTTTCCGGAGCCCACAAACGCGATCTGTTGCGATCCTGCGGCCACGTTCTGCTGGGCTACGACTTGATTTACGACCGTCGCACGAGTGCCACCTGAGCGGATCTCCGCCACCGTGGAAACGCAACGACGCAATTCACCCAACAGGCGTGCTGCCGCTGTGCTGTAGGCCACCGCGTCGTCGGCGTTCGTAGCGGTCGCGGCTTTCGAGGCGAGTAAGCCGGTTGCGACCTGGCTGACTCCGATTTGCTGCAGCAACACGGCGACGAGCGGATCTGTCGAGCCGCCGGATTCACTCTGCAAATTGTCGACGAACCGCACACAGTCAGCGGTCGGCATCACGTCGCCAAGTCCTACCGACTTGGCAAGTCCGTGCAGGATGCCGGCCACCATCAAGCCCGAGAATCCTGCCGCAGCTGATGGCGTCGGTGCGGGTGTGGCGGGGGCGGTACGCGCCAAGGCTGTGCTGCCGGCACCCGGTACTGACAATCCGGTTGAGGACGAAGATCGATCGTGCTGATCACTCGCGTGGGCATTCATGCCGATCCCCTGAAAGAACCTTGAAGACAATTGAATTGCCAGGGCGTCTGTCCCGCGCGACAACAACGTTTGAGATATCCATTCGCGGTTTCTTCGTTGTGGCCTGGCTGCTTGTCACGCGACCTGTGACCGCAGTGTGCTTTCGGTTTCGGTAAACTGAAATCAGCTGCGACTAAAAACGGCCGACACAACGCCGACCGCACGTTCAGAATTTTAGCCGCCGTCGTCCGAAGCACACTAGTCCTCAACCAAGCATTTGTTGGCTGACTGTCGTGCGGAGGTCTGGAGAAAAGTCGAAATCCTTTGGCGTTTCGCGGTGTTGCATGGGTGTTGAAGACTCCATGAGCCGCGCACGCCAAAG
>JACCRE010000040.1 GCA_013813775.1 Planctomycetaceae bacterium
TCTCGATCAAGCACTCAGCAGCTCCGGAGAGTCGCTGTCCGACGCCGATCTGGGAGACATCTTTGGAATTGAATTGGAATCGACGGACATCTCGTCGGCCGTGCCCGGCAAGCGAACGCCGAAACAGGAAAGTCGGCGAAAGGCCGCCAAGGTCTCCCTGCCGGCGAAAACGAAAGTCGACTCACGGGTTCAACGCGGAAAGCAAACAACCGCCGAGGCCGGTCCCGGCCCCAAACGAGGACCAATGACGCCTCCTGGTAAAAAAATGCCCCCTGGTAAAAAGACGCCTCTTAGTAAAAAGACGTCCCTTGCCAAGAAAGCAATTGCTAAGAAATCTGTCGTAAAGTCAAAAAAGGGCACAGCCAAGTCGGCGGCGAACCGGATGTCGAAAGAGGTTGCGGCGACGGCTTCCGGCTCCTCCCGACGAACAAAGTCCGTCTGAGCCGGATGGATCGACCTTTTTGTCGGATGGGAACATTGATGAAAGCCGCTTAAGTTCCTCATTCTGAGGCTCAGTGGGCCGAAGTGTTGCCATGACGGAGAGTCTGGACAAGTGTTGGCCGCCAGCGCCGCCGCATCGGCCTCGAAGAACCAAGCGAGCGCCCGCACGACGGCCCGACTGGAAGGCTTCTTCTCGGCCAGCACCTCCGAGATGGACGAATTCGGCAATCCGGTCGCTTTGTGGAGTTCGGCCTGGGTGACGCCCTGGGCTTCCCTGAGATGCCGCAGCATCTCGGCGTCGGTCGCCGGCCCGATCCGGTGGTGAGCGTCCTCGTAGGCGGCGACGAGGTCGCCCAAGGCGTCCAGATACAGAACGGTCTGGGCGTCCGGCTCGCCACGCCCGAAGAGTTCGTCGATCACCGACTGGGCGGCCTCAAGTTGATCCTCGCTACGGATCGAGACGACCGGGAACCGATCCACCGAGATACACCGGAAGGGGATCGTTCGTACCACCCGAGCCGGCGCCCCGAGGTCACGCAACTCCGATCGGCACCCGCGGTCGTCACTTACCGTCTCAACCGGGACTCCGGAAACGGGGCCTCCGTCATCTCCCCGTACCCCTCCGCCCAGCGGCTCTCGACTTCAATCTCGCCCCATAGATCTTCAGCGCCCATTTCCGCGCGGAAATCCGCCGCGAGCTTGCCGGACCGATCGACGTAGATCTTCGCCAGGTAGCGGCCGGCGGGCAGCGTCTGACGCCCGCGGATCTCCTCCGCCCGCGCCGACCCCCGCGGCGCCGTCAGCCCGAGCGAATGCTGCCAGAGCCGGCCTTTGCCGAACACGGGGCGGTCGGAGGTGGCCCAGCGGTCCTTCGACCAGCCGTCGCCTTCTTGACGGTAGAGATCGACTTGGAGCAGCTTCTGGTCGAACTCCTCCGGCACGTCGGTGAGCTTGAACCAGATCTCGCTCACCTCGGAGACCTCGCCTGCCGGCCGGGGCAGATCGTCGGCCGTGCGATACTCGCCCCCAGCGGTCGCGGCGTAGTCGTCCAGGAACCGTCGCAACTGCTTGTAGCTCCGGTCCCCGACGACCATCTTCTGCCCGCCCCCGTGCTTCACCCGCTCGGTCGGCTTCGCGAGCAGCAGGCTCTCCTCGGGAGTTTCGGCGTCGATGATTCCCGCGTCGAGCATGTGCCGCATCGTCGCCTCAGGGTCTCGCGGGGTGATCCAGGAGACTTGCTCGCCGTGCTTCTTCACCTGCTCTGCGTTCTTTTCCGGCGAGTGACAGGCGGCACAGCGGCCGATCTCGCTCCAGACGTTTTCGACGAACGACGCGAGCACCCGGTCGGAACGGGCGTGCCGGATGACTTCCTCCGACACTTTCGGCCCGAACGGCTCGTCCGTGGATTTCGCGGAGAGCAAATCCGGCTCCCGCACCGCCGCCCTCAGCCAGGCGCGGAAGGCTTCGTACTCTTCCTTCCGAACCTTCTCCGTCACGAGACTCGGCTTCTCCGGCTTGCGGCCGATGAACCCGAGAATCTTCGAGCGGTCCGTCTCCTTCGTGTCGACCATGCCGGACGCGACGAGCGCGGCGAAGGTCTCCGCCTGTGTCGGCCGGATGTAGTCCTTGAGGTCGACGCCCGAGAGATGGCACTCCGAGCAGCTCGACGGCTTCGGGGATTTGAAGATCGGCAGCACGCGACGCTCGAAAACGGAAAGCGCCGAGTCTGAGCCGGGCGACGTCGCGTTCGGCGCCCCATCGACATCGTGGCAGCCCGCCCCGGCCGAGCAGAGGACGACGATCGCGAAAAGCGGACGGCGCGACATGCGTGGCTCTCGGCGAAACGGATCGGGACGGCCACCGAGTATAGCCGTCTCGAGTGTTCTCATGCCATCAACCTGTCTCACCCCGCCGAAGAGATCTCACCTTCTCGCCGTTTCGAGCCGGACCGCCTGGAGCCGCAACGCGGGCCACAGATCGTCAGACAAGATTACGATCTGCTCGACGCGCAATTGACCTGTGTCGTGCAACTCATAGTTGAGCGCCAGGCTCTTCTGCCCTGGCTCATCCTGCCAGTAGTCCCGCGTGCGAACCCAGGACACCGAACGATAGGTGTAGAGACCCGGGCTGCGGAGCAGGTTCTCGTAGGCCACCCGCCAAGTCTCGGTCGACTGGAAGGCGACACCTCCTCCGGCGAGTGTTTCCAACTCCCGTGCGGTCCGCTCCAAGCGTTCGGTCGCCAACTCCCGGAACGTCGGGTCGAGTCGGTCTGCAATCCGGACGACGCTGCGGCCTAACTGTTTATGGAGGCGTAGTAGCTTGGGCACCGAGGCGAGTGATAACGGGACGCGGAGTTCTTCGAAGGCTGCCAGCGAACGTGATTCGCGACGGAGGAGATGCAACAACAGGGCGGTGACGAACCCAAGCGAGATTCCGACCGCGAACCCGAACAGGCGATCCGACGCGGCAGCGGTGACGCCGCCGGCGATGGTGAAGCCAGTGAGTACCAGCAGACCGAACTCTGGAATTCGGTCGGGACGCGCGGCAGGTGGCAATGGTTCGTCCATGCAGGGCACGGTACGACGACCGGGAGACGACGCAAATTTGGGAAAGCTCCTCTTCGGCATGGAGCAGCCTCCAGCACGCTCTGCAAGACAATCAGCAGAGAAGCGTGGTGCTCCGCAAGGAGCATCAGGGCAGTTGCGTCACTCTTCACTCATCAGAGGCTTCGTCGTCCATCATCCGTCGGGGCTCGCCCCGCTGAGGCCGCAGGCCCTTGGCCCCGAGGGATGATGGATGACGAAGCTGTCAGGAGCGTGCTCTCTCGCTGCTTCCGAAAACCCGCTCAGACCCGCCCCCTCAACAGAGGCTTTGTTGTTCGATTCCGGAGGGGCTCGTACCACCCGGCATTCACGCTCATACCGGTTGTCATCAGCGACACCGGATTGCCGTCTCTGCGAGAGGCCGCGTCGGAACGGAACCACCACGTTGTTCGCGGCGATCGAGCTGGCCGAAGGGAGACTCATCGCCGAGTGCATGCCGCGGCATCGTCATCAGGAATGGCTGAGGTTCCTGAAGAAGATCGACGCCGAAACGCCGGCGGAACTGGACCTGCACCTGATCATGGACAACGACGCGACTCATAAGCATCCGAAAGTGAAGGCCTGGCTGAAGCGACATCCACGCTTCCACGTCCACTTCATCCCCACCAGCAGTTCCTGGCTGAACCTGATCGAGCGTTGGTTTCGCGAGATCACCGAGAAGTGCATCCGCCGCGGCGTCTTCCAGAACGTCCCGCAACTGATCGAAACGATCATGGCCTACGTCGCCGACCACAACCGCGACCCCCGCTCTTTCGTCTGGACCGCCCAGGCCGACGACATCCTCGCAAAGGTCGCCCGCGCCCGGGCCGTCCTCGATAAAACACCATCCGTGTGAGACACTACACTAGTCCTCAACCAAGCATTTGTTGGCTGACTGTCGTGCGGAGGTCTGGAGAAAAGTCGAAATCCTTTGGCGTTTCGCGGTGTTGCATGGGTGTTGAAGACTCCATGAGCCGCGCACGCCAAAG
>JACCRE010000041.1 GCA_013813775.1 Planctomycetaceae bacterium
ACACCGGCTGTTACGCCTTCGACGGCCCGTCGCTGCTCGCCGCGCTCGACAAGATTCGGCCCGAGAACGACCAGGGCGAGTATTACCTCACCGATTGCCCGGCGATCTTGCGCAGCGAGGGACGGACCGTCGTCGCCAGCCCCAGCTTCACGATCGAAGAGGCGCTGGGCGTGAACACCGTCGCGCAGCTCGCCGAGGTCGAGGCCGTCTTAGAACGTCGCGACGCTTGAGCCACGCAAAAAAGGAAGCCGACGGGTAGCAACCCGTCGGCTTCGAACCGCGAAGGATCGCATTCCGCGATCACTTCTTCTTTTTCTTGGCGTCCTTTTCGTCGTCTTCCTTCTTTTCTTTCTTCTTCTTTTTGCCGACGACGGTCTTCACGATGCGGACCTTCGGCAAGCCCATCGGGCTGGTGCCGTCGGCGAACCTCTCTTGCTCTTTGAGCCGCTCGATCCGCTCTTCGCGAGTCAGTACGTTGCGAGCGCGCGCCAGCCGTCCGGCCCGCTTCAGTGTGCTGTCAATCGACACGACCGCTGCCCCTTCGATCCTCCGCGAGAGGCAATCTCGCGTGCGGACCGGCGTCTAAGAGTGAAAAACCGCTGGTTTGAGGGGGGGAAGCTTAGAAGATTCGCTGTCGGGTTGCAACCGGACGACGATGTTTTGGACGGATGTCCCGTCGGGCCTTCTCGGCCAAGTTCTTCCGGTTGACCCGCAAGATGTGGCGGTTTTTTCGTTTGTACTGGTCAGGACTTGCGTTTCTCGATAAGTTATCCACGGGGTTTTCACACGAACTGTGTGCGAGTGAGTCGCCGCGTAAGGAGGTGCCAACCGACGTGACCCGATTTCACACCGGAGGAGGGCCCTGCGGCCATGCTCTGCCCTTGCTGCCACCACGACGAGACCCGTGTCATCGATTCCCGGGCCAGCGCCGACAACGCGGTCCGTCGGAGACGCGAGTGTCTCAAATGCCGTCGCCGCTTCACGACCTATGAGAAGGCCGAGCAGGCCCCTCTCAAGGTGATCAAGAAGGACGGCACGCGCGCGCCCTTTGATCGCGAGAAGCTTCGATCCGGCATCGCCAAGGCCTGTCATAAGCGACCCATCGATCCCGAAAAGATCGATCGCCTCGTCGCGGACATCGAGTCCGACATGCTCGACAGCTTCGAGCGAGAAGTCCCCTCGCACGAAATCGGCGAGAGGGTCAGCGGCTCGCTGAAGGATCTCGACGACGTCGCGTACCTGCGCTTCGTAAGCGTCTACGAAGGGTTCCAGGGCGCCAGCGACTTCGCGCAGGAACTTCAGCCGATCCTCCGCGGCGCGCGGTGAAGCGTTCTGGCATGTTTCGGAGTGAGGCGGCGGTTGAGGGCCAATGGCTTATGACCGACGGTTTTCAACTCTCGTCGTTCCGTGCTCGGGTCGAGAGGGGTGGAAAGAGTTCGAGTGCGCCCCATTTCACTCCGTCGGGTGAAATGCTTAGGAACGCAATTTCGGGAGGCGGGGGACTGTGGACGGCCGTGCGATAACGCCAAGACGCGCGTGCTGCCAAGGCATCGGACATCTCAAAAGTTGACCGGCCGACCAAAGCCGTGCATTGAGCCGGTTCTTGCGCGGCGCCGCGTCATACATCGAGACGAAAAGCCTGCCGAACATCACGTCATTCGAACCGTGCAACGACGCCCGCCTTGAACCTTTCGACACCGGCGGCTAGACTCGCGCGCTCGCGGGACACACGTTTTTTGGTCCCGGCAAGGACGCAATGGATGAAAGCCGAAGAACGACATCGCCTTCACGAGAACGAGCTCCAGCGGCTCACCGAGCACGCTCGTGAGCGATCGCGCCCGTTCGTCGAACGGTACGGCACGACGTTGCTGCTCGCTCTCGCGGCGGTCCTGATCGTCATCGCGGCGGTCGTCTGGTGGTGGAAATCCAGTGGCGCGAGCCGCGAAGCCGGCTGGGACGAACTCTCGGCCGCCTTCCGCAAGCCTAACGCCACGGCAGTTGATTTCGCGAACGTGGCCGAGTTGCATCCCGACACGACGGCCGCGGCGTGGGCGAAGCTCTACGAGGGCGAAGCGCACCTCTCCAGCGGGATCGAATCAGTATTCACCGACAAGGAAGGCGCGGTTCGCGATCTGACCGACGCGCGCGCCGCCTTTGAAGCGACACTCGAATCCGAGAAAGCCGGCCCGCCAGTCAAAGTGCGGGCGCTCTACGGACTCGGCCGAACGCTCGAAACGCTTTCCGACGGCGATCTTCAGCCCGCGCTCGATCAGTACGAGCGGATCGTCGCTGACTACGGCGACACCGTTTACGAGAAGCTGGCTCAGGAGCGCATCGACGCTCTCAAGTCTTCGGACGCGAAGTCGTTCTACGCCTGGTTCAGCAAGCAGGAATCGGCTCCGAAGGATCCGTTGTCTCGACCTTCCGACAGCGGGCTGCTGCCGGGATCGTCACCGTTCGGCGGACCAGACTTCGGCCTGCCCGGCAGCGGCTTGCCGACCGGCCAGCCGCCGAGTGGCCAACCAACCGGCGAGACCGCGACTGGGACACCCCAGACCCCGGTCGAAGCGGTTCGGCCGCAAGGGACCGCCACGACGCCTGCCGCCGAGTCAGCGGAATCGTCAACGCCGGATGGGGCTGAGCCGGCACCCTCGAGCGAAGCCGACGCGACCTCGGAATCCGATGAGGACGCCGCGCCGACGCTGCCTCCGCAGGAATGACCTGACGGATCGCTGACTGACACTAAAATGGCTGAGGGAACGGCTCCCTCAGCCATCTGCGTTTTCTGGTGACGGAATGACACCCGCTGACGAGACCGACAACGCCATCGTCGATCCGACGTTAGCGGCCGACGACGACGGTGAAGCACTTGCCGCGTTTCCCGACGGGGTGGCGCCAAATGGCGACCCGATTCGGATCGTCGTCGAAGCCCGGGCGCACGGTTGGCGGGTCGATCATTACCTGTGTCGTCTGTTCCCGAACTTCAGTCGCGCCGCGTGGCAGCGGACGATCGAGGAGCACGTCAAGCTCAACAACACTCCCACGAAGCCCGGCCGCAGGCTGCGCGTCAACGACATTCTGTATGTTCGCCTGCCGGACGAGCCGGAACCGACGATCCAACCCGAGAACATTCCCCTCGAAATCCTGTTCGAAGACGAATCCATCGTCGCGATCAATAAGCCGTGGGGGCTGATCGTCCATCCCGGCCGCGGCAATCCCAACGGCACGCTCGCATCGGCACTACAATTCCACTTCGACACGCTCAGCGACACGGCGGGGCGGTTTCGGCCCGGCATCGTGCATCGGCTCGATAAAGACACGAGCGGAGTGCTCGTCGTCGCGAAGAACAACCAGACGCACGATCGACTCACGAAGCAGTTCGAAGAACGCTCGGTCGAGAAGGAATACCGGGCACTCGTCTGGGGCGTGCCGCATTACGACAGCGACTGGATCGAGACCCATATGCGGGTCCATTCCAAGGCTCGCGAGAAGATGCAGGTCTGCCGCCCGGATGAGCTGAGCCGCCACGCCTCGACGTTTTACGAGATCGTTGAACGGTTCAACGGCTTCGCTCACATGAAGCTGAATCCGAAGACCGGCCGGACGCACCAACTCCGCGTCCACATGCAGCACCTCGGCCACCCGATTTTGGCCGACAAGGTCTACGGCGGCCGCGGAGTCTTTCTCCTCTCCGACGTCGACAGCAGCGTCCTGCCGGAAACCGAGGCCGATCATCCCCTGATCCACCGCCAGGCCCTGCACGCCCATCGGCTGACGATCGCTCATCCCGTAACGGGCCGCCGGACGACGTTCGAGGCGCCGCTGCCGCCGGATTTCGTGAACGCCCTCGAAGCGCTTCGCGGGGCAGCCGCTCGGCCCTGACCGAACCGCGTCGCTCACATCAAGGCTGGTCGGCGGCGAGCAACGCCGTTGAAACGCGAGTGACCTCGCGGGCGAGCTCGGTCACGCGTCTCTCGATCTCGGAGTCAGTGATCCGATCGCCGTCGAACGCGTCGCCGTCGGCATACACATAGCGGGGGATCACGAGACAACGAAAATCGAGCATCAGGCTGTTCGCGAGGCCCATCCCCGCCATGTAGCTCGTCTGCCCGCCCGCGGCGAACAGCATGCCGACGATTTTGCCGGTCCACGCCCGGCCCGTCAGCTCGATGAGATTCTTCGTCGCGGCCGATACGCCGTAGTTGTAGACGGGGGCGGCGAGCACGACGGCGTCGGCACGCTTGACCAAGGCGGAAACGGCCTTCGCGTTCGGATCTCCGTAAGCGGTCACGCCGTCGCACATCGGCAGCGACGTCTCGCGCAGATCGATTGTCTCGACCGGGTGTCCCAGCTCCACGAGCTTCACCCGAACCGCCTCCGCGAGAATGCGGCTCCGACTGTCCGGGTTGAGGCTGCACGAGACGACGAGGATCATCGGTCGATCCGGGAATGCGAAAGCCCACGGGCGAAGACCCGTGGGCTTCAAGAGCCGCTGGTCGGACTTGAACCGACGACCTACGCTTTACGAAAGCGTCGCTCTGCCAACTGAGCTACAGCGGCCTGTTAGTGTTTTTGCAGGTTATTGCCTTCTGCCGGGTTTCGGCTACTCTGTGGTTGACAACCGAAGTGACAACCGGAACCCGTCAGCCGCAGCAAACACCATGGCAAAAACATCACGCGAGAAGCCGGTCAAACCTTATCCCGAGTTCCCGCTGACGCCTCATCCGACCGGACGCTGGTGCAAGAAAATCCGTGGAAAAATCCACTATTTCGGCAACGGCGACGACCCGGACGGGGCGTTGACTAAGTATCGCCGCGAAATAGATGATATTCAAGCGGGCCGCAAGCCAAAAGACGCGACCGACGCTATCACGGTTCGGCGGCTCATCAACGATTTTCTCGACGCCAAGGAATCGAAGCTGGCAGCCGGGGAACTGTCGCCGCGCACGTTCATGGAGTATCGGCACGTCGGAGACAACCTCGCTGACAACCTCGGGAGGCATCGCGCCGTCGCCGATCTAGGGCCGGCGGACTTCCAAGCCTTGCGGGCCAAGCTCGCCAAGACGCTGGGGCCGGTCGCTCTCGGGGCGAAGATTCAGCGCATGCGAACCGTGTTCAAGTGGGGCCACGACGCCGGGCTTCTCGCGCAGCCGGTGAGGTTCGGGCCGGACTTCAAGAAGCCGGGACGCAAGACGCTGCGGCTCGCTCGTCATGCCGGCGGATCGAAGATGTTCGAGGCCGACGAACTGCGGAAGATGGTCGACGCTGCCGGTCAACCGCTGCGGGCCATGGTGCTGCTCGCGCTCAACGGCGGGTTCGGCAACCATGATCTTGCCACGCTGCCCCGGTCAGCCGTGAACCTCTCGACGGGCTGGATCGACCATCCGCGACCGAAGACCGGGGTAGCACGCCGACTCCCGTTGTGGCCGGAGACAATCGAGGCGCTCACGGTGGCATCGGAGACGCGACCCGAGCCGAGAGACGACGCCGACGCAGGGCTGATGTTCGTCACGAGGGAAGGGCGACGCTGGGTGCGTCAGCAGACGCCGAAGGAAACCGACGACACCACGAAGTTCACCCCGATCGATGTACTCTCGCCCGAATTCTCGAAACTGTTGAAGCGGGCGAACGTCGAGGGAAAACGGCGCGGCTTCTACAGCCTCCGGCATGTCTTCCGCACGATCGCCGACGCATCGAAAGATCAGCCGGCGGTGAATGCCATCATGGGCCACGATGACGGAAGCATATCTGGCGTCTACCGGGAGCGCATCGACGACGAGCGTCTTTGCGCTGTGGTCGATCACGTTAAGGCGTGGCTGTATCCGAACAGCAAGGGGGATGCGGGTCTCTCAGGTTTCTGAAGCATCTTTCTTCGCCCGCCGTTCCCTCACACCCCGAGGAGCCCGGTCACTGCACATGCTCGTTGCTTCATGACCGGTGCTGGCTTCGCCTTCGTTGGCAGGTTGGCCGCTCCCACTTCGTAACGGGGCC
>JACCRE010000197.1 GCA_013813775.1 Planctomycetaceae bacterium
GACACCGGCATGCGGGTTGTCTCAGGTCGACGCGATCTCGCCGTCAAACGCCCCTGTCCGCAGCGGCCTCGTTCCCAAGCGACACCACACCTGATCTGCTGACGTCATTGGCGCCGTCGCAGGACTAGCGCGGGATGCGACGGTCGAGCCCCTGCGTCTCTTCCCTCATGACGCCCGACGGGCTGGAAATGCCGTGCGGCGGGCCGTTTTGTCCGTCCGAACGGCCGTCGCCCAAGCCGTCCAGTCGCTCGGCGGTGTCGATGAAGCTCAGCAACTCGCGTTTGAGTTGCATCCGCTCGGGTTCGACCATCTGGTCGATCGTCATGCGAATGGTGCCGTAGCGAAACAGGATGCTTTGCAGGCCGACGGCCTTCATGCGCAGTTCGGTCGGCCAGTGGGGCACCTCAAACATCGCCGACCAGATCTCCGACGACGCTCCCAGTATGAAGCGGGGATCCGCGTCGCTTGAGCGATGCAAACACTCTCTCGCCAGCCGCATCCTTTCAATTCCCGCGATTGCCATGGTTTTGCTCGTGCGCGGAACCATCTGCCCCCTCCTCCGCTGATCGTCCTGTCTTCCTACGATCTGAAACGGCCATCAGTTTGGCTGCGTTCCACGAAACCGGTCTGTCTGGCATCTGGAACATGGCGAAAATTCGTGGTTATCCGGGGATTCATCCGTTCCGGAGGTGGCGAAGCCTTAGACTACTAAAGGGCCACGAACGATCAGCCGTCCCGGGAATCGTCTTCCGCTTCGCCTGCGCTCAGACCCGCAGCGAAGATGGGATGCGATGGTTCCATCAGGAGTGTTCAGTTCCAACCGCGTCGGGAACCGGTTGCTCGATATTAATGTCGCAAGAGGAGTTGCAGCGAGTCCTCGAACGGGCGGAACGAGCTCAACCTCCGTTGCGGGCGTCGTGTGCGAAGTCGGCGAGCCCAGCCCGCACGTCTACTTTCCGATCTCGAGCGTGTTCTCGGCGATCGTGCCGCTGCGCGACGGCTCGGCGATCGAAGCGGGCACGATCGGCAGCGAAGGGCTCGTCGGCGTCGAGCTGATCACCGATCGATCCGTCAGCGTGTACCAGTGCATCCAGCAGGTCGAAGGCGTGAGCTTGAGAATTCCGGCGAAGGAGTTCCGTACGTTGCTCTCGCAGGGCGGTCGCTTGCCGGAATTGCTCGACCGTTACCTGCTGACGGTGGTGCACCAGTCGGGCCAGACGGCGGCCTGCAACGTGCGGCACAGCGTCGACGAGCGAATGTGTCGCTGGCTGCTGATGACGCAAGATCGCGCCGGCCGCGACAGCTTCTACCTGACGCAGGAGTTCCTGGGCATCATGCTGGGCGTGCGCCGCCAGAGCGTGAGCCTGAGTGCCTCGACGCTGCAACGGGCCGGGCTGATCACTTACAGCCGCGGCAACATGAAGATCCTCGATCGCGAAGGACTCGAACGCTCGTCGTGCGAATGCTACGAGACCGTCCGCGAGATGTACGAACGCGTGATGAATCCGCCGATCGTGTAGCGTCGCATAAAGACGCGTTTCACTGCGGGCACGGCCTGCGTCTTTGCTCGCAGCGAAACCGTCAATGCGACGAGGCCGTCATTCGGAGCCTTGCAGCTTCACAAGCTTGTTGTAGAGGCCGAGGATCAGAAACGTCGGCGCCCATTGGCCGACGAACAGGCTCTGGTGATCTCTTCCCATGAGCTTGAGTGTGAGCGAGCCGGCGATCGCCCCCGCAGCCGCCCACAGGAAGGTGTCGGACGGCAGCTTCGAGGTCTGCTCTTCGATGGCCTTGGCGAGGACACCTTCGCCGCGCTCGTGCGGATGCGTTCCCTGCCCGACATCCCTGTATTGCTCCGTAAAACTGACCATTCTTCCCTCCCTTGGCGATGCGGACGAGAACCGGCGCGGTTCGATTCAGAGGATCGCAACCATAGGCTCACCACCCGCCTGTCGGCTACCGGGAAGAAGCCGTCCCGTCACCGCCGTGCCAGCCTAGAGAGCCATGGGGAAGGATTCGGAACGGCTCTTCCGTGGCTGCACGACAACCGGTCGAGCGATGGAGCCTCGCACGTCACCTCGTCTCGCTTATTGCCGAGCCCCAGCAGGTTCCGATCGGAATTCCGGCAGGGCCTTGAGGGATGGAGGGGTCGGTGCCACTCGCGCTGGCGCAAAGGCGCCGGGCGTGTCGCCACCAACAAATGGATCGGCGAAACGCGCCCGGCTTTCGCCGCCCCAGCCCAGTCCCTCGGCCTCGCGGACCAGCTGTTCCATACGGAAGTCGATGATCTCCTTTTGTTTCTCGCGACGCCGTTCGAGCTGCTCGCGAAGCTGCTTGACCTTCTCCTCCAGCTCCGCAATTTCCTGCTCATGGGCCTGCTGACGGGCCGCGAAGACTTCCTCAAGGATCGAGCGCAGGCGCTGCTTCACGTCGTCCCGAACGTCGTCCGTCCCGGCGGCCTTCCAGTCCAGGAGAGCCTCGTTCACCTGCTGCGAGGAACCCTGCTCCTTCGGTGACGACGAGTCGATGACATACGTCCGACCGAGAGGCACCAGCTTCTTCATGGTGGGTGGCGAGGTTTCGGCTTCATCGACCCACACTTCGACTTTCGACCGCGCTTCCTGGGCCGTCGCCGCCACCGCCAATGCCGCAAGACATCCGCCGGCGAGGAACATGCTGCGTTTCATTCTGAAGACTCCGATCAAGGGGAACTGAAAAGCATCGTCCTAGAACCAATAGCGAGCCGTCAGGGAGCCTCCCGTTCGACCCGCTCCTGAAGGCGCTCGAGCCGCCGACGCAGATCCGCAGCGGACTCCTCCCAGGAATCGGTCGTCTCAGTCGCGGCGGCTTTCCAGTCGCCTTCGAGCTGCGACGCACGGCCGCGGACCTGCTCGTACTCCTGAAACAGCATCTGCTCGCTCATGAGCGGCTCCCGACGGACGGAGCCTGCGGCTGAGGTCGCCCTTTCCGCTCCGGCAGTCGATTGAGTCGGCATCAAGTCGCCTTTCGTCGAACGAGCTTCCGCCTGAAGGACGACCGCGGCGAGGAGCAGGCACGCCGCTCCCGTGACAACGAGAACCGCCGCCCGCCTCCGGAAACTGGCGGCTTGCCAAAGTCGAAGCACGTTATGCCGCGGGCTGAAATTCACCGGCGGTGGAACGTCCGCCGGTCGCTGGACGTGTGCGAGGCAACGCCCAAGCAGTTCGGCGACATCGGCCGCTGAATCGAAGCGGTCTTGCGGGTTCTTTTCGTGCAACCGGGCGACGATGTCGCAGAGCCAGAGCGGAGCCTCCGGAGCCAAGTCCCGCAGCGGATGCGGATGCGTTTCCGAGATTCGCCGCAACACGCCGTAGGCGGTTTCCGCGCGGAATGGGAGGCGTCCCGTACACATGACGTACATCATGCTTCCGAGGCTGAAGAGATCGCTGCGGTGATCCACGGCCTCGCCTCGAGCCTGTTCGGGCGACATGTATTGCGGTGTGCCAGCGATGACTCCCGACCGCGTCAGGCTGGCATCATCGGCGGCACGTGCCAGCCCGAAATCGGTCAGTACGACCCGCTCGACCCCGTTGTCCAGCAGCACGTTGGCCGGCTTGATGTCGCGATGAACCAGCCCCTGCGCATGCGCAGCCGCCAGGCCCGCGGCGACCTGTCTGGCGATGCGAAGCACTTCGACGAGCTCCAAAGCACCTCGTTCGTCGAGACGCTTCTGAAGCGACTCGCCCGCCAGATACGGCATCACGAGATACGGCAGCCCATTCGCTTCGGCGACGCGGTGGATCGCGACCACGTTCTCGTGAAGCACCGCAGCAGCAGCCCGCGCCTCGCGGGCAAACCTCTTGCGGGCGGCCCCGCTTGTCGAAAGATGAGGCGCGAGAACCTTGATCGCGACATAACGATCGAGCGCCGGCTCGTAGCCTTTCAGCACGACCCCCATGCCGCCGCAACCCACCACACCGACGATCTCGTAGCCGCCGAAGCGACCGAGCATCCGCGGATCATCGGTCGCATCGAAATAAGCCTCGACCCGCAACAACTCAGGCCGGTCGGTATGATTGAGGCCGCGAAACACCCCGAGATCTTCCGTCGCCGGAAAAGTGAAGTCGCACGCTTCGTTGAGTCGCAGTTCCACCGATTCGTCGTCGAGGCGGTCCTGCTGAAGGAAGGTGGACGTCTCGGCCCAGAAATCCTGTCCCGCGGCAGTCGATTCGAGTTCGTTGCGGCAAATCGAGCAAGCGTCGAGATGTGCCTCGAACCGCTCTTGTTCGTCTTCGGCGAGCCTCCCCTCGAGAAACGTCTCGATGCGCTGCCGGTTACACGATTCTTGGATCATCATGCGCCCTCCTCCACCGACGACTCGTCATCTCGCTCGATTTCCTGGCGCAGCCGGTGCATGACGCGGCCTCGTGCCGCATAAACCGCTCCGACGGTCTTGCCGAGCGTCGCAGCCGCTTCTTCCGGCGAGAGCCCGCCGACGGCCGTCAGAAAAAACGCCTCCCACGTCGCATCGCTGAACTCCTGGCGGATGCGTTCCGCCGCGAGACGGAAGCGACTGCGGCGAGACTCGAAGCGCAGCGCCGCCTGCAACGGTTCATCAGGCGCGAGCTGCTCGGACAGCAAGGCCATAACCGCCGTCCCTCCTGCCGCGAGATCCGGCGGACGCCGCGTCAATGCATTGATGGCGGCGTTCCGGATGATCGTCGCCAGCCATGACCGAAACCGCCCCCGCGCCGGATCGGGTCGCCATTCGCCCACCGCGCGGCTGACCGCGAGAAAGACCCGCTGGGTCAGGTCGTCGGCATCGGCACCTTGCAGGCCTCGCTTCCGCGCCAGTCGGTAGATCGCCGGACCATAGATCGCCGTGAACTCACGCCACGCCTGATGATCGTCGGCATCGCGAACGCGGGCGACGAGGCTATAGCGTGTGTCAGGAAAACTCGGCATCCGGAGAACCTCCACCAGATGACACACGCTGCGACGGGAAATTCGACATGAAAATCGCCGTTGTTTCGCGCTCGGTTATGAAGGATCGCCCGAGATCCGGCAACGCAACCAAGCCACTCACAATACGCAAGCAGCCCGGCTGTTGAGAACAGCCGGGCTGCTTGCTGGGATTGTTCCATCACCACGTCCCGACGGTCGTGGCTTAGTGTCGTCGGCTCAATGTTCTTCGCCGCCCGCCGCGGCACCGGCCAGAGCGGGTTCGCCTTCGCTGGTGCTGCCGGCGAAGTCGAGTTGCTTCTGGTCGCCGACTTCCTTCACGGTCACGGTGATCAAGTTGTGGCCTTCGAAGGCACCGCGGAGCAACTCTTCGCTCAGCGGGTCTTCAATGTACTGGCCGATCGCCCGGCGAAGCGGGCGGGCTCCGTAGTCCACGTCGCCGCCCTTGTCGATGAGCAATTCCTTGGCTTCGTCGGTAAGTTCCAGCTTCAGGCCACGTTCGCCGAGGCGTTCGCGAACCTTGAGCAGCTCGATCTCGACGATCGCCTTGAGCTCTTCGCGACCGAGCCGGCGGAAGACCACGACCTCATCGAGGCGGCCGAGGAACTCGGGGCGGAAGAACCGCTCGAGTTCGCTCATGACCTCTTTCTTCATGTGCTCGTAGCCCTTCTCCTGATCGCGGGCCGCGAGCGCCTGCAGGCCGAATCCGCCGGACATGATCCGGTTGGCCCCTGCGTTCGTGGTCATGATCATGATCGTGTTCTTGAAGTCGACCTTGCGGCCGAAGCTATCGGTGAGATGGCCCTCCTCCATGATCTGGAGGAGCATGTTGAACACGTCAGGATGCGCTTTCTCGATTTCGTCGAGCAGCACGACGCTATAGGGCCGCCGGCGGATCTTTTCCGTCAGTTGTCCGCCTTCTTCGTAGCCGACGTAGCCGGGAGGAGCGCCGATCAAGCGGCTGACGTTGTGCTTTTCCATGTACTCGCTCATGTCGATCTGAATGAGGGCGTCCTCATCGCCGAACATGAACTCGGCAAGCGTTTTGGCGAGCAGCGTCTTGCCGACGCCGGTCGGACCGGCGAACAGGAAGATGCCCGTCGGCCGCTTGGGGTCTTTGAGGCCCGCACGGCTGCGGCGGACTGCCTTCGAGACCTGCTTGATGGCCTCTTCCTGGCTGACGATCCGCTTGTGAAGCTCCTTCTCCATTTCGAGCAGGCGCGCCGCGTCTTCGGCCGACAGCCGCGCGAGCGGAATGCCGGTCATCTTGGCGACGACCTCGGCGATGACTTCGGCATCGACGACGCCGTCGGTCTCACGGCTCTTCTCGCGCCACTCCTTGGTGAGCGTCTCCTTCCGCTTCTTGACCTTGTCGGCCTGATCGCGGAGCGACGCTGCCTTCTCGAAGTCCTGATTCGCAACCGCCTCTTCCTTGGCCTGGTTAAGGCGTTCGATCTCTTCTTCGAGCTCCTTGAGGTCCGGCGGACGAACCATGCTCTTCAGCCGGATACGGGCGCCCGCCTCGTCGATCACGTCGATCGCCTTGTCGGGCAGGCAACGTGCCGTGATGTACCGCGTCGAGAGATCGACGGCACCCTTGAGAGCGTCGTCGGTGATCTGCACGCGGTGATGCTGCTCGTACCGATCACGGAGACCTTTGAGGATCTCGACGGTCTGCTCCTGCGTCGGCGGTTCGACCATCACGGTCTGGAACCGTCGCTCCAGCGCGCCGTCCTTCTCGATGTACTTGCGGTACTCGTCGAGAGTCGTCGCACCGATGCACTGGAGCTCGCCGCGAGAGAGAGCAGGCTTGAGGACGTTCGACGCATCAATCGCGCCTTCCGCACCGCCGGCCCCGACGAGCGTGTGCAGCTCGTCGATGAAGAGAATCGTGTTCTTCGCCCGGCGGACTTCGTTCATCACCGCCTTGATGCGCTCTTCGAACTGGCCGCGGTACTTCGTGCCGGCGACCATCATCGCGAGGTCGAGCACGACGATCCGCTTATCGCGGAGCAGTTCGGGCACGCTGCCTTCGACGACCATCTGGGCGAAGCCTTCAACGATGGCCGTCTTGCCGACGCCCGCTTCGCCGAGCAGCACCGGATTGTTCTTCTGCCGTCGGCAGAGAATCTGGATGACGCGCTCGATCTCACGTTCGCGCCCGATCACCGGATCGAGCTTCGATTGTCGCGCGAGCTCGGTGAGGTCGCGGCCGAAGCTGTCGAGGGCGGGGGTCTTGCTCTTGCCGCCGCTCGCCTTGCCGCTGCCGCCACCGCCGGCTCCCGCGCGCTCGCCGCCCTCACCGCCTTCGATGCCGTGACCGAGGAGGTTGAGAACTTCTTCGCGAACGTCTTCGAGCTTGAGGCCAAGGTTCATCAGCACCTGGGCCGCGACGCCTTCCTGCTCGCGGAGCAGGCCGAGCAACAGGTGCTCGGTGCCGACGTAGTTGTGGTTGAGGTTCCGCGCCTCTTCCATCGCGTATTCGATGACCTTTTTGGCACGGGGCGTTTGCGGAAGTTTGCCCATCGTGACCATGTCGGGGCCGGACTGGACGATCTTCTCGACTTCCAGCCGGATCTTGCGCAGGTCGACGTCGAGGTTCTTCAGGACGTTGGCCGCGACCCCCGACCCTTCCTTCACCAGCCCGAGCAGGATGTGCTCGGTGCCGATGTATTCGTGGTTGAACCGCTGCGCCTCCTGGTTGGCCAGTTGCATGACCTTCCGGGCGCGGTCGGTGAATCGCTCGTACATTTCGATCTCCCTCGCAGAAAAAAGCCGCCGGGGGCAACCCCCGGCGGCGTCAAAATCTCATGCGTCCGTGCCCGCACCGGCCCGCCGCCCGAGCCGGCTCGTGACATTGTACGTCACAACCGCCGTAAGACTTGGGTGAATGCCCCGCAGTGCGGAACCGTCACGTCTTTACCGCAGCGGGCGAATTGTAGTGGTGGCCAATGGGGGGGACAAGGTCGTGGCGATTGCGACGATTGAGGGCATCCCTCCAGCGGCCGCACCAGGCTCGCGGAAACTTGTGATCGGACGCGACATGGGGATCATGATATGGGGCGTGCGAATGCTGGATCAGTCGCGAGCGGCGGGCTTGGAGGGGACTTCTCGAACGATGATACAATGACTTCGCGACTCACCGCGGCTGCCAGCCGCATTTTGGAGCAGGCGATCGAGTCGGCGCGGCGGCGGGCGTCGCCGAACGTCGAGCCGATCGATCTGCTGTCGGCTCTCCTCGCCGACGAGTCCCGCGGGGCGACGTTGCTCGCCGAGCATGGGATCGCCGCCGACGATTCGAGCACGGCGGCGTTTCTTGAGGACCTGCTCAAGGAAGACCTCGATCGCGTCTCGCTGAATCCGGGAGAGTCGCAGGAGTATGCAGCCGTCGTCGATGCTGCGAAGCGACAAGCCGCACTTGGCGGACGAACGGCCGAGATGGGCAGCGAGCACCTTGCATTCGGCCTCGCGGAGGTGCCGTCGGCCGTCCGGGAGCATCTAAAAGAACGCGGCGCGACCGCAGAGGTCATTCAACGCTCGCTCGACGTCGCCGGTGACACCTTCGGCGAGCCGATTCCGACCGATCTCGTGCTCGACGCCGAAGCGGCGGCTTTCGGCCGCCGGCATTTGCTGCGGGCCATCGATGCCGCCGCGAATCGCGCCGCGGAAGGGCTGCGCGTTGCCGAGGATTACGCCCGCTTCGTGCGCGATGATGCGTTTCTGACGCGGCGGCTCAAGAACCTGCGTCATGCAATCAACGAAGCCTTATCGGCGGTGCCGCTGACGGAGCGGCTCGCGGCCCGCGACACCGTCGGCGACGTCGGCACGTCGATCAGCAGTCCCTCCGCCGAGTCACGGCTGCGGGAAAACGATCTGCTCGCGGCGAATCTGCATCGCGCGGAGGAGGCGCTGCGCTCGCTGGAAGAGTTCGGCAGATTGATTGATCCGACGCTCGGTCCCGCCTTCGAGAAGCTGCGTTACGAGCTCTACACGATCGAGAAGACGCTCGCCGCGGCGCCGGCGGCTCACGAACGGCTCGCGGGAAGAGATCTCTACGTGTTGCTGACACGCTCGCGATGCGTCCAGCCGATCGAAGAGGTGATTCGCGGAGCGGCCTCTGGCGGGGCGAAGATCTTTCAGGTTCGCGAAAAGGAAATGCCCGATCGCAAGTTGCTGTCGCATCTGAAGGCCGTCCGCCGTTGGACCGCGGAGGCCGATGCGCTGTTGATCGTCAACGACCGCCCCGATCTCGCCGTGTTGTGCGGCGCAGACGGCGTTCACGTCGGCCAGGACGAATTGACCGTACGCGAAGCGCGGCACATCGTCGGTTCCGACCGCCTCGTCGGCGTCTCGGCGCATGACATCGAACAAGCGCAAGTGGCGGTGCTTGACGGGGCCGACTATCTAGGCGTCGGTCCGGTCTTTCCGTCGAAAACCAAGCCGTTCGAGGCGTTCGCGGGTCTGGAGTTCGTGCGTCAGGTCGCGGCGGAGATCGGTCTCCCCTGGTACGCGATCGGCGGAATCGGACCCGAGAACATCGCGAGCGTGCGCGAGGCCGGAGCATCGCGAGTCGCGGTGTCTGCGGCGGTTTGCACGGCCGATGACCCACGTTTCGTCGTGACGACGCTGCGCTCGGCACTTCGAGCCGGCGGTGGTCAAACGCAGAAGCCGAGGGACTAAACTCCCTCGGCTCGCGCGACGTGCGACTCAATCGGCGGATCACTTCCGCTTCGGAACCTTCATCAGCCGGGGTTCCGGATCGAAGATCCAGCGCTTCTGCACCGGGTCGTTCGCCGTCGGCTTGAAGGGAAGGGTCAGGAACTCGGCGGTGAGGACCGGGGCCTTCGTCTCGGCGTGTGCCTTCGTCTTGGCGGAGTAGGTCGCGACGGCGGTCGCGATGCGCGGGTCGTCGGTGGTGTCGAACGAACCGACCGTGACCACGGACTTGTATTGGTCATGCCAGACGTAGGCGTCGAACTTCAGTTGTCGCATGTAGCGAGCGAGTTCCCAGGCGTCTTGACCGGCCTGGTAGAGCGAGTTGTTTTCGACCATCGAGCGGTCGAACTTGTCGGCGTTCGCGCCTTTCGCACCGAGCGTCACCGAGCTTCCGTAAAAACTCGCGACGATCAGCGTGTACTTCGCCTTATTTTCGTAGAGCGAGCAATCGCTGCCCACATTGAGCTTCGTGAGCAGGTCGAGCCGTTCGGGGCTTTGCGAACGAATGTCGTCGGCCGATCGTAGGGGATTCGTCGAGAAGAAGGCTCCCGAAAGCGGACCTTGCTGTCCCGGAGTGATGCGATAGTTACCGCCGTTTTCGAGCGACACAAGACCGACGCCGTCGGCCTTGCCCCCGGTCAGAAACTGCGGTCGGAACTCCTTGATCCACTTCAGGGTCTCTCGTGCGGTCACGGCACTTTGCCGGGCTGACACGTCGTGATTCGACATCGAAGCATCGATGCTTTTGTAGTTGCCGGCGAGCACGCATACGCTACCCCACTGCGAGGCGAAGATGCGCTTGTCCGGCTCGCCGAGCCGATCGACCGTTTCCAGCGTCTCAACCTTGCTGTCGAGGGCGAACGTGTAAGCGGGAATGCCGTTCGAGCGCAACTCGAATACGAGTTCGTCGGCGGCCTGCTCGGGAGTCATGCCTTCCACCCGCTCGCCGGGCGGGGGAGCGCTGAAGCTCGCTACCATGACCATCCATGGGCCGTAGGCCGGGCTGAGCGGGAACTTTTCGCCGCGCGTGGCTTTTCGGATCTGGGCCGAAGCCGTGGAAGAGAGGGCCACCACCGCGGCGATCGCAACGGCAACGACGACGAGAGACAAGCGGGTCCGCACGACGGAACTCCCTTTCGTCGGACGCCCCGACCGCCGGGGCATACGCGGAAAAACAAACGCCAGTTCGCCCGTCATCCTGACGGTCGCGGCGTTTGTAGCAACGACGCGCCGAGGCGTCTAGGGCGGTCTTCGCGCGCGAAGCCACTCCGCCTGAGGATGCGAGAGTTCTGTCGCCGGTAACATCCGCGGGTGCACGGGTGGCCGAAAGGCTCGTCGGATCGCTCTAATGTCGGTGAGATCTTTGTGACAACGCTTCTCTACCTCCTATGGACATAGAACACATGACCGCCAAGCGGATTCTGTTTCTCGTCGGCGACTACGTCGAAGACTACGAGATCATGGTGCCGTTCCAGGCCCTCTCGATGCTGGGATATGAGTGCGATGCTGTTTGCCCCGACAAGGCCAGCGGCGATATCGTGCGGACGGCCGTGCATGACTTCGAGGGAGATCAGACCTACAGCGAGAAGCGAGGTCACGATTTTCGACTCAACGCGACGTTCGCCGAGACCGACGAGAGCAAGTACGACGCACTCGTCGTGCCCGGAGGCCGTGCCCCGGAGTACATCCGCCTCAATGAACGAGTGCTGGCGATCGTGCGGCACTTCGCCGAGCGGGGAAAGCCGATCGCTTCGATCTGCCACGGCTTGCTCGTGCTGTCGGCGGCCGGCGTGCTGAAGGGACGCTCCTGCACGGCGTATCCGGCGTGCGGCCCCGATGTCATCGCAGGAGGCGGCGAATATCGATCAATCGCCGTCGACGAGGCCCATGTTGACGGCAATCTGGTCACCGCACCGGCCTGGCCCGCTCACCCGGCCTGGCTGCGAGAGTTCGTGAAGGTTTTGGGAGCGCGGATCGAGATCTGAAGTGCCGCGGCGTCGCAATCGCAACAACCGTCCCGACCCGCGCAGTCGGATCGCTTCGATGCCGTCGGTCGTCAGTTCGGGCCCGAATACCATCGCGAATCGTGGGGTCGGGACGCCATCATCGTGGCACGATCATCGCACCGCAGGAAGCGGGTTATCGCTACGCCTACAACTCCGTCCCGAACCAGACTTGCCTCCGCTCGTGACCGATCACCAGTCCGTCGCATTCACCTCTCAGAGACTCTGGGGGACCGTGGGGGCTGTTTTCGCGGCTCTCGCGATCATTTTCGGTGCCTTCGGCGCTCATGTGGTTGAAGAGCATCTGCCGGCGGTTCACGCATCGTCGGAGCCGAAGCAGGTCGCCGGTTTCGAGATGCCGGCATCTTATAAATATCTGCAGGACTTCCGGACCGCTTCGCACTACCACCTTGTGCACAGCTTGGCAATCGTTCTAGTCGGGCTGCTCGGCCGCCGCGGCAAGGCGCGGATCATTGGCCATGCCGCGGCCGGCTGCTTCGTGGCGGGAATTCTGCTGTTCTCGGGCAGTCTGTATCTGCTGGCGACGACGGGAGTTCTGTGGTTGGGCATGGTGACGCCGATCGGCGGCCTGATCTTCATCGCGGGCTGGGCGTTGTTCGCGGTCGCCGCCGGCATGCCACGGGCGTCGCGGCACTAAAACCGGCGGCAACTCTCGTAGCGGAAGCACCGCGGACCGCGTACCTGCGGCGTTATTTCCATGTTGCATTCGCTTCAAGCGCCGGATTCTACTGGCAGCCGACGCGCTCACCGTTGTGGGCCTTTCGGCAAGAACCTCGTCCGTTCGGCGAACCACATGGACGCTTCCGTCGTCCTGATCCTGCGGACTCTAGGACTACCGAAATCGTGAAACAGATGCATGGACAATAATTGCACAGGCACCTAAAATGGACGCGAGCGCTGAAACGAGCGCTGGCGACGTTTTCGAGGAAGGGCCTGTGCTGGATCGCGAGTTCGAAGAAAGTCTCGGCTACTGGATTTTCACCGCGTCGTATGCGATCGAGTCGGCGCTCAACGAGGAATTGGCACCTTTAGGCATCACGCATCGCCAGGTGCAGATTCTCGGTGCCTTGGCCGCGCACGGCGAAGCGTCACAAGCGGAAATCGCGGAAATGCTGCGTATCGAGCCGTCGGGAGTCGTCAGATTGCTCGATCGCATGGAGCGGGCCGGCTGGATTCGGCGCGATGCGGACCCCGGGGACCGCAGAAAGAAGATCGTTCGTCCCACGGAAAAAGTCGGGCCACTCTGGAAGCAGATCAAGGCTCATGGGATGCGTGCCCGGGAGCGAGGCTTGCGCGGCATCACCCCCGAACAGGTCGAGGCGACGCGCGATGTGCTCCGCCAGATTCGTCAGAACCTGATGGGCGACTTGTCGACGCCCTGCCCGTTCGCTCGCAAAGATACGTCGGATGCTCATGGAACCTGAAGAGTTCGCCGCTCGGTGCCGGCCTCCAGGGCCGTTGAAGCAACTCAAATGGTGATCGCCGTACCGTCAAAGTGACGGACAGTGATCACCTCAACCTTCCGTTCAAGCTCGCCGCCTTCATATGGCTCATGCCTCCTCGCTATTCGGTCGCCTGTTTCAATTCGTCGTGCCGCCTGTCGTTCTGCTGGTGGGCGTCGTCGGCTTTATCGTGCTGATGGGCAGCAAGGAAACGCCGCAACCTCGCGACATCGAAGTTCCACCGCCGCTGGTCGAAACGGTGTCCGTCACCCAGACGAACGGTGGACTCGATCTGAACGCCGACGGCGTCGTGGTGCCGTTCCGGAGCGTCATCCTGTCGGCGGAGGTCGAGGGCCGCGTCACCGAGAAGAGCGATGACTGCCGCGCGGGCCGCACGGTTCGGGCCGGCGACCTGCTGCTGAAGATCGACCCGGCGACGTACGAACTGGAGATCGCCCGGCTCGAACGCGAGCGCGACCAGGCCCTTGCGAGCCTTGAAGAGCTTTCGGTGCAGATCGCGAACGCCGAGGCGTCGATCGAGATCGCCAAGGAAGACGTCGCGCTGCGGCAGACCGATTACAACCGCGTCGTCGGCCTCGAAAAGCGTGGAGTCAGCACCCAGCAGGCGCTGGATGCCGCACGGCGCGAGGAACTTGTCAGCCGCACCGCGCTGGTGCAGATCGAAAACGAGAAACGCCTGCTCACAGCGCAACGAGCGCGCCTGGAACAAGCCGTCAAACTCACGGACGTGCAACTTGAGCAAGCGAAGCTCGATCTGGCTCGTACCGAGATCCGCGCGCCCTACGACGGCGTGATCGTGTCGGCGGATGTCGAGAAGGACAGCTACCTCAAAAAGGGCGACGCGATCGTCGACATCGAAGACACGAGTGCGGTCGAGGTTCTCACGAATCTTGAAATGCGAGCGATCGCGTGGCTGCGGGCGAACCGGCCCGTCGGAGTGGAAAACGCCGTTGGTGCGTATGACATCCCGCAAGTGCCTGTCACGGTCACGTACGAGGTGCTCGGCAATTCCTACGCCTGGCAAGGCGTGCTTGCGCGGATCGACGGCATCGGCGTCGATGATCGCACGCGAACTGTTCCCTGCCGGGTCTTGGTTAGCGAGCCGACGGCGGTCTCGCTGAAGGACGGTTCGCCCGATCTGCCGGTGGCCGCGCCCTCGGCGTTGACGCGAGGCATGTATGTCAAAGTGCAACTGCATACGACGCCCACCGAGCCGCTGTTGAGCGTGCCCGAAACCGCCGTGCGTCCGGGCAACGCGGTGTGGGTCGTCCGCGACGGAAAGCTGTCGTACTTCACGCTTCCGGCGGCGCGAGTCACGCGGGGTTCGGTCCTCGTGGCTCCACAGGTCACGGAGTTGATGGCGGGCGATCGCGTCGTCGTGTCGCCGCTGCCCGCGGCGAAGGTCGGCATGGAAGTGCGTGTGCAGATGCCGCCCAAAGTGGAGACCGCCGCGCCGTCGCCTGGAAACGAGGACGATGACGGCAGCCGGTGGGCCGACCGACGCTCCGCACAGGAGGAAGAGGCACGCCGATGAAGGCCGTCATCCGCTGGGCCATCGCCAACGCGCCCGGGATGAACACGATGGTGATCGGCGTCCTCCTGCTGGGGGTGCTGAGCCTGTTCTCCCTCCGCCGCGAGACGTTTCCCGAGTTCGAGCTCGAGGTCATCCTCGTCAGCGTGCCCTATCCGGGGGCCGACCCCGACGAAGTCGAATCGGCGATCTGCCAGAAAATCGAAGAGGCCGTCAGCTCTCTCGCGGGCATCAAAGAGATCACGAGCATCGCGCAGGAGAACCTGGGGTCGGTGGTGCTGGAGGTCGATCCCGGAGTGCCCGACGTTCAGAAGGTGCTGGCCGAGGTCCGCAGCGAGGTCGATCGCATCTCGACGTTCCCGGTTCAAGCGGAGGATGCCGAGGTCAAGCAGATCACCTTCCGCGACACGGCGATCAAGATCGCGGTGCTTGCGCCACATGACACGTCGTCGGCGGCGCAACTCCGGCTCCGCGACATCACCGAGCAGCTTCGGGAAGACTTGTTGCAACTCGATGAGGTGACGCAGGCCAACATTCAAGGAGCCCAGGACTATGAGATCAATATCGAAGTGCCCGAGGCGACGCTGCGCCGCTACGGCCTGAGTTTGCAAGACGTCGCCCAGGCCGTCCGACGGGAAAACCTCGACCTTCCCGCCGGTCTCCTCAAGAGCCCCTCGCAGGATGTGCTGCTCAAGGGCGAAAACAAGCGAGTGATCGGAGTCGAGATCGAAGATATTCCGCTGGTCACCGATCCGAACGGCGTCGTGTTGTCGGTCGGCGATATCGCGTCGGTCCGCGACGAGTTCGCCGAGACGACGAATCAGACCCGCATCAACGGCCGCCCCGCGCTCAATATCGAGGTCCAGAAGACGAGCGACGAAGATCTCATTGTCGTCACCGACGCAGTTAAAAAGTTCGCGGAAGACGCGAAGGTTCCGGCCGGCTACGACCTGCTTGTCTGGGACGATCGCAGCGTCGAGGTGAAGGACCGCATCAACCTGCTGGCGAAGAACTCGCTGCAAGGTCTGGTGCTCGTGTTCCTGTGTCTGGCCCTGTTTCTCGACCTGCGGCTCGCGTTTTGGGTCGCTGCCGGTATTCCGATCTCGTTCCTGGGAGCATGCATCATCCTGCTCGTCACGGGCCAGACGATCAATATGCTGAGCCTGTTCGGCTTCCTGATGGTGATCGGAATTCTCGTCGACGACGGCATCGTGATCGGCGAGAACATTTACACGCATCGCGAACGGGGGAAAAACGCTCTTCAAGCGGCGATCGACGGCACGATCGAGGTCTTTCCGAGCGTGTTCGCGTCCATCGTGACGACTTTGATGGCGTTTCTGCCGTTGATGTTCATCGCTGGCGTGATGGGCAAGTTCATCGCGGTGCTCCCAGGGGCCGCGATCGCCTGCCTCATCGTGTCGTTGTTCGAATCGAGCCTCGTGCTGCCGGTGCATTTGCGGCACGAGGCAAGCGAGAAGAGCTTCGCGCGACGATCGCTGGAAATTCGTTCGCGGATGTCGCTGCTGTGGCGGTGGACGCTCGGCCCGCTGCTCGTGGCCGGCGGGACGCTCCTCACGGGCCTGTGGCTGGCGGTGTATCCGATCGCGGCGTTTCTCAAATGGCTGAACCCCTACTTCAGCCGAGGTTTCGACCGCTTCGCAGGCCGCGTCTATGTGCCCGCGCTGCGTTCGGTGTTGCGGCATCCGGGCCTCACGATCTGCACGGCGCTGACGATCATGTTGTTGACGGCGGGTCTCGTGGCGGGCGGCATCGTGCGTTACGAGTTCTTCCCGAAGCTCGACGTGCCTCGCGTCGAGGCGACGGTCATCTATCCCGACGGTACGCCGGAAGACGTGACGGCGGCCGCCGTCATGCGGATTCACGACGCGCTTGAACGTGTGAATCGGCGGTTTACGGAGGACGGCCAGCCGCCCGTCAAGACCGTGCAGGACTCGGTCGGTTATGTGACCGGACAAGGCTCGTCGGGGCAGATGTCATTGTCGTCCGGCAGCCACCTGGGCAAGGTCGAAGCGGAACTGGTCGATCCCTCGCTTCGCACAGTGCCCAGCGAGCAGATCGTGAACGCATGGCGCGAGGAAGCCGGCGAGTTCGCCGGAACCGAGAGCATCGTCTTTCAGTCACCCGCGTTCGGTCCGGCGGGCAAGAAAATCGAGTTCAAGCTGCTCGCCCCGCGCGACGAGGCATCGAGCCTCGACGAGGCCGTCGAGAAGGTGAAGGCGAAGCTGGCCGCGTATCCCGGTGTTTTTGACGTCGATGACGACAGCCGGCCTGGCAAGGCCGAACTGCAAGTCGATCTCAAACCGACGGCGGTCGCGCTCGGCGTGCAGCGGGCCGACCTGTTCGAAACGGTTCGGGCCGCCTACTTCGGCGAAGAGGTCATGCGCGTCCAGCGAGGCCGGCACGAGGTGAAGATCATGGTCCGCTTTCCCGAAAGCGACCGCCGCAGCTTCGCCGACTTCGACGACATCCGTGTCCGCTCGACGGATCCGGTGACGCGCGGAGTCATCCAGCGTCCAATCACGGAGCTCGCCGATGTCTCGATCGGCCGCGGCCCGAGCGAGATCAATCGAGTCAATCGCCTGCGCAGCGTGACGATCTACTGCGACGTCGATGAGGCGGTCGGGAACACGGCCGATATCGTGAGCGATCTGGAGGCGAACGGACTGCCTCCCATGCTTGCCGACCATCCAGGCGTCAGCGTGCTCTGGAAAGGACAGCAGCAGCAACAGTCCGAGAGCACGAACAGCATGTTCATCGGCATGGCCTGCGCGATCATCGGCATGTTCGCTCTGCTGACGATCGAGTTCAAAAGCTATTTGCAGCCGCTGCTGATCCTGATGATCATTCCGTTCGGAATCGTGGGAGCCGTGCTCGGTCACTGGCTGCTGGACCTGCCGATTTCCTTCTTCAGCACGATGGGCCTCGTCGCTCTGACGGGCGTGGTCGTCAACGACTCGATCGTGTTGATCGACTTCGTCAACATGAAGCTGAAGGACGGCCTGGGCCTCAACGAGGCGTTGTTCGAGGCTGGCACGCGTCGCATCCGCCCGGTGTTCCTGACGAGCGCCACGACCGTCGCCGGCCTCATGCCGATGGTCTTCGAACGCAGCTTTCAGGCGCAGTTGCTCGTGCCGATGGCTGCCGCGATCTGCTTCGGTCTGATGATGACGACGGGGCTGGTGTTACTCTTGCTGCCGGCCGTCTACAGCCTGTACGGCGGCCTCGTCGGCATCGAACGTCGTCGAGATGATCACGACGAACACGCCGAGCCGACTTCAAACGAGCGGGTGCCCGCGCACGTTTGAAGCCGGTCGTGGAGCGACTTCAATCGATTCGCCGGGTGGCGGGGCCTGCGGGCGAATGCCCGTTGGCCCCGAAGGGCGGACGATGAACTCCGACGGAAATAGTCCGTCGTCGCACACTGCGGGGCCATGCCCTTCGGAACCTAGGCCCCACCACCCATGCGCATGCCGTTCACTCCGTGCTTTCAGAAAGCCGTCGTAACGTCTCCGGCGGCGGGCCGGCGTCCAATGTCTCCGGATCTGGTGGCGCGAACTGCTCCACCCGAATGATCGCGTTGTCTTCGAGAGCGACATTCGACTCGGGCGTGTTTCCGTACCTGACCGCCGGCACGCCTGCCGGGATCGCGAGCCGATTGTTCCGCACGAGACACGGCCCCGCTTTATGAAAACGCAGCGGCGAACCGGCAACGTCGAAGATGATATTCCGCTCGAAGGTGAAGCCCGTCGTGCCTTCGTCGAGAAACATCGCGTTCGATTCCGATTTGCCCGCGCTTGCTGGAATTGTGTGGATGACGTTGCCGACGACCGCCGTTCCCGGCTGAGCCCCGAGCGTGTAGATGCCGCCCCCGTCGGAGAGCAACTGCATCACGTCGTGAATATGATTCGCTTCGATCCGGTTCTCGCGCGCCGGAGTCGGTGTCGCGTCCCATTGCCAGCCGAGCGAGATGCCTGAGTAAGGCAGATCACGAATCAGGTTGCGTCGAGCCGTCGTGCCGCGCGTCACGCCGACCCAGACGCCGACGCCCCCATAGAACTGCGCGCCGCAACGCTCGAAGAGGCAATCTTCAACGAGGTTCCCGGTTGCAACTTGCTCGGCTGCGGATTGCCACCACGGCTGACCGCCCACGAGTCGCGACATGCCCTCGCCGATGATGACTCCATTGGCGGAGATATCCTGAACCGCCGTCCGGGCAAGCACGCAGTCGCGGCAGCGAGACCCGAACTCGATGCCCGAGGCACCGACATGGCTGATTCGGCATTCAGCGATGGAGCAGCCTACAGCGAGTGCGAACGACACGGCGGCTGGAGCCGGTCCAGCAGACATAGGGGCGCTGGCCTCCGTCCGGACCTCATAAAACGTCGCCTGAATTCCGGCGTATCCGCCCGGCGGCAGCGGCCAGGCGCAGTGCTCGAATTCGATGCCGGCGAAGTGCAGATTCTGCACCGGCGTTCCGCTCGCCTCGTCGCCTCGGACGGCAATCAGACCCGTCGCCAGCGGGGCGACCGCGTCGAGCGTGTCGATCGCTTCCCCGGGTAAGGGGCGGTAGAGCAGCCAGCCTGTCGGACGGTCGAGATACCATTCGCCGGGCGCATCGAAGAACGCGGCGTTGTTCTCGAGGAAGAATCGGGGATGCGGCTCGAAGTGATCGATCGCGAACTGGGGAAGCCGCGCACCGATTGCACTCGTGAAGGTGAGCAAGCCCGTCGCGAAGTCTCCCTGCCGAACATCGATCCGCGAAATGGACCAGTCGTGAAGAAACACGATCTCGCCCTGGGGTTGAGGGCTTAGCGGCGGGAAGGCGTTCGGATCCGCGGTGAGCGACGTGCGACGATCAGCGCCGGCGGTTTTCACCCGTAGGAACGTGTCATTCGGGTAGCGGGCCCGCGGTCGCCGTGTGCCGTTGACGAAGAGTTCGCGGAACTGCCACCCGTGCCGCCCGACTTCCGGCAGATACGCACGCCATAGGCCATCACGCTCGGCGAGCCAACCGGTAATCGCCTTCCCACCGCTGATAACCACTCGCTCACTGGACGCGTTCCGCCACATGACCTTGTGTTTCGCGGTGCCGCCGTCTCCGGGGCCGAAGACGAGGGGTTCCGTCAGGCGGTATGTTCCGCCGCGCATCACGACGGCGACGTCTTCGTTCAGGCCCGCCGCAACCCGCTTTCGGACCTCTGCCTGTGCCCTTGCGGGCGTGGCGAAGGGTGCGTCGGTCGTACCGGGGCCGGAGTCACTTCCGACAGGCGAAATCGTGAACTCCGCGGCAAGCGCCGGAGCCGTTGCAACGCAGGCGAGAAGAAAAAGCGGGCCGATCGGCCCGGTCAGAGCGGACATCAGTGTCTCCGCGGAACTCCGAACATGTCTTCGCCACTGTGTTGGTCCCGATCGAGTTCCGCAACCAGCCTTCTCCCTACGCCGCGACTATTCCGTACCCAGGATCGCGACCTCACTCGCGTCAGAAGGCTCACTTCGTCGCTCTGGCAAGAGGTGGCATTGGTGAACGACGATGCGACGACGGATTCGGTCTCGTTGACGCTCTCCCGCCGCCGCGATACGGTTTTCGGTTCAGTTCGATGCGACTGGCGTTTCCATGTTCTAACGAGATGCTTCGCCGGAATCGGCTTTAGCAACTGGAGTTCACCGCGAGCCGCGGTGAATTGAAGTCCCGCCCTTTATGTTCTTCCGCTCGCTCGGCCGCTTCGTCTCCCGCTTCTGGCCCTTGTTGCCGGCCGCTTGGATCGCGCTGTTGGCCGCAGTGGTTGTGCTTGCTCCGCCATGGGAGAGCGTGATCACCGACGGCGAGTTTCAGTTCTTGCCGCGGCAATCGCCAAGTCTTGTCGGCGAACAGAAGTTCCAGGAGGCCTTCTCGAAGAACTTCTGGGGCAGCAGCATCATGATCGTGGTGCGGCGCGACAGCCGGGAAGACTCTCGGCTTACGGAGATCGATCGCAATTTCGTTAAAGACACGCTCGTTCCGCGTCTCGAAGAGATCATCGAAGAGAACGAGTGGAACAAGCCGACTCCTCCCGCCGATGGCGTCGGTCCCGCTGTGCCGCTGCTCGTGCAGAAGATCAGCATTTCCGGACGCGACAAAGAGATCGGTCCGCTGCTGAACAGCCGCGACGGTCACGCGACGCTCGTGCGAATCAGCCTGACGACCGAGTACCTCGAAAAGAGCAACGCGCCCCTCATCGATGCGGTTCAAGAGCTCATTGATCCTGATGCGGGCGAACTCCGGCGGGATATGAAAATTCCGGCGGGGCTGGATCTCTACCTTTCCGGCCCGGCTGTAGTGGGTAAGGACATGCGCGAGGCAGCTCTGAAGAGCGCCAGCGCGACCGAGTCGGCGACGGTGCTGCTCGTCATCGGCTTGTTATTGCTGATCTATCGGGCGCCGGTGCTGGCGTTCATTCCGCTGGTGACGGTGGTCGTCGGCGTCAAAATCGCGCTGGGCGTGCTGGCGATGCTGGCGAAACTTGGCGTCGTCACGCTGTTCAACGGCAGCGAGGTCTACGTCACCGTCGTCATGTACGGAGCGGGCGTCGATTACTGCATGTTCCTGATGGCTCGCTACAAGGAAGAACTCGACGCTGGCGCGACGTTCGGCGAAGGCGTTGCGGCTTCGATCTCGAAGGTCGGCCCCGCGCTCGTGGCGAGCGCCGGCACGACCATCGTCGGCATCGGCATGATGGTCTTCGCCGAATTCGGCAAATTCCGCCAGGCCGGCGTGGCGATGTCGTTCAGCCTGATCTTCGTGCTACTGGCCTCGCTGACGCTCACGCCCGCGTTGCTGCGGCTTTTCGGCCGCTGGGCCTTCTGGCCGCGGATCGCACGCGAGAGACTCGCGGAACCTCCGGGTTGGATCAGTCCGACGCGGTTCACCAGCCGTCTGCTGGAACCCCGCCGGCTCCAAGCGATGTGGGATCACCTCGCCGAGTCCATCGCTCGTCGGCCAGGGACGTGGTGGCTCGCGACGACGGCGATCATGCTGCCGTTGGCCGTCGCGGGCGTGCTTCTGCATGAGAAGCTGACTTACGGGCTGCTTGAAGAGCTGCCGACGACGACCTTGAGCGTGCAGGGGGCCCGTGCGGTGCAGGATCATTTTCCGGCGGGTGAAGCCGGGCCCCTGACGATCCTTGTCGCCGATCCCGACACCGCGTTCGCGACTCCCCTCGGCGAAGGCGCGGTCAGGGAGCTGACGGATCGCCTGTGGGAGAAGCGAGAAGATCTCGGCATCGAAGACGTGCGCAGTCAGGCGGCTCCGCATGGCATGCGGAATCTCGAAGGCAAGACCTTTGTGGAACGGCGATTTCTCGCCAAGGCGGCCACTCATAAATCCTACTATGTGAGCGACACCGGCCCGAACAAAGGCCGCATCACCCGCCTGGACGTCGTCTTCAACGGCGACCCGTTCTCGCGCGGCAGCCTTGAGCAGCTTGACCACCTCGAAACCGCCGTCGAGCGGATGCTGCCCGAGGAGCTTGAAGGGTCGGACCTGTACTTCATCGGCCCGACAGCCAGCATTCGCGACCTCAAGAGCGTGACAAACCGCGACCAGATCCGCATCGATCTGATGGTGCTCGCCGGCGTCTTCGCGGTGTTGTTCGCGTTGCTCCGGCAGGTGATGGTCGCGGGCTATCTGATCGTGACGGTCTTCTTCAGCTATCTGGTGACGCTCGGTGCCACGTTCGGGTTTTTCTGGGCGACGAGCCCCGGCGAGTTCATCGGCCTCGACTGGAAGGTGCCGATGTTCCTGTTCACGATCCTGGTCGCCGTCGGCGAAGACTACAACATCTACCTCGTGACTCGCGTTGAAGAAGAGCAGCGCCGCCTGGGCGGTGTCGGCGGTGTCCGCGAAGGGCTTGCGCGAACGGGCGGCATCATCAGCGGTTGCGGACTCATCATGGCCGGCACGTTCTCGTCGCTGATGTTCGGCAGTCTCGCCGGAATGGTCCAGCTTGGCTTTGCGCTCACCTTCGGCGTGATTCTCGACACGTTCGTCGTGCGGCCGATCCTCGTTCCGGCCTACCTGGTGATGCTCAACAACGGGCAATTCGGCGCGGCGAGCCGCTGGCTGGGCGCGTATGTGCCAAACGGTGATGAAGCGATCGAAACCGAGGCGCCACCCACCGATGATGAACATGCTCGGCGAAGACGATCGGTGACCGCGACGCCGGTCGCATAGAACGGGCTGTGCCCACCAATCCCGGTTTGCGGTGGGCACAGCCCATCCTACTTCTGCGGCTCGATGGCTTTCGATATGTCGAGACACAGGAGCGTGTCCTCGTCGCGCAGGTACAGCCGGCCGTGCGACAGCACCGGTGCCGCCCAGGCGGGGAATTGAATCCCGGGGGCCGCGGCGCGAGAACGCTCTTTCACGCCGGCGGGAGACAGCTCGCCCAGGAACAGCGTCCCCCGTTCGCCGAGAATGATGGCCTTTCCGTCGGAGAGGATTTTCGAGCCGCGTCCATAGTAAGGCCAGGGAGCCGGCTTGCCGGTCGCTTTGAAGACGTAACCGCGGCCCGTCGGGCTTGTCTCGATGGCATCACGAATTGGTTCGCCGCCGTCAGCCTCCCAGAGGACCTTTCCCGTCGCGAGTTCGATGCAACGCAAAGTTCCTTCGCTCTCATGGCGTCCTGAAAAGCCGTAGGCATAGCCATCGACGATGACCGGAGTCGACCAATGACATTCGAGATTGCTTCGGTCGCGCCAAACTTCGTCGAACCCATTCGACTTGAGCTGCAGAAGTGCCGCGCCGGTTCGATAGGCAGCAGTGACGAGCACTTTGTCACCCGCGACGACGGGACGAGCGGCGTTCACACTCTCGTGCGCCTGAGATCGAAACCAGTAGCGGAACTTCGTCTTGCCGGTCCAGGGGTCGAGTGACAGGAGCCCTTGTCGCAACAGGCAGAGCAGGTGGTCTTCGCCGCCGATCTTCTCGATGATCGGCGACGAATAGCTGACGAGCATTTCCTCGCCGGTCCAGTCGTAGGTGTCACCATGGGGAGTGACGATGCCGTCCCAGGTCGGTTTGCCGCCCGCATGCCAAACCGTCTTGCCGGTGTCTTTGTTGAAAGCTACGACCGCAGCATCGGGCTGGCCGCCGACGAGCGCGATGAGCAATTCGCCGTAGATGACCGGGGTACAGCCCACACCGAAGAAGCCTTCGGAAATCGCAAAGTCTTTCGCGACCTCGCGCCGCCAGACCTCGTTGCCCGTCGCCAACTCGACGCAGCAGAGCGTGCCCGCCGCCCCGTAGGTGTAGCAGCGGTCGCGCGTGAGCAGCGGCGTGCAGCGCGGTCCGCCGTTGTAGCCGTACGGGTCCACGAAATCGGTCGGTGTCGCGTGCTTCCAACTCGATTCGCCGGTCGCGGCGTTCAAGCATTCGATGATCTCTTCGTCGCCGATGCGGTGATGCACCACGAGTCGGCTTCCGAGGACCGACGGTGCGCTGTAGCCCACCCCCACTTCCTTCGTCCAGACCTGAGGCGGACCCTCGGCAGGCCAGGATGCGGCGAGGCCGGTTTCGTCGGAAACGCCGGTGCCGTGCGGCCCCAGAAACTGCGGCCAGTCACCGACGGCGATCTCTCGATCGCCTCCGTTCTCCGGCCGACCCGCACGGTCGGCGATCGGCGCTGCCGTCGAGGGATCGGAAGTCGCCGCGGAGGCGTCGCGCGATCCTTCGGGCGCGACCTTGTCGGCGGCCACATTGCCGCAACCAAAGATGAACACGGACCACAGTGAAGCGGTGACGACAATGTGTCGAATCAAAGTTGCGTCCTCCCGTAACGACGTACGCGTGCAGCGTCGTAAAGCCGTCGTCAGGTTGAAGCCGCGTCACGCCTACGTCAACTCGCGAGGTCGTCCATGCTTCGGCGATTCGTGAAGAATTACATCGAACGGCACCAGCATCCCGCCAGCCAGATGTTGCACCTCGTCGGTGTGCCGCTGACGTTCGTGGTATCGATCGTGATGCTCTTTCTCGCGAAGCCTTGGTGGGCGCTCGGCTGCTTCGTCGCCGGATATGTGCTGCAGTTCATCGGCCACGCGATCGAAGGCAACGACGCGGGTGAAGTCGTTCTTGTCAAGAAATGGCTCGGGAAGCCGTACGTCGAGTTCGGCCCGCGGCGAAGGTCTGGGAAGCGCGGCGAAACGTGACGGTGTCCGGCCGATTTTTCCGGGTTGTCCGGGTGAAGGGGTTGGATGGGCTGGCCTGCGGTCTGGCTTACGGACGATGCCGTAGCGGTTCCGCCGGGCTTTCCCGGTTTCAACCCCGGGGACGTGCAAAGGTGGATTGACCGATTTCCGAATCCCGACTTCATTGAAGATGGGGTCAGGGACGCGTGTCGAAACTGATGAGCGAGCGGCGGAACGACGGGACGACGAACGCCGTGCGAAGTCGATCAACATCGCTTCACGGTGTTTCGGCGGCTGCGGCTCGCCAGGAGTCTGAATCCGGACGAACGCAGCCATGCGCGTCCGGCGGGGGGTTCGGATGCGTCTTCTTGATTCGCTGATCTTCCGGGCTCTCGACCGGAAAGCTCGCCGGCTCGGCGCTGAGTTTTCACAGGCCGCCGATCGTCCTGAAGACACCCAGCTCCGACTGCTCAAGACGATCGTTCGTCGCGAGCGAAACACGGGCTTCGGGCGGGATCACAAGTTCAGCGAGATTCGCACGGTTGCCGACTTCCGCCGCCAGGTTCCCATCGGCGGCTATGAGCGGCTGGCGCCCTACATCGACCGCGTGCTGAACGGCGAAACGGAAGCGTTGTTCCGCCGACAGAGCGTGCTGATGTTCGCGATGACGAGCGGTACGAGTGCCGCTCGCAAGTACATCCCGGTCACGAGAAACTCGGTCGATGCGCACCGCAAGGGGTGGTTCCTGTGGGCGCTGGCGACATACGAAGGCCGGCAGCATCTCATCTTTCGGCCGAAGTTCAACTTCAGCGGCGACGATTCCGAGTGCTTCGCTCCGTCGGGGGTTCCGTGCGGCAGCATCAGCGGCTTTACGGCGAGGATGCAGAGCCCCCTTGTCAGGCGGACTTACTGCCTTCCGCTGGCGGCGAACAAGCTGCACGACACGCACGCGAAGTATTACCTCGCCTGGCGGGTGGGGCTGACGCGCGACGTCGCCTCGTGGATGTCTCCGAATCCGAGCACGCACTTGGCGCTGGCTCGTTTCGGAGACGCCAACAAAGAGCGGCTCATTCGCGACGTTCGCGACGGCACTCTCGCGGAGCAGTACGCCCTCACGTCGGAGATGACCCGTCAGGTCCGTCACAGCCTTCGACCGAATCCCCGGCGGGCTCGCGAGTTGGAAGCGATCGTGCGTCGCACCGGGCATCTTTATCCAAAGGATGTCTGGCCGAACTTCGGGTTGCTCGCCTGCTGGCTTGGCGGACCGTTGACGGCGTATCTGCGATTCTTCCCCGAGTACTTCGGCGACGTGCCGAAGAGGGATCTGGGTTTGATCGCCAGCGAGTGCAGGATGACGGTGCCTCTTGAAGACGATACCCCGGCGGGGGTGCTCGACCTGTTCGGCACCTTCTTCGAGTTCGTTCCCGTCGACGAGATCGACTCACCGCAACCGACGGTTCTCTTGCCGCACGAACTTCAGGAAGGGTGCGACTACTACGTGCTACTGACCACGTCGAGCGGGTTGTATCGCTACGACATCCAGGACGTCGTTCGGTGCGTCGGCTGGCACGGTCGCACGCCTCTAATCGAGTTCCAGCACAAAGGCAAGCACATTTCGAGCGTCACCGGCGAGAAGCTCAGCGAGATTCAGGTCTCGCGAGCCGCCGACGCCGCGTGTGAACGCCTGCGGCTTCGATTGGCGTCGTACGCCGTCGCTCCCTGTTTTGAAGGCAGCATTCCCTATTATGGATTATTTGTGGAGCTCGACGAGGTGGGCGACCGTTGGGCCGGCGATCGACTCGCGTCAAGAATCGACGAAGAACTGCGGCAGGCGAACTGCGAATACGACGCCAAGCGGGCTTCGTTGCGCTTGGGACCGCTGCGTTTGCGACCGCTGCCGGCCGGTGCGTGGGTCGAGTTTGATCGCAAGCGTCTGAAGAAGACCGGCGCGACCGCCGAGCAGTACAAACGCCCGCGGCTGTTCGCGGAACTGGACTTTGCAGCCTCGATGCCGACCCTGCGCGGCGTCCCAGTCACGGCGGAGATGTTGCCGGCCGCCGGATAATGAATCAGGATTTCGGCTCGGCATTAGAGTGCTGCGGGTCGCTCTGAAACGCTCCCTGACGGTCACGGCTCTGAATGATGTTTCCGACGCCGACTATGGCGGATCATCGAGCCGGAACCGTTGCGAGTCGCTGCTGATCAGGACGGCGTGGCCGCGATTAAGGCCTGACAAGCTTTCTCACAGGCCGCGCAGGCCTCGGCGCAAATGCGGCAGTGCTCGTGCATCGAGGCGTGCTTGCGACACTCCTCGGCGCACGCCCGGCAGGAGGTCGCGCATGCCGTCAGCAGCGTTCGCATCGCGTCGGCGTCCGGCTGGCTGGCTGGCTGGCTGGCTGGCTGGCTGGCTGGCTGGCTGGCTGGCTGGCTGGCTGGCTGGCTGGCGGCTGGCTGGCTGGCTG
>JACCRE010000068.1 GCA_013813775.1 Planctomycetaceae bacterium
CTACACATCCGCTTCGGTCAGCGCGCGTCGCTTTTGCTTATCTTCTGCTATTATCCACGTCGTCCGCCGCAGATGCAACCCGGCCCAACATTGTGCTGATCCTTGCCGACGATCTCGGCTACTCCGATCTCGGCTGCTACGGCGGCGAGATCGAAACGCCGAATCTCGACAAGCTGGCGGACGGTGGGCTGCGGTTCACGCAGTTCTACAACGGCGCCCGGTGCTGTCCGACTCGCGCCGCGTTGATGACGGGCTTGTATCCGCATCAGGCCGGCGTGGGCGCGATGACGTTCGACACAGGTCAGCCCGGCTACCGCGGCTTTCTCACCGAGAGCACGGCGACGGTCGCTGAGGTGCTTTCCGCGGCAGGCTATCGCACGCTCATGGTCGGTAAGTGGCATCTGTCGCTTACGCAAGACAGCCCGCAGAATGCCGAATGGGTCAGCCATCGCCTCGATCTGGGGCGATTCTCGGACTCGGCAACATATCCGGTCGGACGAGGATTCGACGAGCATTACGGCACCATCTGGGGAGTCGTTGATTACTACGACCCGTTCAGCCTCGTCCGCAATGCCGAACCGATCGAGTCGGTGGCTCCCGAATATTACTACACCGATGCGCTGTCGGAAGAAGCCGCACGCATGATTCGCGAGTCCGCGCCCAAAGCGAAATCGGGCGAGCAGTCGTTCTTCCTGTATCTCGCTTATACCGCTCCGCATTGGCCGTTGCAGGCTCGAGACGAAGACATCGCCAAGTACGCCGACACCTACCAAGACGGATGGCAGCCGGTTCGCGAGCGACGCTTCGAACGTGCCGTCGAGCAGGGCATTTTTTCGGAAGAGACGGCCAAACTCACCGAGGCGACTGAAGGCCCGTCGTGGAAAAACGCCGCCCATCGTGAGTGGGAAGCCCGGGCGATGGCGGTGCATGCGGCGATGGTCACGAGGATGGACGAAGGCATCGGCCGCGTGATGCAGGAACTGAGGTCGCAAGGAGTTGACGACAACACGCTCGTACTTTTCCTTTCGGATAACGGGGCGAGCCCCGAACGTATCTCGCGGCCCGGCTTCGATCGACCGAGCCACATTCGCGACGGCCGCGAGATCACATACTGGACGCCGGAGGAGCCGGGTCCACTGCCGGGACCGCAGGACACCTTCGCCGGTGTCGGACGACGCTGGGCGAACGCGGTCAACGCCCCGTTCCGCTTCTGGAAGGCCACGACCTATGAAGGGGGCATCTGCACTCCGCTGATCGCGTATTGGCCGGGCAAAGTGCCGGTTGGTCTGACCGACGATGTCGGCCACGTCATCGACATTTCGGCGACCTGTTACGACTTGGCAGGGGCGGCCTATCCGACCAAGCGCAATGGGCACGCCGTAACGCCGCTGGAAGGCAGAAGCCTGCGATCCGTGCTCGAAGGCGGAGACCGACCGGGCCACGCCTCCCTCTTCTGGGAGCATGAAAAGAATCGCGCGGTGCGAAACCGGAATTGGAAGCTCGTCGGTCCAAAAAACCGGAAGTGGGAGCTTTACGACATCTCCGCCGACCGTACCGAGACGACCGACGTCGCCGTACAACACCCGGACATCGTCGAACGGCTGGCAGCGTCGTACGAGGCGTGGGCCGAGCGGGCGAATGTGACGGCGAAGAAGGCCGCGACCGACTGAGCGGCCGCGCTAGAAAGCGCAGTGAAGCTCAGGTTTTTGTTCAAATTTTCTGTCGCATTGGCGACATACTGGAGATATTCTCGGTGGCTGCGGGCGGGAGTTTTCCTAGGGATCGCTACAGGGGCGTCACGATGGCTAAGTTCGTTGCGTCGACCTGGAATCGCAAGACTCGTGGACAGCAGAAAATCAAGGGGTTCATTCAGCGCGGCGAACATCTCAAGTCGGCCTTGAAATCGACGCAAGCCAAGATTGACCAACAAAAGTTCAACAGCGAGGGTCTGGTTCGCGGCATTTTCGTCGCTCCCGAGTATTTCTTCTCGGCGAAATACGCCGGCATGACAGTCGGCAATCGCAAGATGCCGCGCCCGATCGGTGCCGATTCACATGCCCAACTCCTGAAAATGCTCGCGAACATCAGCCGCATGTTCCCTCGCATCTTGATCCTGCCGGGCACCGTTGCCTGGAAGAAGCCGATGAACCTTCGGGAGTTCGGCCAACGGCTCGCGTACCATCTCGGCCGCGAACAGTTCCGACAACCTTTGAATGGCGATCAACTGTTGCGCGGGCTGCGGGCGGAGTGGCAGTGGGGAGTGGGCGGCAAAATCGTGAATGGCGAAGACCGCCAGGATTACGAGGAAGCGAACGGCGTGGAAATGCCGACGACGCTCATTACCGACCAAGAGTTCGCCGATATCGCGACCAGCCACCCAGGCTTCTACACGCACATGGTGGCGACCGTCGAAAACGATGGCGGTCTCGGATCGGCTGCCCACGCAGCGCTCAAGCGGCACAACAGCTCGGCCGTACGGCACATGATGCAAAACACAGCCTATGCGTTTCTCAACGGAAACGTTGTCTTCGAGTACGCCAAACAAGGGAACTATCACGAAGAGGCCGGGGATGGCAGCCTCGTCTTCGCCCCCGGCGCGAAAAGCGGCGTTCAGAACATCGAAGGCATTCGCTTCGGTTTTGAGATCTGCCTCGATCACAACTTAGGAACGCTCTCAAAGCAGCTCCGCAACGGGCGTGAGATCGACATCCACATCGTGATGTCCGACTGGGTCGGTTTCTCGGCGGGCAACGTCGTCGCACGCGATGGCGGGTTTTTCGTGCATGCCTCCACCGAGCCCAGCGTGGCGGGAGCGTGGCGGATCTCGAACGGACAGAAAGTCCTGGCTCACAGTCTGGGCTCCGAGACCATCCAGGGAACGCCGTTGTCGCACTGGGAAATCGACGTCGAAGTCGAAGATCCCTTCGCCCTCGCCGGAACCTTTATGGATCCCTCACGCCCCGTTCGGAAATGGGCCTCTGTGACGGCGAACAGAGGTGGGTTTCGCTCGCACGGTTAACGACAGTCGGGCCTTTGCTCGGTGGAGCTTCGACTGCTCCGTTCCAACTCGACGCCGATCGCGTCGATTCCCACCTCGGCGGGCAGAACGCCGGTGTCGGTGTAGTGGATCGTGAGATGAGCGGAGCCGTTCGACAGCGAGACGGCGCCGGCGAGGTCGTCGTAATTCTTGACGTCGCCCTTCCAGCCTTCCGACGTGAGCGCCTTCACAAGTCGCTCGACTGCGGCTTTCGCTTTGCCGTTTGCGACATTGAACTCGATTTCGCCTTTCGTCACCTTAATGTTTTTCGCGTCCGCGGGAACGGGCATGGATACGGCTTTCGCAGCCGGAGGGGAGGATTTCTCCTTCGCGCGGCGTTCCAGCTCGGCTTTCGCGACGCGGTCCTGCTCGGTGACCTCGGCAGCCGTCTGGAACCGCAGCAGTCCGCGAGTCATTCCTTCGAAGTGGTGCATTCGCAGCGTCAACAGATCCTTCGCGGTGTTGCCGTAAATCAGCTCATCATAGATTCCCGATTTCAGGGGCAGCTCGGTCGTCTGCTTCCAGCCAGCCGGTGACAGCGCCTTTGCGTAGAACCCCGTCAGTTCGGCCATCGAACCCGCGAAGTCGAACTCGAGTTGTATCGGCGAATCGGAGTAATGCACGCCGGTCGCGTTCGGAGCGGCTGGCAGTTCGACGGACATCAGGACGGCTGAGTACGAGATCATCGTTTGATTGTTCTGGGCGGGCGCCGTCGCGACGCTAAGAACGCCGTGCAACTCACGGTCCAGACGACCTGCTTCACCGCCCCTGATTTTTCGCGACGCATGCGTCGTAACGCATCCGTAGCGTCTTGACGGGATTGGCGTTTTCGTGCGGCTCGATGTTCTGATCGTTCACGTCGATGAACAGCGTATATTCGCCGTCGTTGTACGATTCGCCGGAGGCATCATCGACATTCGCCACCAGCAGATAGGCGACGTGAGCGGTCTTGTGGGTGCAGTCGGCGGTCGCGGCGGTCTTCGGTGGCGTGGCACAAGTGCAGCGACGATCGCCGCCTTCCCTGTCGGCGGCTTCCATCGCCCGCATCGTGCGTTCGACGAGATCGCCATTGCCTTCACGGAAGGCCCGCGCGGCCTGATAGACCACGTCGTCACTCGCGAGGATGTTCCCCTGAATCGAGAAGACGAGATCGGTGACCGCGATCCGTTCATGCATGTCGACGGCCGCAGTCTGGGCCTTCTCTCCCGTCGAAGCCGCGTGGCGGCCTCGCAAGTCGACGATGCCGAACTGGCGCGTGTCGAAGCGTTCCTCTTGCCGAAGCAGTTCGAGGATCTCTGAAGGCGGTGTGCCCTTCGAAAGCTCCGCGAAGATGAGCTTCTGGGTCGTGCGAGTCGTATCCACCTCGGCCTGTGCGACCGCGACGCCGACGCCCGGCACGACGATCGCCTGAATGTCCATCAATCCTTTAGCCGAGAGACGCTCGAACGTCGCCCGCGGCAGGCACGTCGCCGATGCGACGACCACCTGCCGCGTTTTCAGATCAGCCGCCACGATCGACCAGGTCGCGAAGGCCGTCGAATGTGCGACGAGCAGGCAGCAGGCGACGATCGGAACCAGCTTCACCATGGCACCTCGACGATGTGCGGGAGCCGCCGCATGACCAAGGCTGCGTCTCCAGCCGTGGAGCCGACGCAGCTTACGGAGAACAACGCCGTCCAATCCCGTGGTTCAGTCCGTACTACGGATCAATGAGGCGGCGACCCTTGGTTTAGCTTCTTGGCGACCTTCGCGGTTCGATCCTGTGGCCGAGAGGCGTGCAGTCCTCAGACCAGGATGCCTTTCACGACCTTCCCGTGGACGTCGGTCAGGCGGAAGTTTCTTCCGGCGTAGCGGTACGTCAGGCGTTCGTGGTCGATTCCCAAGAGGTGCAGGATCGTCGCGTGTAGGTCGTGCATGTGGACCTTGCTCGCGATCGCGGCGTGGCCGAACTCGTCGGTCTCGCCGTAGGCGAAGCCGGGCTTCACGCCGCCGCCGGCCAGCCAGACCGTGAAGCCGCCGGGGTTGTGATCGCGGCCCGTGCCGTTTCCCTGCGAATACGGCGTGCGGCCGAACTCCGATCCCCACCACACGAGGGTGTCTTCGAGCAATCCACGTCGCTTGAGATCGGCGAGCAGGCCCGCGATCGGCCGATCGACCGCCTTCGCGTGATCGCCGTGCTTGGGCATGTTCGAGTGCTGATCCCAGGCCGGGTTCGCGCCGTCGTCGCCGTAGGTGACTTGGATGAACCGCACGCCCGCCTCGCACATCCGCCGGGCGAGCAAGCAGCGTTGGCCGTAGGTGTCGGTGGCCGGATCGCCGATGCCGTATAAGGACTTCGTTTCCTCGGTCTCCTGCGAGAGGTCGAGCGCGTCGGGCGCGGTGAGCTGCATCCGGCCGGCAAGCTCATAAGAGTTCACGACGGCCTCGAACTCGGCGTCGCCTGGAACGCGGCGCAACTGCTCGGCGTTCACGTCGCGGAGCAGCCCGAACAACGCCTCGCGATCGGACGACGCCAGCGAGCCTTTCAGATCCCGAATCGTCGCCTTCGACGGCGGATCGCTCGCCTTGCCGATCGGCGTGCCTTGGTAGACGGGCGGCAGGAACGCGCTGCCGTAATTGCGCGGCCCGCCGTTGCCCGACGACGGCGCGATTGATACGAATCCCGGCAGGTCCGCGTTCTCGGTGCCTAGTCCGTAGGCGGTCCAGGCGCCCATGCTGGGACGGACGAAGTTCGTCGCTCCGCAGTGTAAGAACAAGGTCGCGGGGCCGTGGGCGACGCCTTCGGTGTGCAGCGAATGGATGAAGCACAGGTCGTCGACGTGCTCGTTGGTCGCCGGGAACAGGTCCGACGCCCAGCGCCCGCTTTCGCCGTGCTGCGAGAAGTTCCACAGCGGCTTCATCACCCGCTGGTTCGTGCCGCGAGCGCCCGTGTTGGCGATCACGCGGGCGTCGTCGAACGGCATCTGCTTGCCGTCCTGTGCGAAGAGGCTCGGCTTGTAATCGAACGAATCGATCTGGCTGACGCCTCCCTGCATGAATAGGAAGATCACCCGCTTCGCCTTCGGGGCGATCAACGGCAGCCGTGCCGCCAGCGGATTGCTTGCCTTGCTTGGCGCGTTCGCCTGCGCTTCCAACCCGGCAAGCGCCAGCCCGCCGAAGCCGCAAGCGGCGCGTGTCAACCAGTCGCGTCGGCTCAGAGGTGGGTTCATGGCATGCATCCCGTTTGCTTTGAAGCCGCAGCGAAACATTATCGCAGAAAACGAAACTCCGGCGAGGCGAACAGAGCCTGAAACACGAGCGACCAGGCGTCTCGCGAGCCTTCTTCACGCGCGGTGATGAACTCCGAAACCGCCGCACGTTCGGTTGCCGTTGGCGCTCGGCCGAGCGATGAGCGATACGCCGTCACAATCCGTTCATCATGCGACGAGGTCGCCGTGAGCAGCTTTTCGGCGGCATGTCTCGATTGCTCGATCGCGAATGGATTGTTCATCATGAACAACGCCTGCCGCGGAACCGTGCTGTCGTTCCGGCGCCCCGTGACGGTGCTCGGGTCGGCGAAGTCGAAGGCCTCGAAGGTTTGCGGCAAAGCGTTACGGAAGACAGGCAGATAGACGCTGCGATACGGGACATCGGTCGTGAAGTCGTAATCCGACGAGAGCGTCTCCGGGAACGAACGACCGCCGCCGAAGCTTTCGAGCGTGCCGCCGACCGACAGCATCGCGTCTCGCACGCATTCCGCGTCGAGACGACGTCGATTCGCACGCCCGAACAGCCGGTTCTCGGGATCGATCGCAGCACCGCGAGCATCGCCGGTCGCCGCCTGCCGGTAGGTGCGGCTCAGCACGATTCGACGGACAAGCTTCTTCGTCGACCATTCATCTTCCACGAACCGCGCGGCGAGATGGTCGAGCAGTTCCGGATGCGAGGGCGTCTCGCCCGTCGTGCCGAAGTTGTCGACCGTTCGCACGATTCCCGCCCCGAACAGCCAGTGCCAGGCGCGGTTGGCGAAGACGCGGGCCGTCAGCGGATTCTCCGCCGACGCGAGCCAGTCGGCGAGTTCGACTCGGCCGCTGAGATTCCCGGGGACTTGGGGAGCCGATCCATACGAAGCGACCTGCAAGAACCCGCGCGGTACGACCTCGCCGAGGCTGTGCACGCTGCCGCGAATATGCACCGGGATGTCGGCCGGAGCCTGTTCCTCTTTGACCGACATCGCCATCGGTCGTGGCGGCGCGTTCTTCTGGAGCGTCTTCAATTCCGCTTCGAGCGCGGCGAGTTCCTGGGCGGTCTCGGCGTTCTTCGGATCGTCGCCGCGTTGCAGGAACTTGCCTTCGGCGGCCGAGGCCTCGGCTTCCGGAATGAAGACGACGGCGTCGGCGGTGACGTGTCCGCTCGTGCCCTCGTTGGCGACCAGCACGTAAGTCTGGCCGTCCTTCTCGAACCGGTGCCGGCCCAGGCTCACGAACCGTCCGCCGATCGGGCCGGGCTGCCGCATGTCGATCGGCAACGTCTTCTCGCCGTCCGGCCCGAAGACCGTCACGGGCGCCGCGTTCGACCGGCTGTCGCCGGGAGAGTAGGCCAGCCAGACCTCGTACACGCCGTCGGCGGGAAGCGACGGCTGGAAGGTCAGAGACTTCTCGCCTTTGCCGGCGGCGATGTCGTGAATGTAACCCGCTCCCACGTACTCGCCGCTGAAGACCGACTGCTTCCACTCGCCGACCTTCATCGCCTGTTCGTCATCGACGACGATGCCGGGAACGTCGGCGATCGCGATCGGGCCACGATTCCTGGCGGCTCTCACTTTCGGCAGGCTCGCCTTCGCGACCTTGATCCGTTCGGCGAGGTTTTTGACTTCGGCATCGTACTTCGCGACCGCGCGCTCGATTTCGGGCGCGGCCGGCAACGGCACTTCGACCCAGCCGGAGACGTTGGCGTCTTCGAGACACTTGACGCTCCGCAGGATGCCGGCCAACGCGTAGTAGTCGCGTGTGGGGATCGGATCGAACTTGTGATCGTGGCAGCGGGCGCAGGTCACGGTCTGGGCGAGAAAGCCCTTCGTGATCACGTCGAGCTGCTCGTCGACGAAGTCCATGCGCAGTTGCGTCTTGTCCTGCTCTTCGAGATTCGTATTCCCGAGCATCAGATACGTCGTCGCGACGAGCTTTCGCGTTCTGTCCTCGCGTGAAGACGACGAAAGCAGATCTCCAGCAATTTGCTCTCGAACTAACTCGTCAAACGGCAAATCCCGATCGAAGGCGTCGATCACATAGTCGCGATACCGCCAGGCTTCCTTGAAGATCAGGCCGCGCAGCGTGACCGATTCGGCGAATCGGGCGATGTCGAGCCAGTGCCGCCCCCAGCGCTCGCCGAACGAGCGACGCGCGAGCAAGTCATCGACGAGCTTCTCGTAAGCGCGAGGATCGGAATCGAGAACGAAGGCGTCGATCTCTTCCGGCGTGGGAGGCAGGCCGGTGAGGTCGAAATAGAGGCGTCGAGCGAGGGTGGCGCGGTCGGCGTCCTCCGCGGGGCGCAGTCCGGCGGCTTCGAGCTTCGCGAGCACGAAGTGATCGATCTCGTTGGTCGGCCAGCTTTCATCGGCGACCTTGGGGAGCGCTGGATCGGCAATCGGCTGATAGGACCAGAATTCGCGGCCGGCTTTGAGATCGATGCCGCCGCTCTTCTGAATCGGATCGCCGCCGCGCGGATCAGGCGCCCCGAGCCGCACCCACTCGGTGATCGCCGCGACCTCGGCCTCCGACAGCTTCCCGTCGGGCGGCATCTCGAGATTGGGATCGGCGTAACGGACGGCGCGAACCAGTGGGCTTTCGTCGGGCTTGCCGGGCACGATCGACGGCCCGGTATCGCCGCCGACCTGCCACCCCGCCTTCGAATCGAGCATCAACCCGCCGCTGGCGTCGCCGGCGTCATGACTGTGGCACTCGAAGCACCGCTCGCGCAACAACGGCTCGATCTTCTCGCGGAAGAGAGCCAGCCCCGGCTCAGGCTCGGCGGCCGATGCCGGAACACCGCTGAAACATGCGACGACGGCGACGATGACGCACACCATGCCGCATTCGCATCGAGCGATCGTGCCGCCGAACGTCTTTGCGATCGTCAACAGCCTCACGAGGCGCTCCCCGGGGTCATGTTCGCCGTCACTTTGCGGAACCTCTACCAGAAAGGTTACCTCACCAGGCCACCCTCGGCAAAGGTGCACGATCGCTTATGGATCGTTGGAGCGTCGCGCGGGTTCAGCGTTTCCCAGCCCGTGACCCTTCGCGGATGCAGGAACGTCGAAGGCATTCTCACCGGCTTGACATCGGCTTTGAACGCATACCCGGCGAACAACGGTGGGGGCGCCAGCGAAGGCGCGGTTTCGTCGTCCGACGACTCGGGGGGCCGTTCCGCGTAGGCCGTGACTCGTACCTGATGCGAGCCCGGAATAATGCCCCGCCCTCCCGGTGAGCTCGTATCGAATCGGCCGTCGACGATCTCGGCCTCGCCGGTGGGCGCGAGTTTCTCCTTCGATTCGGGCATGAACATGATCTGCCCGAAGGCGATGGGCTGGCCCGCGAAGGTGACTTCGCCAGAGACGTCCCGCCGGTCAACGTCCGAGCCGCAGCCGATCGCCAATGAAGCGACGATCGCCATGGATGGAGCACAAAACCTTAGACGCATCGTCGGCCGTCCCATCCCGCGCATATTGATTTTCATAGAGTGCAAATCGTCGAAGGAATCGGTTTCAGTTCCTCAACTGTGAAAAGACGGCGAAAAGACGGCGTGCAGCGGACGCTGCACGCCGACATAAGCCTGAGAGGCTCTCATAAGACCTTGATCCCGGTGACGAATCCAGTTCCCCTCTCCCTCGGGAGAGGGGAACTGGGTGAGGGGACGCCCTGCCGCGTCGTCCTGTCTTGCACAACGCCGTCGCCGAGAGAAGGGGCGCACGCGACGAACGGCGTCCACCTGATCCCCTCACCCCCGACCCCTCTCCCAGGGAGAGGGGAGTTGGGTTTCGGCCCCTTATTCGATCTGCAGCGCCTCGCCGCCGTTACGCGACGCGGCGGCGAGGTAGACCGGCATGTTGATGTTCGCGGAGACGAAGATCACGCGCCCATCGCCCATCAGGAACTGAGTACCGCCGGTGTGATTGCTGCTGAACCGCACGTCGTTGAAAAGACGCTCGGGAGTCGTCGGTTGCCGTAGCCCGAGTAACTTGCGATCGGCCACTTGATGTTCTTTGAGCCGTAAGACGCCGAGGCGCCGCCCGTGCCCGAAGAACCTTGCGTCCAGGCGCGCCAACTAAATCGCCAGGGCACGGGATTCGTGACGAGGTGTGGTGCGGAAATCTCTCCGAGCAGCAAGGTGTTTGGAGAGGCCGTCGGAGCAGTCCTTGAACCCCAGGCTCGCGTTCTGAACGAACATCCCGTTGGTGGTAAAGCCGCCATGGTCGACCGCGAACTGCCGGAGGTTTCACTTTCTTGGCCCGTTCGTCGAAATTGCGCGGACTTCCGGGTGACGGTAAACACCTGACAACCGCAAGATGGGCCTCAAGACCGCCGGTGGCAAGTTTTTTCGTGCATGCCATGGGCGGTGACTGTTCGGGCGAGCAATGCAGAAAAGTACGGGGCCTCCCCGATCTTTCGAGACTTCGCGATGTTCCGCCTGAATCACGCGCTACAATCTTCAACTGATAACTGATGTAGAGGGTCGAAGGACGGCCCGCGTCGGAACGATTCCGTGCCGGGCCGCTTGCAGCGGAGCGGCATACGAAAGCCGCCAGATGAGTACCGTGCGAACTTCCGCTGACCCGACGCGCCGACGAGCCGCCACGACGGTCCGACGCGACAAGGCCGCAGGCGAGTTTCTGGCGGACGTGCTGGAGGGGTTGTCGAAGCCGCAAAAGACGTTGCCCTGCAAGTACTTTTACGACGCGCGCGGCTCGGAACTCTTCGACGAAATCTGCGAACAGCCCGAGTACTATCCTACTCGCACCGAAACGGCGATCCTCGACGAGCATCTCGACGCGATCGGCGAGACCATGCCGCCCGGCGCCGTGCTCGTCGAATACGGCAGCGGTAGCAGCACGAAAACGCGGCTGCTGCTCGATCGGCTGGAGGATCTTGCCGCGTACGTGCCCGTCGATATCTGCGACAGCCATCTGTTGCGATCGGCGTGGCAGTTGAAGGCGGCGTATCCACGGCTGACGGTTCGCCCCGTCTGTGCCGACTTCACGAAACCGTTCCGTGTGCCGCGTCTCGACGGCCGGCCGCGGGTGCTGTTCTTTCCGGGATCGACGATCGGTAATTTCGGTCCCGCCGACGCGATTGCATTGCTCACGGGCATGGCCGAGATCGCACGACCGGGCGGTGGCTTGTTGATCGGCGTGGATCTGTTGAAGTCGCCTCACGTGCTGGAGCCCGCCTACGACGACGCGGCCGGCGTGACGGCCGCGTTTAACCTCAACCTGCTCGAACGGATCAATCGCGAGTTCGACGGCTCGTTCGACCTCGACGCTTTCGAGCATCGTGCGATCTTCAACGCCGACGACAGCCGCGTCGAGATGCACCTCGTCAGCCAGACCGAACAGGTCGCCGAGGTGGACGGTACGCAGTTCCGCTTCGCGACCGGCGAAACGATCCACACCGAAAACTCATACAAGTACAGCCGCGAAGCGTTCGCCGGACTAGCGAATCGCGCCGGCTGGCGAGTCGAGACCGTCTGGACCGATCCGCTCGACTACTTCGGCGTGCATTACCTCGTCGCGGAGTGACGAAGTCGCGGCCTCAGAGTGGTGCGACTCTCCGAGTCGCAATCACAACTGATCGTGGTGGATACAGGATCACGACACGGAGTGCCGTGCCACACTGCGTTGAGTAGAGGCGGTTGAAACGGCTTCTACACTTTGGCCACGGCGTCGACGACGATCGTTCCCATCGCATCGGTGTTGATGCGGTCTCCGCCGGCGGCGATATCGGCGGTGCGGTGGCCTTGGCCGAGCACGGCATCGACGGCCTGCTCGATCGCGACGGCTTCGGCTTCGAGCTTCAAGGAATGCCGCAGCAGCATTGCGGCGGCGAGGATCGTCGCCAACGGGTTGGCGATGCCTTTGCCGGCGATGTCGGGTGCCGAGCCGTGGATCGGCTCATAGAGTCCCGGCCCGGGCGTGCCGAGCGACGCCGAGGGCAAGAGTCCGAGTGAACCGGGCAGCATCGAGGCTTCATCGGTCAGAATATCGCCGAACAGATTACCGGTGACGACGACATCAAAGTCTCGCGGTCGCGACAAGAGGTGCATCGCCATCGCATCGACGAGGACATGTTCGAGGGTCACGTCGGGGAACTCGTCCCGCACGACCCGCGTCGTGACAGTCCTCCACAGACGGCTGACTTCGAGCACGTTCGCCTTGTCGACGCTCGTCAGTTTCTTGCGGCGAGTCCGAGCGGCCTTGGCGGCGGCGCGAACGATGCGTTCAACCTCCGAGACGCGATAGACCATTTCGTTGAAGGCCGCCTCTTCGCCGTCGATCATCTTCCGGCCGGAGGGCCCAAAATAGATTCCGCCGGTCAGCTCGCGGAAGAACAGGATGTCGGTTCCCTCGACGATCTCGCGCCGCAGGGGCGACGCCGACAAGAGCGCCGGAACGACCCGAATCGGCCGCAGGTTCGCGAACAGCCCAAGTTCCTTGCGGATGCGCAGGAGCCCTTGTTCGGGACGAACTTTCGCGGTTGGATCATCCCACTTCGGGCCGCCGACGGCTCCCAGCAGCACGGCGTCGG
>JACCRE010000091.1 GCA_013813775.1 Planctomycetaceae bacterium
TCGTTGACAGATTTGAGCTGACGATCGTCGACGATCGCTCTTCGTTTGCTGGGGTGCGTTTCATGCGAGTTCCATTCTTGTTCATCGTCTCGATCGCTTTCATCGCCGTTTGGGGATTCTCGTTGCCGACCGCGTGCATCGCCGATGATGCATCGCGCCCCTCATGCCGGGGATCGTCGTCGAAGAATTGCCGCTGCGGCTGCCGAACATCAACAACCTGCGATTTCGGAACGACGGACGGCTCACGGCTCTGGGATACAACGGCCAGGTCTATTTGCTCGCGGGTGCGATGAGGAACCGCTGTGGGTAGGCGGCTATGTGTGCAGGTGGCTCGAGGGGGTGCTAAAGTGCAAGCACTCGTGATGACAGTTGCTGACAAGGAGTCACATGACCGACGCCCCGCGTTCCATCAGAAGGTTAGCAACGGTTGGGGGATGGGCGGCCGTCTTCGTATCCGCGACGCTGGTCGCTCCGGCGGCCGAGAAGCCGACCCAATTCAACCGCGATATCCGCGGTCTGCTGTTCGACCGCTGTGTGGCCTGTCATGGTCCGGATGAGAAGCAGCGCCAGGCCGATCTGCGGCTCGACGAGGAAGAGAGCGCCAAAGAGTATGCGATCGTGTCTGGCGATCCCGATGCCAGCGAACTGATCGCGAGAATCACCTCCACTGACCCCGATCTCCGCATGCCTCCGGCGGACTCGGGAAAGTCGCTCTCTCCAGCGGAAATCAAGTTGCTGACGCGGTGGATCGATGAGGGAGCCGAGTGGCAGCCTCATTGGGCGTTCATTCCCCCGCAATTGCCAGGCGCCCCCGTCATCGAGGATGAAGCCTGGGCGCGGAACAGGATCGACCGGTTCGTGCTCGCCCGACTTGAAGCGGAAGGGCTGAATCCTTCGGCGCCAGCGTCACGTGAGATGTTGATCCGACGGGTGACATTCGACCTGACGGGCCTCCCGCCGACGCTGGACGAGGTCGACGCTTTTCTGGAAGACGAATCTCCGGAGGCATTTGAGAGAGTGGTTGATCGATTGCTGAGTTCGCCCCGCTTCGGCGAGCAGTTGGCCACCGGATGGCTGCAAGCGGCGCGCTTCGCCGACAGCAACGGCTATCAGAACGACTTTCGGCGCGAACAGTGGCCTTGGCGTGATTGGGTGATCGAAGCGTTCAATAGGAACATGCCCTTCGATCAGTTCGTGATCGAACAGACCGCTGGTGATCTGCTTCCCAATTCAGAGCGATCACAACTGGTGGCGACGGGATTTCACCGTAATAACCGCACCGTCACCGAATTCGGCTCTATCGACGAAGAATGGCGCGTTGAAAACACCATCGACCGCGTCGAAACGACATCGATCGGCTTTTTAGGTCTCACCCTGGGCTGCGCTCGCTGTCACGACCACAAATATGATCCCATCACGCAGAAGGAGTTCTATCGGTTCTACGGCTTCTTCAACAGCATCGACGAGCGCGGAGTGTATCCGGAGACCCGCGGCAACGTGCCGCCTTTGATCTCGTTGCCCACTTCGGAGGACCAGGAGCGATTGACTGATTTTGATCAGCGCATTGCCGCCGCCGAAGCGATCCTGTCCTGTATCTGCAAACGCCGAACGGACAGTCGCCTGAGCTACGCCGCCGGATGCTGGACGACATCGCCTCGCTCAATCGCATCGGCTTCGAGCGGACTTCCGATCCCGAGGTGCTCACGCGGATCGAGCAGGCGGAACTCGCCTTCCGCATGCAATCGGCGGTTCCCGAGATGACCGACATCTCGAACGAACCACAACACGTCCTGGACATGTATGGCCCGGACGTTCACAAGCCCGGCAGCTATGCCCGAAACTGTCTGCTGGCCCGGCGCATGGCCGAACAGGACGTCCGCTTCATTCAGCTCTATCACATGGGCTGGGACCAGCACTCGAACCTCCCCGAAGAAATCTCGAAGCAGTGCCGAGACACCGATCAAGCCTCGGCAGCGCTCGTTCAAGATCTCAAGCAGCGGGGACTCCTCGAAGACACGCTCATCGTCTGGGGCGGCGAATTCGGCCGCACGGTGTACTCGCAGGGAACGCTCACGGACACCAACTACGGCCGGGATCATCATCCTCGCTGCTTTAGCGTCTGGCTGGCCGGCGGCGGCGTGAAAGGAGGCGTCGTCCACGGCGAAACGGATGAGTTCAGTTACAACATCGCCGCGGACCCGGTCCACGTCAACGATCTGAATGCGACGGTCCTGCACTGCCTGGGAATCAACCACAAGTTTCTCACGGTTCAGCACCAGGGACTCGACGTTCGCCTGACCGGCGTGGAAGAACAACATCCGGTGAAAGCGATCCTGACCTAGAAGTCTCACATGGAAACCCCTCACCGCTGACGGCCATAGGAACAGCGAGCGTGAGTTGGATGATTTGTGGAATAACTACGGCGGGGAGACAAAACGGGCGACGAGCGGGGTTGCCCCAGTGAGATCGAGAGAGGTTGGAATGAGCTCTCGCAAGATCTGCGAATGACATGCTTCCGCATCTCGCCGCGAGCCTGAAACGACCGCGAATGTTGACGCTGCTCACTTGATTGTGAAGAATCGGGTTCCGTTGATGTGATACGCACCGCGCTCTACACAACAGCTTCTGAGCCAGTTCATGCTGCGCAGCCGGCGAGCCACGGTGCATGTCGCGCGAGAGAAGACATCGGCCCAAGTCCGTCGTCGCGGCACCATCACTCAGGTCATTCTGATCTCTGTGGCGCTGCACGCCGCGTGTTGCTTTAAGGCGATCGCGGTCGAGCCGCGGACCACCTCGGAGGCCGACGAGTTCTTCGAAAAGGAGATTCGCCCGCTGCTCGTGGAAAGCTGCGTCGGCTGCCACGGATCAAAAGAGCGGAATGGGGGGCTGCGTCTCGATTCGCGGTTAGCGGCCATCAGGGGCGGAGACACCGGCCCGACCGTCGTACCGGGGCGGCCCGACGAGAGCGAACTGCTCCGGCGGATCTCAGACAAAGACGACGAACTGCGGATGCCTCCCGCCGACGCAGGGGATCGGTTGACGCCACGAAATATCGAGGCGATTCGACAATGGATTTCCGACGGTGCGGCTTGGCCGGGTCTGGGTCCGGCAGCGAGTGCGGATGAATCCGCCGAGGTCGCTCGAGGTCATTGGGCCTTTCAGCCAGTTCGTCAGCCCTCGCCGCCTGATGCGGGGGACATGAGCCGGTGCCGGACGCCGATCGATCAATTCATCACCCGCGAGTTGGAGGCGAAGGGGCTTGGCCTGTCGCCGCCTGCGGATCGTAGGACTCTGATTCGACGGGCGACTTACGATCTCACTGGACTCCCCCCGACGTCTGAGGAGGTCGAGAAGTTCATCAAAGATGACTCTGCCGTCGCATACGAGCGTTTGATCGACCGCCTGCTGGCTTCACCGCATCACGGAGAGCAGTGGGGACGGAAGTGGCTCGACGTCGCCCGATACTCCGATACGAAAGGTTACGTCTACGGTCGCGAAGAACGTTTCTTCGTGCATGCTTCGAACTATCGCGATTGGGTCGTCGATGCCACGAATCGCGACCTTCCGTATGACCGCTTCTTGCTGCTCCAGCTTGCCGCCGACCAAGCGAAAAATGCGGAGCCGCGAGATTTGGCCGCCATGGGATTCCTCACGCTCGGTCGGCGATTCCTCGGTGTGACACCCGACATCATGGATGATCGCATCGATCTCGTGACGCGGGGCTTGATGGGTCTGACCGTCAGCTGCGCACGCTGCCACGATCATAAATACGACCCGATCCCGACCGCGGATTATTACTCGCTCTACGGCGTCTTCAGGAGCTGCGTTGAGAGGCCGGTCGCAATTCCTCGAACGCAGGGCGCACCCTCTCCCACGCCCGAATTCGAAGCGGAATTGAACAAGCGAGAGCAAACTTTCGCAGAGGCGCTCGCGAGCCATCGTGATGAGGCGGCACGCCGCGTCCGCGAACATCTTGCCGATTATCTCTTCGCGCAACAGGAGTTGGATCGCTATCCGGCCGAAGGTTTCGACGTGGTGTTGTCGAAGGACGATCTGATCCCCGCCAGCTTGCGTCGCTGGGCTGCATATCTGGCCGACGCGGCGAAGTCGCAAGACCCGGTCTTCCAGCCATGGTTCGCGTTCGCGGCGCTCGGGGATGATGAGTTCCCGACAGGGGCCGTTGAAGTCGCCCGGCGGCTCGCTTCGGCCGACGCGTCGCTGCGCATGAACCCGCGGATCAAACAGGCGTTTGCCGAGCCGCCGGCATCGGCACGCGACGTCGCTGACCGTTACGGACGGGTCTTCAGCGAGATCGATCGGCGATGGCAGGCCCTTCGGGAGGCGGCCGAGCGAGAGCAGTTGCCGGTGCCGCAGTCGCTTCCCGACCCCGCCGACGAGCAATTGCGGCTGGTGCTCTACGGTCCGCAATCGCCGTGCGTCGTTCCGGATGAACCCCTCGTCAACGTCGAGTTCTTCTTTGATTCACAGGCAGTTGTCGAGCTGTGGCGCCTGCAAGGCGAGGTCGACCGCTGGCTGCTTCAGTCACCCGCGTCGGCGCCGCACGCGGTGATCCTCGCCGACCGCGAGCATCCTGTGACCCCCCGGGTCTTTCGCAGAGGAAGCGCGGCCAACCTTGGCAACCAAGTGCCGCGGCGGTTTCTCAGCGTCATCGCAGGAGACGAATCCCCGCCCTTCTTACACGGCAGCGGACGGCTCGAACTCGCTGAAGCGATCATCGCTCTCGACAATCCGCTCACCGCCAGGGTCTGGGTGAACCGGGTCTGGAGACACCACTTCGGCGAAGGACTCGTACGCACACCGAGCGACTTCGGCTTGCGGGCGGAACCTCCGACCCATCCCGAACTGCTCGACTGGCTGGCGACGGATTTCATCGCAAACGACTGGAGCACCAAGGCGCTGCACCGGCAGATCATGCTTTCGGAGGTCTACCGGCAGAGTTCCACTGGCTCCGCGGACGCCGTGGAGCGAAATCGCGCCCAGCAGATCGACCTCGAGAACAGGCTGCTCTGGCGGATGAATGCGCGTCGGCTGGGCTTTGAGGAAATACGCGACTCGCTGCTCGCGGCTTCCGGAGAGTTGGATCGCACGATGGGTGGCAAACCGGCAGAAGCGTTTCCGGCGGCTTCGCATGGGCTGCGACGATCCCTCTACGGCCTGATCGATCGCCAGTTCTTGCCGGGAGCGCTTCGCGTCTTCGATTTTGCGAACCCGGACCTGCATTCCCCGCAGCGGTCCGAAACGACGGTGCCGCAACAGGCGTTGTTCGCGCTGAACCATCCTTTTGTCGCAAGCCGTGCCCGGACACTTGCGAAACGAATCGCAGCTGAGCCGGAAGACGCGGCAGTGGATGTCCGACTGCATCGACTCTTCGCGGCGGCGTTCCAGCGAGAACCCACCCGGTCGCAACGGGAAGCGGGCTTGGCGTTCCTTGCATCCGCCGATGCCGCGCCGATGCAACCTGCCGCACCGCCTGGCGCTTCAGCATGGTCGTATGGCTTCGGAGAGCCGGACGACGAAACCGGGCATCTCAAGAACTTCACTTCGTTGCCGCACTTCACCGGTGCGGCATGGCAAGGAGGGCCGCAATGGCCGGACGCGGCCCTGGGATGGGTCCAGCTCACCGCGAAGGGCGGTCACGCAGGTAATGACCTCGCGCACGCGGCCGTCCGCCGCTGGACTGCCTCCCGAGAGATGAAAGTATCGATCCGATCGTTGGCGGTCCACGAGGTGGCCGCGGGCGACGGTATTCGCTGCCGCATCCTGTCGAGCCGGCACGGTCAGCTGGCTTCGGTTCTGGTGCACAAGGAGAGACACCGATTGGACGTTGACGCCGTTGAAGTGCATACGGGTGATACGCTGGACTTCGTCGTCGACTACAACGCGAACCTGAACAACGATCAGTTCCTTTGGTCTCCCCACATCCGCGTCTCGGTCGCCGCTGACGCCGTATCGCGAGACGAGGAGACCGCGATGGCCGTCGAATGGAATGCCGAGAGCGACTTCGTCGGGCCGCGCGAAGCACTGCTCGATCCGTGGGAGCAGCTAGCTCAGGCGCTGCTCGTTTCGAATGAACTCTTCTTCGTGGACTGAACTTTTCCTCTTTCGATGCGGGATCAAGGCGTGAATGAATCCTGGCTGACGCGCCGCGACCTGCTCCAACGATCGGGCATCGGACTCGGGATGCTCGGTTTGGCGGGAGTCTTCGCCGACCAAGGAGAACTTCATGCCTCGCAGGCCAGCGACGGCGATTCCGATCCACTTTCCGCCCGGCGACCGCATTTCGCGCCTCGTGCAAAGCGGGTCGTGCACTTCTTCCTCAACGGTGGCCCGAGTCACGTCGACACTTTTGACCCCAAACCGGCCCTTCAGACGTACGCAGGACGCCCGCTGCCGCAGACGCTCACCACCGAGCGGAAGACGGGCGCGGCGTTCCCGTCGCCGTTCAAGTTCGAGCGCTACGGCCAGAGCGGAATCGAGGTCAGCGAGATCTTCTCGCAGACCGCTCGACACATCGACGACATCGCCGTCATTCGCTCGATGTACGCGCAGGTTCCGAATCACGAACCGTCACTCATGCTGATGAACTGCGGCGACTCGGTGCAGCCTCGGCCGAGCGTCGGCTCGTGGGCGCTCTACGGCCTCGGTGCAGAGAACCGCAACCTGCCGGGCTTCGTCGCCATGTGTCCGGGCGGTTACCCTATCAAAGATGCCGAGAACTGGCAGGCGGGCTTTTTGCCGGGTGCGTTTCAGGGCACCTTCGTCGATACGCAGCACCAGCAGATCGAACGGCTGATCGAAAACATTCGCAGTCCGCACGCCACGACGGAAATGCAGCGCCGCCAGCTCGACTTGCTGCGAGCACTCAACACCGAGCATCGCGAAAACCGGCTCGACCCTCGGCTCGATGCTCGCATCCAGTCCTTCGAACTCGCCTTCCGGATGCAGATCGAGGCCGCTGAGGCGTTCGACGTCTCTCATGAGCCGAAGCATATCCAGGAGATGTATGGCGACGGAGTTCACGGCCGACAAACGCTGATCGGCCGTCGGTTGCTGGATCGGGGCGTGCGGTACGTGCAGCTTTGGCACGGCGCGGGACAGCCCTGGGACAACCACGAGCAGATCGAAAAGCAGCACCGCACGCTCGCCGGCCAACTTGATCAACCTGTGGCCGCGCTCCTGACGGATCTGAAGCAGCGCGGCATGCTCGACGAGACTCTCGTCATCTGGGGAGGCGAGTTCGGACGCACCCCCACCGTCGAACTCGGCGGCGACGGCCTCGCCAAACTCGGCCGCGACCACAATCATTACGGGTTCACCGTCTGGATGGCGGGCGGCGGCATCCGAGGCGGAACGACCTACGGCACCACCGACGAATTCGGCTTCAAGGCCGCCGAAACCCCGGTCAGCGTGCACGACCTGCACGCGACGATTCTGCACCTGCTGGGTTTTGATCACGAACGGCTGACCTACCGCTACGCCGGGCGCGACTTTCGCCTGACTGACGTCCACGGCCGCGTTTTGCACGACATCGTCGCTTGATCAGCCGCCCATCCCTTACGCTGGACCACACCCTTGCCCCGCGTTGTCGCTCGGACCAACGAACTCGATCTCGATTCTCCGGGGCGACGCGACTACTGGGTCGCGCTGGAGCATGACAGCGTCTGGGGCGACCACTTGATCCCACTGTCCGTCTGGGTGGGGCCGGAGGCCGAGTCGGAACGAGGACTGGTCGCTTTCGGCTCCAATCACGGCAATGAGTACGAGGGACCGGTCGCGCTGAAGCATCTGTTACGGGAAATTCAGCTCGAAGACGTTCGAGGTCGCATCATCCTGATCCCGGTGCTGAACCCCTCGGCCTTTCGCGCCGGAACACGTGAGAGCACGACCGACGATCGGGTGAACTTGAATCGCGCCTTCGTCGAGGGCGCGGGCGTAACGCCGGCTCTCTCCGGCATCACGCATCGCATCGCCGCGTTCGTGCGGGAGACTCTTTGGCCGCGCGTGCATGTCGTTCTGGATCTGCATTCGGGCGGCGACGTGGCTCGCTTCGCGTTGTGCGCGAGCTTCCATCAGGTCGACGACCCCGCCCTCGCCCGCGAGGTTGAGGAAACCGCCCGCTGGTTCGGCACCCCGTGTGTCATGGTCTATCAGAATTCGACGCCGGGCCTGCTGCCGAGCGACGCCGAGCGGCTCGGAAAGATCACCGTCGGAACGGAACTGGGCTGGGGCCGCGCCGTGAACTCGGAGGGAGTTCGCTGTGCCAAGCACGGCGTGAGGGCGGCTGCGATTCACCACGGGCAACTGCGAGGTGAAATCGAGCGGATCGGACACCATCGCAAGGGAACGCAACGAAAACTTGAGATCGTGGATCGCGCGTGCTTCACCGTGGCCCCCTTCGACGGACATTACGAGTCGCTCGTCGAATGCGGCACGTCGGTTCGTCGCGGTGACGCGGTGGGACTTCTGCACGACTTCGATCACATCGACATGCCACCCTGGCCGGCGGTTGCCGGTGTCGATGGCGTGCTGCTGGCCCAGGCCTGGGGAGCACCCGTGTCACGCGGCCAGCACGTCGTGGTGGTCGGGAAAGAACTCTTGTAGAGGCGTTTCAATTCTTCGCTCACTCTATTTGCGGACTCGCCGGTGAAGATCACTCAGATCGCTTGTCAAATCCTGCGCATCCCGCAGGTCGAGGCCAAGACCGCGAGCAGCCAGGACTCGGTCCTGGTGCGCGTGCGGACCGATACAGGGCTTGAAGGCATCGGCGAGGCAGACTCCTCTCCCGAGATGGTCAAAGCCGTCATCGACGCTCCCTTCAGCCATAACGTCGCCACCGGACTTCGGCGAATGCTGATCGGCCAGAACCCGCTCGAAACGGAACGGCTCTGGGAGGAGATGTACCGTAAAACGATGTATTGCGGGCGACGTTCGGTCACCGTCACGGCCATGGCAGCCATCGATATGGCTCTCTGGGACATCAAAGGCAAGCACTTCGGCGAACCGATTCACCGGCTGCTCGGCGGCAAGCGGCACGATCGCATTTTGGCCTATGCGTCGATCCTGTTCGGCCGCGACGGTGATGAAACGGCGGCCATCGCGAGCCGCTGGCGCGAGGCGGGCTACCGGGCGGTGAAGTTCGGCTGGGAACCGATGGGCCAGAGCGAGCGGCTCGACCGGGAGCTCGTCGCCGGTGCGCGGCGGGGCCTGGGAGACGATGGCACGCTCCTCATCGACGCCGGCTGCGTCTGGGACGCTCGCACGGCACTCAACCGGGCGAACGCGTTCGCCGAACACCGCATCGCGTGGCTCGAAGAGCCGCTCCGTCCCGATGACTACGAAGGCTACCGCTGGCTTCGCGACCGTTCGCCTGTCCCGATCGCGGCGGGCGAAGAAGAATGCGGACGGCAATCGTTCCGCCCGTTGATCGACGGCCGCTGCCTCGACGTTTATCAGATCGACCTTTCGCGAAACGGCTTCACCGACGCGGCCTATTTACGTCAACGCATCGAGGAAATCGGCGCGCGGCTTTGCAACCACTGCTACACAAGTCCCGTGACCGTCGCGGCGAGCCTTCACTGGCTCAGCACCTACGGCGACGCATTTCTCTTCGAAGACTGCGTCGAGGATTCGCCGCTCCGGCACGAACTGACGCATGAAAAGGTCCAGGCGATCGACGGCTTCATCGAGGTGCCCGACCGACCAGGTCTCGGCGTGACACTCGATGAAGATTTCGTGCGTGCTCATCTCATCTCGGAGTCGATCTAAAGGGACGGCACCGCGTGCGGCGCGACGTGGCTTCTCTGACGCACTGCCGAGAGAGTGACTGTCTTGTTTTCATGAGCCGGAGCTTCGGGTCAGTCTCGTTGCGAGACGTTTTGAGCACCACACGATGCGCACCGCCCGCCCCGTCGTTCTGCTCGCCCTGCTCGTGCTCGCGGTCGGCATTAACTACATCGACCGCGGCAGTTTGTCGGTGGCGAAGACGGAACTCTCGCTGGAGTTCGATCTCGACTCGGCGCAAATGGGCCTGCTGTTTTCGGCGTTCTTCTGGAGCTATGCCCTGTGTCAGCTCGCGGCCGGCTGGATGGTGGACCGGTTCGACGTGAAATGGGTTTACGCCGGCGGGTTCCTGATCTGGTCGTTGGCGACGCTGGCGATGGGCGTCGTGGGCGGCTTCACGGCGTTCGTGGCGTTGAGGCTGATGCTCGGAGCCGGCGAAAGCGTGGCTTTCCCGGCCACGTCGCGGGTCATCGTGGAAAACTTCGCCGAGCATCGCCGCGGATTCGCGAATGCGCTCGTCGATGCCGGCTCCAAGATCGGCCCTGCGTCGAGCATGCTGTTGGGCGGACTGATCGTCGCTTACTGGGGCTGGCGGGCCATGTTTCTGATCCTCGGCATCGCCAGCCTGATGTGGCTGGTGCCGTGGATCGCGTTGGCTCCGTCACATCGTTCGCGAACCGATTCAACTCCCGACGACACGGGCGAGCGTTCGCGAGTGGGATTCGCGCAACTGCTCGTGCGCCGAGAGGTGTGGGGAACTTCGCTCGGATTCTTCTGTTTGGGTTATGCCTGGTACTTTCTCGTCTCCTGGCTGCCCGCGTATCTCGAAGAAGAACGAGGCTTCTCGAAGGAAGCGATGGCCGTCTTTGGTTCGCTGCCGTTCTGGGCGATGGCGGCGACGTCGGTGCTCGGCGGCTGGCTCTCGGATCGCTGGATCGCGAACGGCTCGACGCCGACGCTCGTTCGCAAGAGCTTTTTGATCGCGGGATTGCTGTTTTGCGCCGCGTTTCTCTATGCCGCATCGATCGCACCCAGTGACACGTCTTGCATCGCCCTGCTCATCCTCGCGTGCGCATCACTGGGCTTCTACAGCTCGAACGCCTGGGCCGTGACGCAAACACTGGCCGGTCCGCAGGCAGCCGGCCAGTGGAGCGGCCTGCAAAACGCCATCGGAAACATGGGAGGCGTCGCCTCCCCGGCGCTCACCGGCTGGATCGTGAAGGAGACCGGATCTTTTTCACTCGCGTTCACGGCGGCTTCCGTCATGCTCGTCGTAGGAGTGTTCGCGTATTTGTTCCTGCTTCCCAAGATCGCCCCGCTTGAATGGAATTGCCGCAGACCCTCGCCAACCTGAAATCGCCGTCTGGCGAACAACAACGAAGGTCGACAGTGAATCCACGAAGCGGCAGCGAGATCCTCATGGCGTCCGACGTGATCGACACGCTTGCCGCACTCGTGCGGATCAACAGCGTGAATTCCGCATACGAGGACGGGCCCGGCGAACGCGAGATCGCGACCTGGATCTTCGATTTCTTTGAACGTCGCGGAATCGAAGTGCGGGAACAGGAGGTCTTCGCGGGACGCCCCAACGTCATCGCGCGCGTGCCGGGACGAGATCCGACACGCCGGATCATCCTCGAGGCGCACATGGACACCGTTTCGGCGAAGGGCATGACGGTGCCTCCTTTCGAGCCTCGAATCGAGAACGGCAAGCTCCACGGCCGCGGCTCGTGTGATACGAAAGCGGGGCTGGCGGCGATGATGCACGCGCTCGCTGCGTTACACGCGGAACGACGCCGGCCACCTTGCGACGTCTGGCTCGCCGCCGTCGTCGACGAAGAACATTCCTTTCGCGGCGTGGTCGAGCTTTGCGAAGGGCTCACGGCCGACGCGGCCATCGTGGCGGAGCCGACGCAAATGCGGGTCGTCGTCGCGAGCAAGGGCGTACTGCGTTGGCGGATCATCGTGCGCGGCCGCGCCGCGCACAGTTCGAAGCCACACCTGGGCGTGAACGCCATCACGCACATGGCTCGTGTCGTGCTGGCGATCGACGAGGAGCATCGAAGACTTGCCTCCACGAGCCATCCCTTGCTGGGGCCGGCGACATGCAATGTCGGTCTGATTCATGGAGGCCGGCAAGTGAATTTTGTGCCCGATGAGTGCGCCATCGTGATCGACCGCCGGTTGCTGCCAGGCGAAAGCGCCGATGCGGTGCTGGCCGGCTATCAGTCTCTCCTGACCGCTCTCGCCGCCAGCCACCGGGATCTCGATGCCGTCATGGAGCCACCGATGCTGATCGACGATGCGCTGGAAACGCCGAGCGACTCCGCGCCGGCCCGGCTCGCATCCGAACTGCTCAGTGAAATGGGTCTGGACGGCACGCCGGCGGGAGTCCCCTTTGGAAGCGACGCCAGCAAGCTGTCGCGACAAGGAGTTCCCAGCCTCATCATCGGTCCCGGCAGCATCGACCAGGCCCACGCCGCAGTGGAATATGTGGAGATCGACCAGGTCGAAAAGGCCTTCTCGTTCTATCGCGAGTTCATTTTGCGTTTCGATCCGCCGACCTGGAATCATCCATGACGAACGAACCTCACCAGCCCGACCTGTCGCGTCGCTCGTTTCTCCAAACGGCCGCTCTGGGCGCGCTGGCCCCGAGTCTGGTGACGCGGACGAGAGCGGCGGAAATCCCGTCTGAAGTGGTTCTCGATCATCTCATCGATGCCCACGTGCATGTGTGGACGCCCGATGTCGAACGTTATCCGCTCGTGGAAGGCTTCGCACGTGAAAAGATGGTGCCGCGAAGCTTCACGCCGAAGGAACTGTTGGTCCATTGCCGACCGCAGAAGGTCGATCGAATCGTCCTGATTCAGATGATCTTCTACGGCTTCGACAATCGTTACATGCTCGATGCGATCGCGGAGTCTCCCGAGACGTTTCGCGGCGTCGCGGTGATCGACGACTCCAAGCCGGGAGCGTGCGACGAGATGCGGCGACTGGCACGGCTAGGCGTCCGCGGCTTCCGGCTCTATGCCGACAAACGTTCCGCCGAGTCATGGCTTGAATCGCCTTCGATGCAAGCGATGTGGGCGTGCGCCGCCGACACGGGTCAGGCGATGTGCCTTCTCGCCGATCCGGACTCGTTGCCGGCCGTCCGGCAGATGTGCGAACGGTATCCCGACACGAAGGTGGTCATCGATCATTTCGCACGGATCGGCATGCGCGGCCCGGCCGATTCGGAAGACGTCGACAATCTGTTGCGGCTGGCCGACTTCAAGCACACGTTCGTCAAGACGTCGGCGTTCTACGCGCTCGGCAAGAAACAGGCACCTTACCTCGATTTGGCGCCGCTCATCCGCCGGCTTCGCGACGTCTTCGGGGTCGAGCGACTGATGTGGGCCAGCGACTGTCCCTATCAGGTGCAGGAAGGCCACACCTACGCCGACTCGATTGCGCTGATTCGGGATCGGCTCGATTTTCTGACGGCCTCGGACAAGGCGTGGATGCTGCGAGGAACCGCCGAGCGAGTCTTTTTCACCTGAACCGCGCCACTCGAAACCGGAACTTGCGAATCGGCCGGCCAACCGACCGCGAAGCCGCCGTTGCCCGATGAGCCTTCCTATGAACGTTGCAAAATCGACTCTGTCGCGGGTTAGATATACGGAAGCAGACAATTCGCACTGAAGGCCGAGGGTCAATTTTGCTGCGGACCTCAATGCTTCAAAAGGTGTTGGTCGCTCTCATCGTCGCCGAAACGTTGGCGGCGGTTGCGCTCGCTGGCGATCCAGCGGCCGATGCGACTTCCGCCGACGATGCTCAGATCGTCTTCTTTGAAAAGGAAGTCCGACCACTCCTCGCCTCCCGGTGTTACGAGTGCCACGGTTCGAAGCAGCAATGGTCGGGGCTGCGGCTCGACACCCGCGACGGACTTCTCAACGGCGGCGAAACCGGGGCGTTGTTCGTCGCCGGACGACCCGAGGAGAGTTTGCTGATTCGCGCGATTCGACGCGAGGCCGACGTCTCGGCGATGCCGCCTGAAGACGCGGGCGATCCACTCGATGAGCGCGAGATCGGCGTCCTGACCCGCTGGATTGCGACCGGAGCGGTCATCCCTTCGAAGACAGGATTGCTCGCTGAAGACCGATCGAGTCACTGGGCATTTCAGCCAGTCACTCGTCCCGCCGTGCCGGACGTGAACGATGCGGCTTGGCCCTGCTCGAGCCTCGACCGTTTCATCCTCTTGAAGTTGGAGACCGAGGGTTTGGCTCCGGCAGGACCAGCCGATCGACAGATGCTTCTCCGTCGAGTGACGTTCGATCTGACGGGACTGCCGCCGACGCCGGAAGACGTGGAATCGTTTCTCCGGGATAAACGTGCCGATGCCTATGAACGGCTCGTGGATCGTTTGCTCGCCTCGCCCGCGTACGGCGAACGCTGGGGCCGGCACTGGCTCGACGTAGCCCGCTATGCCGACAGCAACGGCCTCGACGAGAACGTCGCGCATGGCAACGCGTGGCGGTACCGCGATTACGTAGTCGCGGCGTTCAACAGCGACAAGCCGTACGACCGCTTCCTGACCGAGCAGATCGCCGGCGACCTGCTCGCGACATCTGACGCTGCTGCGCATCGCGAGAACCTGATCGCCACGGGTTTTCTCGCTCTCGGCCCAAAAGTACTGGCGGAAGTCGACGCCCAGAAGATGGAGATGGACATCGTCGACGAACAGCTCGATACCGTCGGGCGGGTGTTCCTTGGCATGACGTTCGGCTGTGCCCGCTGCCACGACCACAAGTTTGATCCGATCTCGACTGCCGATTACTACGCTCTGGCCGGGATCTTCAAAAGCACCCGCACGATGGAGACGTTCGCCAAGGTCGCACGCTGGCACGAGAACGTGCTGCCGAGCGATGAAACGCGAACGCGGCTCGAAGCGCACGAGCAACAAAAAGCAAAGGCCCAACTCGCGTTGTCGATGTTCGTCGAGCGGGCCGACGCACAGCTGACCGCGTCGGGCATCGCTGTCCCGTCCACGCCGACAGAGCGAGAAGCCCTCTACCCGGCGGAGTCGAAGGCGACTCTGGAAAAGTTACGGAAGGACTTGATCGAAATTGAGAAGTCACCGCCGGAGCTTCCTTCGGCGATGGGAGTCTCTGAGGGAACCGTCGAAGACGTCGCGGTGCATCTTCGCGGTAGTCATCTCAAGCTAGGCGACGTTGTCCCTCGACGTATGCCGGAAGTGTTCACGACCCTGCCGGCGCCCGCGTTCCCGGCGAATCAAAGTGGCCGCGGTGAACTCGCGAAGTGGCTCACGCACGATGATCATCCGCTGACGGGCCGTGTGATCGTGAATCGCATCTGGCGCTGGCATTTCGGGGATGGAATCACTCGCACTCCAGACAATTTCGGACTGCTTGGCGAGCAGCCGACGCATCCGGAACTACTCGACTGGCTCGCTCGCCGTTTCGTCGAAGAGGGCGGTTCGATCAAGTGGCTCCACCGGACGATCCTGTTGTCGAGCACGTATCGCCAGTCGGACCGTCCAAGTCCGCGATCCGCCGAACTGGACCCGGACAATCGACTCTTGAGCCGGATGCCGCTGCGCAGACTCGACGCCGAAGAAGTTCGCGACGCGCTGCTCGCGGTGAGCCGGCGGCTCGACAGGACGATGGGCGGCTCATTGCTCGCGATGAAGAACAGGGACTATTTCTTCGACCATACGTCAAAAGATGCGACGACCTATATGACGCTTCGGAGGGCGGTTTATTTGCCGGTCGTTCGAAATCACGTTTATGATGTCCTCGGATTGCTCGATTTTCCCGACCCCGCGGTTTCGAGCGGGGATCGCTCCGTGACGACCACTGCGCCGCAAGCACTCCTGATGATGAACAGCGAGTTCGTCGCCGACGCCGCTGCCGCACTCGCCGAGCGGCTTGCGGAACCCGGCTCCGACGATGCGTCGCGGGTCCGCCGCTTGTACCGGATCGCCTTCGGTCGCGACGCCACTTCGGATGAAGTCGCAGCGGGTCTGGAGTTTCTAAGCCGCATCGATGAGGTCCGCGATCCAAGTGAAGCGGTCGCTTCGAATGCGTGGACCGCGTTTTGCCAGGTCATGCTCTCGGCAAACGAGTTCGTCTACGTCAGGTAGAGATGATTCCGATTCAATCTGAAGGCTCTCACTAAGGTCCGCCGTGAACTTCCCCGTCTCTCGCCGCGAAATCCTGCGACGCTCGGCCGTCGGGTTCGGCTCGCTTGCGTGCGCCTCGTTGCTCGCCGATGACGCGGCGGCGTCGTCTTCTGAGGGACCGTTCGCGACGAAGCTTCCGCATTTCGCACCTCGTGCGAAGAGAATCATCTTTCTGTTCATGAAGGGCGGCCCGTCGCACGTTGATACCTTCGATCCGAAGCCGCGGCTTGACCGCGATGACGGCAAGCCGCTTCCCTTCGACAAACCGAGGGTCCAATTCGCGCCCACGGGAAATCTTCTGCGATCTCCCTGGAAGTTCCGGCAGTACGGCCAAAGCGGGCTATGGGTCAGCGACCTGTTTCCCGAAACGGCCAAGTGCGTCGACGATCTGTGTTTGATTCACTCGTTGCACGGCACGAACGCGGCGCATGGGGGAGCGGTGCTCAAGCTGCACACCGGCAGCGACACGTTCGTACGTCCGAGTGTGGGCTCGTGGGTGAGCTACGGGCTCGGCGCCGAGAACCAGAACCTGCCGGCGTTCGTGACGATCTGCCCGACGCTGGCGCATGGCGGCGTCAACAACTGGGGCTCGGCATTCCTGCCGGCGTCATATCAAGGGACGTCGCTCGGCGACGCCAGCGTGCCGTCCGAACGCGCTCGCGTGAAGTACATCGCAAACGCAAGCCTGTCGGAGACGGCCCAGCGGCTGCAGCTCGACAAATTGCGAGCAATGAACCTCGCTCATCTTTCGCAGAGCGGCCCGGAGCCTTCGCTCGAAGCGAGAATCGAGTCTTTCGAGCTCGCCTTCCGTATGCAAAGCGAAATGCCGGACGTCGAAAACCTCTCCGAAGAATCAGCCGCGACGCAGGCGCTGTACGGGCTCGACGAACCCACGACGGCGAACTTCGGACGAATGTGTCTGTTGGCTCGGCGATTCGCGGAGCGCGGCGTGCGATTCATTCAGGTGACGCACAGCGACTCGAACGTGCAGTGGGACCAGCATGGCGATTTGAAAAACGGCCACGAGAAGAACGCTCGCGAAGTCGATAAGCCGATCGCCGGACTGCTGACCGATCTCAAGTCACGCGGCCTGCTCGAAGACACTCTCGTGTGGTGGGGCGGCGAGTTCGGCCGCACCCCCACCGCGCAAGGCGGCGATGGTCGCGACCACAATCCGGAAGGCTTCACCATGTGGCTGGCCGGCGGCGGCGTGAAGGGCGGCTTCCGCTACGGATCCACCGACGAGTACGGCTACTATGCTTCAGAGAACAAAGTGCATATCCACGACCTGCACGCGACCATACTTCGTTTGCTCGGCCTCGATCACGAGCGACTCACCTATCGCTACGCCGGCCGAGACTTCAGACTCACCGATGTGCACGGGCGGGTCGTGGACGACCTTTTCGCCTCCTGACCTCTCGCGAGATGAGCTCGACGAGGAGATGGACGTTTCCGCCAGAATCAATGCGGCGCCTGCGAAGCGGTGATGGGGGAAAATGATCGCGCGGCTCTTCGACCTCCCGGCGCGCCTGCTGTAAATCGACGCCTCGAACGCTCCCCGACGAGAGGATCAAGATGCGAACGCTGATATGTGTTGGACTATTGCTGCTGGTTCCGGACGTGTGCTTGCGGGCGGCGGACCAGCCGGTCTCCGAGAATCGTTCCCCATCGCCGGCGGTCGCGACACCGCCGAATGTCGTCCTTCTTCTGGCGGACGACATGGGCTTTTCGGATCTCGGTTCCTATGGCGGAGAGATCGACACGCCGCATCTCGACGCTCTGGCTCGGAACGGCCTGCGGTTCACGCAGTTCTACAACACCGCCCGCTGCTGGCCGACGCGGGCGGCGTTACTGTCGGGCTACTATGCGCAGCAGGTGCGTCGCGATGCTTTGCCGAACCTCGGCGGGGGCGGGCGTGGTGCGCGTCCAGCATGGGCGAGGCTGTTGCCCGAACTCCTCAAGCCCGCCGGATACCGCAGCTATCACAGCGGCAAGTGGCACATCGATGGCCCGGTCCTGGCGAGCGGATTCGATCGCTCGCTGGATGTGCGGAACCAGGGGAACTATTTCACCGCCGCAGGCAACTTGATTGACGACATGCCGGTGCAGGTTCCGGCGGACGAAACGGGCTACTACACGACGACCGCGACGGTCGATCACGCCGTCGACTGCCTCAAGGACCATGCAGCGAACCACGCGGACAAGCCGTTCTTCCACTACGTCCCGTTCATCGCCCCACACTTTCCGCTGCAGGCCCTGCCGGAAGACATCGCCAAGTATCGCGACACGTACCTTGCGGGCTGGGAGACCATGCGGGAGGCGCGGTGCGCCCGGCAAAAGCAGACGGGGCTGGTGACGACGACGCTCTCGGCGTTGGAGACCGACGTCGGGCCGCCGTATGCCTTTCCGGATGCGATCAAGCAGCTCGGCTCGGGCGAGGTGGATCGTCCGCTTCCCTGGAGTGATCTGACCGACGAGCAGCGTCGCTTGCAGGCGACGAAGATGGCCATTCACGCCGCGATGATCGATCGCCTGGATCAGGAGGTTGGTCGGCTCCTTGCGCAATTGAAGGCCATGGGCGCGTATGAGAACACCCTGCTTTTCTTTGCCTCCGATAATGGGGCGAGCGCGGAAATCATGGTCCGGGACGGCGGTCATGATCCCGCCGCGGCTCCCGGCAGCGCGGCGACGTACCTGTGCCTCGGTCCGGGCTTCTCCAGCGCTGCCAACACGCCGTTCCGCCGCCACAAGACCTGGGTGCACGAAGGCGGCATCGGCACGCCGCTGATCGTGCATTGGCCGCAGGGCATCGCCGCCAGGAATGAATTGCGGCACACCCCCGCACACGTGATCGACATCGTGCCGACGGTGCTGGAAGTGGCGGGGGTTGAGCCGCCCAACGCGTGGAACGGTGAACCGCTCCCCACAGCGCCCGGCCGGAGCCTCGTACCGGCGCTGGCCAGCGATGTGACCATCGAGCGCGACAGCCTATGGTGGCTCCACGAAGGCAATCGCGCGGTCCGCGTCGGCGACTGGAAGCTCGTCGCCGCCAAAGGCGATCCCTGGGAGTTGTACGACCTCAGGACCGATCGCGCCGAACAGCACGACCTGGCGTCTCGCATGCCCGAACAAGTGCAGGAACTGGAACAGGTCTGGCAACGTCAGACGGACTCCTTCATCGAACTTGCTCAAGAGTCTCTCGCCAAGCAACCGCAAGGCGAAGCCCCGGCCAAAGCGAAGCGCGAGGCAAGCCAGTCGCGGAGTCGGCAAACGGGCAACGCTGACTGAAGTGGTCGACGTCGGCATCGTCGACATCGCGCCTCGCGGAATGCCGCCGTGACCGCGGCATCGGCAATCGAAGGCTCAATCGCAAAGGGAACAGCGGTGGTCCGAACCCACGAGTCACACCCGCTCTCGAATCAGGCGTTGAAACGGCTCTTGGCAGCGGCGGTTTCGCTGTGGTGGGCCTCCACCGTGGCAACCGCTGCTGAGGCAACCGCTGCTGAGGCAACCGCTGCTGAGGAGGCGAAGCCCAACATCATCTTCGTGATGGCCGACGACATGGGCTGGGGGCAGACGGGGTATCGGCAGCATCCGGTACTCGAGACGCCCAGCCTCGATGCCATGGCGGCAAACGGGCTGCGGTTCGAACGGTTCTACGCCGGCTGCCCGGTCTGCTCGCCGACACGTGCCAGCGTGCTCACGGGACGGTCACCGGATCGCACCGGCGTGCTGACGCACGGCTATGCGCTGAGATTGCAGGAGAAGACCGTCGCCCAGGCACTGAAGGCCGCCGGATATGTGACCGGACACTTCGGCAAGTGGCATCTCAACGGGTTCAAGGGGCCCGGTGCACCGATCCTGCGAGACGACCCGCGCAGTCCCGGCGCATTCGGCTTCGACGAATGGGTGTCGGTGACAAATTTCTATGACGTCGATCCGCTGATGAGCCGCGGGGGCGAGATCGAACAGTTGAGTGGCGACTCGTCCGAAATCGCGGTTGATCAGGCGGTGAAGTTCCTCGACAAGCATCGCGGCGGTGGCACGGCAATGTTTGCCGTCGTCTGGTTCGGCACGCCGCACAGCCCGTTCAAAGCTTTGCCAAAGGACAAGTCGCATTTCCAAGAGCTCGACGAAGCCTCGACCAATCATCACGGCGAACTGGTCGCGATGGATCGAGCTGTCGGCACGCTGCGAATGAAGCTGCGCGAGTTCGACATCGCCGACAACACTCTCCTCGTGTTCTGCAGCGACAACGGCGGTCTGCCTGGGATCAAGCCCGACACGGTCGGCGGACTGAGCGGCAACAAAGGCTCGGTCTACGAAGGCGGCTTGCGTGTCCCAGGCATCATCGAGTGGCCGTCGGTCGTCCGGCCGCGCGTGACCGACCATCCAGCCTGCACGATGGATCTGTTTCCGACCGTGGCCGACATCGTCGGCCTACCCGCCGACGTCTTCGTTAAGCCGCTCGACGGCATCAGCCTCAAGCCGCTGCTGACCGCCGAGATCGGCGAGCGTGATCAGCCCATCCCGTTTCGGTTCGGCCAGCAGGTGGCGTTGATCGACAACCGTTATAAGCTCCTCAGTAACGACCGCCGAAAAGACGGTTTCCAACTCTACGACCTTTCGGCCGATCCACAGGAGTCACGCGACGTGAGCGGCGAACACCCCGATGTCTTTTCACGAATGAAGCGGGAGTTGCTTGCCTGGAACGACGGTGTCGATGCGAGCTTCGCCGGCCGCGACTATCCCAGCGGCAATGTTTCGCCTCCGGACCCCGAATCGATCTTCTGGTACGACGCCCCGGCGTACGCTCCGTATCTCGCGCAGTGGAAAGATCGGTGGGAGTTCAAGTCCTACATTGACCGGCGACGCAAGTCCGTCGGCTCAGCACCGCCGCAATGACGTGGTGGTGAGCTCGTCGCTATTATGTTGAGACCAGAGACCAGACATGACCTGCCTTAAGGAGTCGGTGCCAATGAGCCGGTATGCGGAGCGGCTCCGCCGTTGGACGCCGATCCTGCTCCTCGCCGCCTCGGCAGGCGTCTGCCGGGCCCAGGAACCAGCCGGGCGTTCGGCTGCTCCGGCGGTCGCTCCAGACGGCACGACCGTCGTGCGCTTCCTCAAGCAGCACTGCGTCGACTGCCACAGCGGTCAGGAGGCCATGTCAGGGCTCTCGTTCGATGTCTTGTCGGCCGAAGAAGTGCATCAGCGCCCCGAAATCTGGGAGCAGGTTATCCGGAAACTCGCTTCGCGTCAGATGCCGCCGCCTGAAATGCCGCGGCCAGACGAACGCAGCTACGACGAAGTCGTCTCCCGACTGGCATCGTCGCTGGATCGCATCGCGGCCGAACATCCTAACCCGGGCCGCACGGAGTCGCTGCGGCGGCTGAATCGCACGGAGTACCAGAACGCGATACGCGACCTGCTCGATCTGGAGATCGACGTCACGCCGCTGTTGCCGCCGGACGAGTCGAGCCACGGGTTCGACAACATCACCGTCACCGATCTCTCGCCGACGCTATTGAATCGCTACGTCTCCGCCGCACAGAAGCTGAGCCGGCTCGCGATCGGCGGCGCTTCGGAATCGCCTGCGGGCGAGACGATCCGGATTCGTCCCGACGTGACGCAGGACTCGCACGTCGAGGGACTGCCGATCGGCACGCGCGGCGGAACGCTGATTTCCTACAACTTTCCGCAAGACGGAGACTACGAGGTCCAGGTTCGATTGATGCGAGATCGCAACGAGGAGATCGAAGGACTTCGGGAGCCTCACGAGTTGGAAGTCTCGTTGGATCGAGAGCGGGTGGAGCTGTTCACCGTCAAACCGCCCGGCAAAGGCGAAAGCAACGAGGCCATCGACGCCAATCTGAAGGTCCGCTTGCCGGCGACGGCGGGCGCGCACAAGATCGGCGTGACGTTCTTGAAGAAGCCGTCTTCCCTGCTCGAAACCGAGCGGCAGCCGCTCAACGTCCACTTCAATTACTACCGGCATCCCCGCATCGGCCCGGCCGTCTACGAGGTATCGATCACAGGGCCGTATCACGCCACCGGCCCCGGCGACACCGCGAGTCGGCGTCGACTCTTGGTCTGCAAGCCGACAGGCCCCAATGACGAAGACGAGTGCGCCAGACGCATTCTTTCGAAGCTGATGCGCCGGGCGTATCGCCGTCCGATCGTCGAGGAGGATCTGGTGACGCCGCTGGCGTTCTTCCGGCAAGGACGTGAGGAGAACGGCTTCGAGGGCGGCATCGAAACGGCGCTCAGTGCCGTGCTGGTGAACCCTCAATTCCTGTTCCGCATCGAGCGAGATCCGGCCGGAGTGCCGCCGGGGACGGCCTACCGGATCAGCGATCTCGAACTCGCATCGCGGCTGTCGTTCTTTCTCTGGAGCAGCATCCCGGACGACGAATTGCTCCACCTCGCCGAACGACGTGAATTGAGTCGGCCCGAGATACTCGAACGGCAGGTGCGACGCATGCTGGCCGACGAGCGATCGAGGTCGCTCGTCACGAACTTCGCCGGGCAGTGGCTCTACCTGCGGAACCTGGATTCGGTCACTCCCGACATGCGGCTGTTCCCAGATTTCGACGACAACCTGCGGCAGGCGTTCCGGCGGGAAACGGAACTCTTCTTCGAAAGCGTCTTGCGCGAGGACCGCAGCGTGCTCGCGCTGATCGACGCCAACGACGCCCTTCTTAACGAACGCCTTGCGAAGCACTACGACATTCCGCACGTCTACGGCAGTCGGTTCCGGCGCGTCGAACTCGACGAAGCCAGCCATCGCGGCGGTCTGCTCCGCCAGGGAAGTCTCCTGACAGTGACTTCATACGCGACCCGCACATCGCCGGTGATTCGCGGCGACTGGGTCTTGAAGAATCTCGTCGGCACGACGACGCCGCCGCCGCCTCCCGACGTGCCCGCCTTGGAAGACAACACCGTGTCGGCCAGGCTCTCGGTGCGCGAACGGTTGGCGGCCCACCGCGCCGACGCCTCGTGCGCGGTGTGTCACGACCTCATGGATCCGGTCGGTTTGACGCTGGAGAACTTCGACGCCGTCGGCCGCTGGCGCGAGGTCGAATCGGGGGACGCGATTGACGCCTCGGGCGGCCTTCCAGACGGAAGCGCTTTCAGCGGAGTGGCTGGACTCGAGCAGGCATTGCTCGCTCGGCCGGAGATCTTCGTGAGCACGCTCACCGAAAAGCTCATGACCTTCGCGATCGGCCGCGGCATCGAATTTTACGACGCTCCGGCCATCCGCCAAATCGTGCGCGACGCGAAGGACGACGATTACCGATTCTCGTCGCTCATTTTCGGAATCGTGAAGAGCACGCCGTTTCAGATGCGGATGACGGAATAGTTATGGGGCGACTCTCCAAGTCGCGCTGTCACGGCACGAGCGTCGTGCCATACTGGCGTTGGAGTGTCGCGACATTCACCGAGAGCCAAGCATGTTCATCACCAAAAAGCACCTGCCGCGGCGGACCTTCCTGCGGGGCATGGGAGCCGCATTTGCGCTCCCGCTGCTCGACGCGATGATTCCGTCGATGACCGCCCTGGCCGACACGCCGGCTAGTCCGACGCGGCTGCGACGCCTGGGCTTCGTCTATATGCCGATGGGCTGCGACATCACCCGCTGGACGCCACCGGGCGAAGACTCGCTCGATGAACTCTCACCGACCCTCAGTCCGCTCGCAGCGGTGAGAGAGAACGTCTCGATCATCTCCAACCTCGAACTGCGGAACGCCTATCCCGGCACGCATGCGACATCGAACGCGGCTTTCCTGAGCGCGGCGAAGGCGAAACGAACCGAAAGCACCGATTACCGCCTCGGCACGACGGTCGATCAGATCGCCGCCCGCCAGATCGGGCGCGACACGCAGCTTCCGTCGCTCGAGCTGGCGATGGACCTGCTTTCGGTCGTGGGGCAATGCGACAACGGCTATGCCTGCGTCTATCAGAACAATCTCTCGTGGTCGTCTCCCACGACTCCGCTGCCTGCGGAGGCTCATCCCCGGGTCGTGTTCGAGACGCTTTTCGGTGAAAGCGACCGCACCGCCGACCGCCGCACGGCGCTCAAGAAGCGGGCGAGTCTGCTCGACTCGGTGACCGAGGAACTCGCCCGCCTGCAGAGCACACTCGGCCCGGGCGACCGGAACCGCGTCTCCCAGTATCTCGACTCGGTCCGCGACGTCGAACGAAGAATCCAGCAGGCCGAGTCAGCGGCGTCAGAGAATCCGCTTCCCGATTTCGACCGACCCCTCGGCGTTCCGGCGGCCTATGCCGACCACGCCCGCCTGATGTTCGACTTGCAGCGGCTCGCGCTGCAAGCGGACATCACCCGCGTCGTGACCTTCCAGCTCGCCCGCGAGACCAGCAACCGCACCTATCCGGAAATCGGCGTGTCCGACGCCCATCATCCGCTCACCCACCACGGCAACGACCCGGACAAGATCGCGAAGGTCGCCAAAATCAACCAGTTCCACGTGTCGTTGTTCGCGGAGTATCTGCAGAGCCTGAAGTCCACGCCGGAGGGAAACGGCTCGCTGCTCGACCACGTGCTGTACCTCTACGGCAGCGGCATGGGCAACCCGAACGTCCACAACCATACGAACCTGCCGATCATCGTGGCCGGCGGGGCCGCCGGGAACATGCGCGGCGGTCGCCACCTCCGCTACGATGAGCCGACGCCGCTCGCGAATCTGCACCTGACGCTGCTCGACAAAGTCGGCGTCCGACTCGACTCGTTCGCCGACAGCGACGGAACGGTCGACGAACTCTTCAAGCCGCTGTCGGTCTGAAACGCCGCTCAAATGATCGCAGTTAACATCAAGCGATTCGGCGTCTGGGCTGTTCTACTGCTCGGCGCGGGCGCTGCGGATGCCGCTTCGGAGGCACCGCTCGCCGATGCCGTCGAGAAGAAGAACTTCGAAGCGATCAAGGCGCTTCGCACCACACGCGCTGACGTGAACGCCGCGCAACCCGACGGTATGACGGCTCTCCACTGGGCCGTCTATCATGATGATGTCGAAGCGGCGAAGCGGCTGATCGATGCGGGTGCCGACGCCAAGGCGGCGAATCGCTACGGAGTGATGCCGCTCTCGCTGGCTTGCGCCAACGGCGACGCGAACATCGTCGAGTTGCTGCTCGACGCCGGCGCCGATCCCAATGCCTCGCTGCCCGGCGGCGAAACGGCGCTGATGACCGCTGCCCGCACGGGCCGGCTCGGCCCCGTCAAAGCCCTCCTCGCGCGCGGAGCCAAGGTGAACGCGAAGGAGCGGAAAGGACAGACTGCGTTGATGTGGGCGGCGGCCGACGGTCACGTCGATGTCGTCGACGCGTTGATCGAAGCCGGCGCCGATTTCAGCACGCCGGTGTCCTCCGGCTTCACGCCGTTCTTCTTCGCGATTCGCGAGGGCCGCATCGATGTCGTTCGCAAGCTGCTCGCCGCCGGTGCCGACGTGAACGAGGCGATGCGGCCGGCGCAGAACAACAAACAAGGAACGACGCCGCTGATCCTGGCGGTCGTGAACGGGCATTTTGAATTGGCGGCCGCTTTGCTGGAGGCCGGTGCCGACCCCAACGCCCGACCTTTGGGTTACACGGCGCTGCACGCCATCACCTGGGTTCGCAAACCGATCCGGGGCGACGGCGATCCGCCTCCGATGGGCTCGGGACGCATCAGCAGTCTGGATTTCGTCCAGAGACTCGTTGCGCACGGCGCCGATATGAACACGCGGCTCGAACGAGGGGAATCGGGCCGGGGGCGGTTCACCACGACCGGCTCGACGCCGTTCCTGATGGCGGCGCGGGCTTCGGACGTTTCGTTGATGCGGCTTCTGATCTCACTCGGGGCCGATCCAAAGTTGCCGAACGCCGACGGCTGCACGCCGTTGCTCGCCGCGGCTGGCGTCGGGGCGCTGGGAGACGGCGACGAAGCAGCGGGAACGGAGGAAGAGGCGCTGGAGGCCGTTCGCGTCCTGCTGGAACTGGGTGCCGACGTCAACGCGGCGGATGAGAACGGCGAAACGGCGATGCACGGCGCGGCTTACCAAAGCCGTGCGGAATTGGTGAATCTTCTCGCCGAGAACGGGGCCGACGTGAGCATCTGGGACCGCAAGAACAAGTGGGGCTGGACGCCGCTGCTGATCGCCGAAGGGCATCGCCCCGGCAACTTTCGGCCGGCACCCGAGACGATCGCCGCGATCCGTCGCGCGATGCTCGCCGCCGGCGTGTCGCCGCCCGAGGAACCGGCAACCGCCGAGGCCGCAAGGGCACCTGCCGACTGAAGACAAAGCTCAGCGGCGGGCCGCCCAAAGCGACCTCTGTCGCCGCGTCGATGACGGGCTTATTTCCTTCTGCAACGGTCGGTGGGTGGAATGCCGCTTGGCGGCACATCCGCCGAGGTCACGGCCAAACCAGGTGCGCCGCCGTTGCGGACTTCGGTCCGGTGCGGTGGTCGTCACCGCGGTCGCTCACCACCGCACGGCGGCCGACAGATCGGTATTCATGCTCGAATCTTGTCCGTCAGCGTGACCGCGCGATCCGCCGGGCCCAATCGCCTTGAAACGCCCATGCCGTCGAGAATGGTGTTGTAGACGTCGAGACCTTCGGCGCCGACCTCCAGGATCTGGCCGGTCTTGAACCGCCCGTTCGCACCGGTGACGGCGTGGAACACGCCCGAGAGTTCGCGTTTGACGTCGTTGTGCCGGCCGTCTCCCGACTCGGTCGAGATCGTGATCAGCGAGTTTTCGAGAATCGTCTTGCCGTTCGCCTCGCGCGACTCGGAATCATCGAGCCGCTTGAGGAAATACGCGACCTCCCGCATCTTCATGTGCGCGTGGGCCCGCAACTGCTCGTTCTTCTTCTTTTCGTCGAAGGCATGCCACCACTCGTGGCTGCAAGCATTCGCGCCCGATGTTTTCCGCTGGGCTCCGTCGTCGAATGCGAAGACCTTCCGTCCGTCATACTCGTAGTTGCCCTTGAGGCGAATCCGCTCGCCGGCCGCAAGGAACGTGAGCGAGCCGAAGCGGGCGCGATCGCATTGGATGGCGAGCGCGCAAAGGTCGGCCATCAGCCGCCACTCGGTAATTAGCTCTTCGAGAGTGATGTCGATGCCCTGGCCGCCGGGGTCCGCTTCGCCACCGTGGATGATTCGCGACGGCGGGGGCAGCTCGGGACGGGCCCGTCGTTCGGCTTTGTCTTCCGCGAGCTGGAAGGCCCGCCGCTCGTATTCGCGGATGCGGTCGAGATGATCCGCGACGTCGACGCGCTTTCGTCGTGGCGTCGCCCCCTGGTGAACGTGTCGGCCATTTTCCCGCGCGATCGACTTCCCAGCATCGGTGTCGATGACGTCGCCGTTGGGCGGCTGGCCGCCGATCACTTTCTCGCGCGATGGCTGCGCCACTTCGCCTTCATCGGCCCGCCGCACCAACTCTACTCGGTTGAGCGTCGGCAATCGTTCTGCGAGGCGCTGAGTGAGGGCGGACACACCGTCGTCTGTTACGAGAGTCTCGATGGGTGTGAATTCGACCCGCACGGTCATCGCTGGGAATTGGAGGATGTCCGTCATTGGTTGCGGAAGCTCCCGAAGCCCGTCGGCATTTTCACTCCGAACGACTTGTGGGGCGTACAAGTCATTCTTGGGTGCCGCAGTGCTCGCCTCCGCGTCCCGGAAGACGTCGCCGTGCTCGGCGTCGATGACGACGACCTCTATTGCGAACTGACCTCGAGCATCCAGGTTCCAGCCGAACGCATCGGTGCGGAGGCCGTTGCCTTGCTGGAACGTCTTTTAGCCGGCGAGAAGCGACCTCACGAGCCGACCCTGCTTCCGCCGTTAGGAGTCAACGCCCGCCGGTCCACGGAAGTGCTGGCGATCGACGATGAGTATGTGACTGCCGCGATCCGGTTTATTCGTGAGAATGCCGATCGTCCGCTCCGCGTTGCCGATGTTGTGCGTCATGTGGCGCTGGCGTAGAACCCTCGAACGACGCTGCCGCGCCGTCCTCGGTTGAGGCCTTGCCGAGGAGGTACGCCGTACGCACCTGGAGCGCGCCCGCCGGCTACTCGCTGATACCGATCTCTCGACACAGGCCGTCGCCTTGCGGGCCGGTTTTGCGGATTACCGCCAGATGGCGTTCACCTTCCGCAAGGAACTGGGACAGACGCCTACCGCATACCGCCGGCGGGTCCGCGGTCGATCTGACGATGATGAATCGCAGTCCTGACAGGAGCTCCGAACGGAGCGGCTGGCTCCGCCTCCGTTGATTCGTCACACTCTCTCCTGCGTGAGAATGACTGAGGTGGCGAATCGCTTTTGCGGAGACGGTGTTGGACTGGTTCATCGGCCATCTCATCGGTGATTACCTGCTCCAGACCGACTGGATGGCTGTCAATAAGAAGTCTCGGGCTCTGCCCTGCCTGGTCCATGTCGGCATCTACACGGTCGCCATCGGCGTCCTGACGTGGTGGCCTTGGTGGGCACTGCTGGTGGTCGCGGCGACGCACTTCGTGCAGGATCGGACTCATGTCATCCTCTGGTGGATGCGCGTGATGCGGCAGACAGGCTTCACGAAGCCTCCATTCGCCCCGTGGTCGCTGATCGTCGTCGATAACGTGTGGCATCTCGTCGTGCTTTACACTCTGGATCGCGTCGTTGACTGAGCTCGCACGCAGGCCGAAACCGCTCTTCAGACAGACCCATGCCGCCACCAAGATTCGAGATCCTGTCGTACGAGCCGACTCCATTAGGCGACCTCTGCTTACGTCGCAGAGAACTGCTGAGCAAACCGGGAACCGTCGTGACGGAAGTCACATTGAACCACGAGTTCCTGATGAGCAGTTACCTGACCGCGTCCGAGCGGGCCTTGGCACGGATCGCCGTCGAGATGCATCCCGGAAACGATCTTTCGGTGCTCATCGGCGGCCTCGGGCTCGGTTACACGGCCCATCAGGCGCTCGCTTCCGATCGCGTGCGACAGGTGATGGTCGTTGAATATCTGCCGCAGGTGATCGACTGGCTCGACCGGGGGCTCATACCGCTCGCGGACGAACTCACAGCCGATCCGCGGCTCGCGGTCGCCGAGGGAGACGTCTACGAGTTCCTGTCGAAGCCACCCGAGAAGGCATACGACCTGATCCTGATCGATGTCGATCACTCCCCCGACGACAGGCTCGCAGATACGGAACCGCAGTTCTATTCACCGCCAGGGCTTCATGATGCAAAGCGGCATCTCGCCCCCGGCGGCGTGCTTGCCGTCTGGTCCTACGCCGAGAGCTCGCCCTTCGCCGATACGCTGCGGAGCGTGTTTGGGGAAGTTCGCGTCGAGCCGGTCACCGTCGAGAACGACCTGATCGGCGAAGAGCAGACGGACTGGCTGTTCTTCGCTCGCGACTGAAGCGACGCGGCTGACCCGATAGCGTTGAAAACCCCTTCGAGCGCCTCGCCCACCCGAAATCTGAGGCGGCCCCCTAACCTTCGGGAATCGTCCCCTCAACGACCGCTGCGCCGACCGAGTCTCCGAACACGTTCACGGCGGTGCGGAATCGGTCGAGCAGCCAATCGACGGCGACGATGATCGCCGTGCCCTCGATGGGCAGGCCGACGGTCGTCAACACGATGAGCATGGTGACGAGACCGGCTTCCGGAATGCCGGCCGCCCCGATCGCCGCGAGCGTGGCGGTCACGGCGACGATCATCTGTTGCCCGAGCGACAGCTCGATCTGGAACGCCTGTGCGATGAACAGCGCCGCCGCCGCTTCGTAAAGCGCGGTTCCGTTCATGTTGATCGTCGCCCCGAGCGGGATCACGAAGTCGGCGGCCTTCCGTGAGACTCCCGCCTTCGTCACGGCGGCTTCCAGCGTCACGGGCACCGTCGCCGTGCTGCTCGCCGTCGAGAATGCCGTCAGCAGCGACTCGGCCATGTGGCCGATGAAGACATACGGATTCTTTCGCCTGAAAAACCAATACAAGAGCGGCAGCACGACGAGCGAGTGCAACGCCAGCCCGAACAGCACGCTCGTCATGTACCAGCCGAGTTGTCCGAAGAGCGCGCCGAGCTTTCCGCTTTGCGCGGCCTCGCCGAACCGTGAGGCGACGAGGCAGAAGATCCCAAGCGGCGCGACCTTCATCAGCAGCATCACCACGACCATCAACGCGTCGTTCGCCTGCATGATCAGGCGGCTGAGATCGGCGGAACGCGCCCCCATCGTCGTCAGCACCGATGCGAACAACAGGCTGAACGCGATCAACGGCAGCAGATCGGCGTTGGCGGCGCTCGCGATCAGGTTCTTCGTGAAGAGCATTCGCACGAGGTTCTCGGCGATCGTGCCCGCCGACGGTTCTTCATCCGTCGGCAGTTCCGAAAACGTCTTCGCGATCGCACTCGGCTTGACGCCGGCCGTCTCGGCGATCGAATCTCGAATGCGCTCTTTGATCTCGCGGTCGCTCAGTTCGTCGGCCCGGCTTGTTTCCGTCGAAACCCCCAGGCCCGGACGAATGATGTTGACGACGGCGATGCCGATGATCACCGCGATCGCCGTCGTGCCGAGAAAGAAGCCGATCGTCGCCAGCCCCGGCACGCCGAGCTTGCGCACGTCGCCCATGCCGAGCACGCCGCCCATCACGCTTGTCACCACGAGCGGCACGACGAGCATGAACAGCAGGTTGAGAAAGACTTCGCCGCCGATCGCCAGCGACGTCGCGAACTTCGGAAAAAACCACGCGACCGCGATCGCCAGCACGATCGCGATGCAGATATAAAGCGTCAGCCGCCCCGAGCCGTGCTCCTTCGACGGCTCCAAACGCTCCTCGGGAGCGGGCGTCACGGGCGGAGTCGGCGGTGTGAGATCGGCCACGTCGGCACCTCGGTCGGCAGAAGCGAACTCGCGAGCAGGGCGGATTCTAGGGCATGGGAATGCGAACCGAAACGCCGATCGTTGCGCCTGTTGTCGTGCCGCAATGACTCTTGTTCGGCGGAAGGCGACGCTTGACCCTCGGTGGGCATCGAACTGTCGAGTGGCTACAATTCGCGGTCCCGCCCGCCCGACCTCCCGCCTGTTCGCAGGAAAATCTCATGCCCAAGTGGCTCGTCGTTCTGCTGTTCATCGCCGGCACCGCGCTCACATGGGGAATTTACGTCCCTTCGATCCACGTTGCCGCGACGGCGCTCAAGAGCAACCTGCGCGCGTTCCTACTCGTGGGCGTCGCATACTTCCTCACGGCGGTGCTGATCCCGGCGGCGCTCATCTGGATCGCCGGCTGGGATCCGACGGCGAAGGGAGTGCCGAACTTCGGCGGTCCCGGTGTGCGCTGGGGTCTCTGGGCCGGAACGATGGGTGCGGTGGGTGCCCTCTGCGTCATCTTCGCGGTGACGGCCGCCGGTAAGGCCTGGGGGCCGCTCGTCGTGCCGCCGCTCGTGTTCGCCTTCGCCCCGATCGTAAACACCATCGCGACCCTGCTCTACTTCCATCCCGTGAAGACGCTGCCCGACTGGCGTTTCTTCGCCGGCCTGCTGCTGGCGATCGCCGGCGCCGCGATGGTGATGATCTTCAAGCCGACCGACCCGCAGCCGCATGCCGCAAGCCCGCAGGCCGCGGCGCAAGCGGGGATCGCATCGCCCGAGACGGCGCGGCATTGACCGGGCTTTCGCCCAATTCATTTTCGGCATTTGTTTGAATGGCGACGGTCGACCGGACGCGGCGCGGTCCTGAAGCCAGGAC
>JACCRE010000104.1 GCA_013813775.1 Planctomycetaceae bacterium
ACTGCTCAACGGTTACGAACTGTGACCCGACGTCCTCCGCGGCGTCGCGTTCCCCAACGGCCTCCGCCTCGACCAAGCCGCCGCCTGATTCAACACCCGCCGTCCACAAGATTTGACAATATCTCCACGACAGGTAGGGCTTTGCGTTCTTGGCGAAAAGTTCGATGGAGTCTATCTCGGCCTTCGTGAATACCGTCAGCGCGTAATCCGTGCCCTTGAGGATGTCGGCGAGCATAAACTTCGCTTCGTTCGATTCATTGGTGGAATTGCTCATAGGGACGTAGCATACGCAAGTGACGGCGAGCGACAACAACCAAGAAGAAAGCGACATCGGCATGACGATGAAGAGCCGTTCGAAGTGAGGAACATAAGCAACCTTTCCCCCTCTCAGCATCTCTCCAACCGCTCCATCACCACCTCCACGATCTTCGGATGTAGCCCCAACGGCGGGCACAGCGTGAACCGTACGTGCGGGTGCTTCGCGGTGAAGTCCTGGCGGTAGCCGTCGAGGTCTTCGGCGACGTGGCGGCCCATCGAGAGGAAGTAGGGCAGCATTCGCACCTCCGTCGCACCTCGTTCGACGCACCGCAGCGCACTGGCGGGAATGTCTGGCTCCGCGAGTTCGAGATAGGCGATTTCCACGATCTCGAACCGTCCGCTGGCCCGCACGAGTTCGGCGAGACGCACGAGATCGGCGTTGGCTTCGGCCCGGCGGGAACCGTGAGCGATCAGCAGGGCGGCGTGCATTCAGAATTGAGAAGTGAGAAGCGAGGAGTGAGAATAAAGACGACACCTGCTGTCGTCTCTTCTACCTTCTCACTTCTCGCTTCTCACTTCTACCCTCATGGACCGCGTCGGCCCCTACGTCATCGACCGCAAGATCGGCACGGGTGGGATGGGCACCGTCTACCTCGCCACGCACGCGGTGACGGGCCAAACGGCCGCCGTGAAGGTGCTGCCGGCGAGCCTCGCTCGCGAAGAAGGTTTTCTCGCCCGTTTCGAGCGGGAGATCTCGGCCCTGCGGCAGCTCGACAACCCGCACGTCGTCAAGGTGTTCGACAGCGGCTCGGTCGGCGAGGACGGCGGCGACGGACAGGCCTACTACTACGCGATGGAATACGTCGAAGGCGAGACGCTGCTCACGCTGCTGCGACGCGAGCGGCGATTGCCCTGGCCGACGGTTATCGACTACGGCGTGCAGGTCTGTTCGGCCCTCAAGGCCGCACACGACGCGGGGATCGTGCATCGCGACCTCAAGCCGTCGAACCTGCTCATCTCCAAAGACGGCAACGTGAAGCTCGCCGACTTCGGCGTGGCGCAGGTGTTCGCCTCGACGCGGCTCACCAAGACCGGCGGCATCATCGGCACCGCCGAGTTCATGTCTCCCGAGCAGGCGCAAGGACACCGTTCGACGAAGAAGAGCGATCTCTATTCGCTGGGCGCGGTGCTGTACACGATGCTCGCCGGCAAGCCGCCCTATTCCGGTCAAACGATGCTCGACGTGCTGCACAAGCATCGGTTTGGGCAGTACGACCGTCCGCGACACTACGCGACCGACTGCCCAAGCTGGCTCGAAGAGATCGTCGTGCAACTCCTTGAGAAAGACCCTGACAAGCGTCCCTCCGATGCCTACGTCACGGGCAAGCGGCTGCGAGAGGTCATCAAGAAGGTCGAGCTCTCTCAGTCGGACCCGATGCGGGCGCAAGGATCAAACCCGAGCATTTCGCACGGACCGCCGACGGGGCAGGAGATTCTCTCGAACGAAGATGAGTCGGGACATGCCGACGACTACGCCGGCGATCTGCCCACCCGCACGGCCTACGGCACCACCGATCCGAACACTCCTGCCGGCCCGCGCGGCCCCGGCGAAGCGACCTTGATGCACGCCCTGATGCGCGAGGAGCTCGCGCGGCAGCAGGAACGGCATCCCGTCCAGAAGCTCTTGGATAACACCTGGGTGCTGCTCGCGTTGCTGGTGCTGCTGATGCTTGGAGGGTGGTACTGGTACCAGAACCTCCCGACTCCCGAATCGCACTTCGCCGATGCCCAACGTTTGCTGGCCGAGCCGGCGGGCCCCGGCTGGACGACGGCACGCCTTAAGCACCTCAAGCCGCTCCTGGAGGAAGGCGGCGAGTGGCGCGAGAAGGCCGAGCCGCTCGTCGCGATGGTGGAGAACTGGGAAGACGAGCAACGTGCCGCCGCCAAAGCTTCGAAGACAAGAGCATCCTCCGACACGAAGATGTCTGATCGACGTCCTGCTCCCGTGACGGCCACAGGCGAGGCCGGTCGCCTGCTGCAAACGGCACGACGGCAACGTGATCGCGGCGATGTTGCAGCAGCTTCGGAAACGTTGAAGGCCTTGATTGCTGTCACTCGCGGTGACGAGACTCACGCCGCCGAACATGCTCTCGCTGCGCGAATGCTCAACCAAGTCGAAGAGGCGACGGCCGAAGCCACGAAGGCCCGATCGGCGTTTATCGAGTCGGCGCTGGAACGTGCTGAAGCCTTAGAAAGGGATGGCGATCGTGAGGATGCCGCCGCGGTTTACCGGGGGCTGCTGACCCTTTACGGCGACGAGCCGGAGCTGGCCGACCTGCTGGAACCGGCCCGACAGACGCTCGCCGACGATCCGCAATGACCGACGACCCCCGCTATCGCCTGACGAAGCGGCAGAAGCTGCGCAGCCCGTCTGAGTTTCGCGTCGTCTATGACGGGAAGGTGAAGGCCGGCGACGAGCATCTGCTCGTGTTCGCGTTGCGCAATGACCTCGGCGTCACGCGATTGGGATTGAGCGTGTCGAAGAAGCACGGCGGAGCCGTCGCGCGAAATCGGGTGAAGCGGCTGCTTCGTGAAGCGTTCCGGCTCGAACAGCATGAATTGCCGATCGGCCTTGATCTGGTCCTGATTCCGCGATCCGACAGCGGCGCGATGCTCGCCGACTATCGCCGCAGCCTGAGCAGTTGCGTGCGACGTGCGGCGAAACGACTTCCTTCGCCCGTTGAGAGCAACTCGACATCAGAGCCGCG